>JANMAS010000214.1:0-6051 GCA_031359975.1 Burkholderiales bacterium
TGGAAGGCCGACTTCGGCGCCGGCCCGGTGAGCCACTTGTACTACGCCAGCAACTACTTCGATTTCATGTACAGCGCCGCGGAAGCGCTGGTGGGCGCCGGCCTGGCCTATGTGGATGAGCAAGACGCCGACACCATGCGCGCCAACCGGGGCGACTTCAACACCCCCGGCACCGACAGCCCCTTTCGCGCGCGATCGCCGCAGGAGAACCTGGCGCGCCTGCGCGACATGCGGGCCGGCGATCACCCGGATGGCTCGATGGTGCTGCGCGCGCGCATCGACATGGCCTCGCCGAACATGAACCTGCGCGATCCGGCCATCTACCGCATCAAGCACGCCACCCACCACAACACCGGCGATGCCTGGTGCATCTATCCGATGTACACCTTTGCGCATCCGATCGAGGATGCGCTCGAAAACATCACCCACAGCATCTGCACGCTGGAGTTCGAAGATCAGCGGCCGTTCTACGACTGGCTGCTCGACAAACTCGCCGAGCTCGGCTTGCTCGCCCGCCCGCTGCCGCACCAGTACGAGTTTGCGCGGCTCAATGTCACCTATGTGATCACCAGCAAGCGCAAGTTGAAGGCCTTGGTCGACGACAAGATCGTCGACGGCTGGGACGACCCGCGCATGCCCACCTTGGTGGGCCTGCGCCGTCGCGGCTACACGCCGGAAGCGCTGGCGCTGTTTTGCGAGCGCTCGGGCGTGAGCAAATCCGGCGGCTGGATCGACTACGCCTCGCTCGAAATCGCCCTGCGCGAAGACCTGGATCCCAAAGCCCCCCGCGCCATGGCGGTGCTCGATCCCCTCAAGCTGGTGCTGATCAACTGGCGCGAGGTGATCGGCCCCGAGGCCACGCTGGACTGCCAGGCACCCACGCTGCCGGGTGTGAACCCGGATGCGGGCCAACCCGCCGCGATGCGCCATTTCACCCTCGGCCCGCAGGTGTGGATCGAGCGCGACGATTTCATGGAAGAGCCGCTCAAGGGCTACCACCGCCTGTACCCGCCGCGCTTCGATGGCGAAGGCGGCAAGCTGCCCGGCAGCACCGTGCGCCTGAAGTACGGCTACGTGATCGAGTGCACCGGCGTGAGAAAGGCCTTCGACGGCCAGATCATCGAGGTGCAGGCCAAGCTGGTGCCCGACACCCGCAGCGGCACGCCGGGGGCCGACAGGATCAAGGTCAAGGGGGTGGTGAGCTGGGTGGGCGTGCACGACGCGGTACCCGCCGAAGTGCGCCTTTACGACCGGCTGTTCGCCGATCCGCAGCCCGATGCGGGCGGCAAGGATTTCAAGGCCGGGCTCAACCCGAACAGCAAGAAGGTGGTGTCAGCCTACCTGGAGCCCACCGTGGCCGCAGCCCAGCCGGGAACGCGTTACCAGTTCGAACGCCACGGCTATTTTGTGGCCGACCGGGTGGATCATCGCAGCGACCAGCCGGTTTTCAATCGCACCACCACGCTGAAAGACAGCTGGGGGAAATGACGAGCCACCACCGCCGCAGTGGCATGACGAGCCACCGCTACCGCGGTGGCTGTCAGGGCATCCTTGCCTGCAAGCCCGTCAATGCATGTCGGCGAGTTGCACCGCAGGGGCGGCAAACTCGCGGCCCACCACCGCGCGAGCGTAGAGATAATTGTTGCGGGCGGTGTCGCTCAGCGCATCGAGATGCACCAGACCGCCGGCATCGCACGGGAAAGCCAGCGCGCGCCCTTCATGAAACAGCGACTTGAATCGCAGCTCGTAGTGTGAGTGACTCTGCAGCGGCATGGTCAGGGTGTTCATGGCGGGCTCCTTCGAATCTTGGCAGGTACGTTGTCTTCGTCCAAATCTAGGGGCTGGTTGACGCCGGCGCCATGCGCATCCGCCGCAAGTGGGTGTCAGCGTTCAACTGCTGTTGCTGTAAAGAATGCGCTGACACGGCGATGGGTTGACATCCCTAGATTGACGCTCCTGCGCTGTATTGAGCGAACTTTGCACGCCCTCGCCCACTGAACCATCCACAAACCTGCCGAGCAACAGCCTCGGCGCACCAGGATTCCTCGTTCAACATGATGACCACCACGCCCCTGACCACCGAGTCATCTCCGCCCTTCGAATCACCTGCCGACGAACTGGCCTTCGCGCTACGTGGCGAATTCATCCCGCTGGATGCCTTGCTCAAGGCCACCGGCATGGCCGCCAGCGGCGGCATCGCCAAGGCGATGGTGGCCTCGGGCCAGGTGCAGGTGGACGGGCTACCGGAATCGCGCAAGACGTGCAAACTGCGCGCCGGGCAGCGGGTGCGGGTGGCGGGGCAGGTGATCCGCTTGCAGGCGCCAGCGCCGGGGTGAGCCCTGTCGGCCCGAGACAGGCTGCGCGCGTTGATCCAGAATGAGCTCGCCCGATGCGCGCGCGCCTCGCAACCAGGAGCCAGCGATGAACCAACCGATTCAAACCCTCGTTACTGTCGTGGCCATGGCGGTGGCATCGGTCACCACGGCAGCCGCAGCCGCTTCGGAGTCGCCTGTCAACAGCCCGGTGAGCGTCACCTTCATCGCGCCTGAGCGGTTCGCCGATGCCGGCAACCGCCGCTTCGATGAGCCTGGCAACCTGAAGCAACTCGAGCAGACGCTGCAGGCGCTGGGCACGAAGCTGCTGCCGCCCGGGCACACCATGCATATCGATGTGCTGGATGTGGATCTGGCCGGCGAGATGCGGCCGGGGCGCATGCTCAACGACCTGCGCGTGCTCAAGGGCGCGGCTGACTGGCCCCGCATCACGATGCGCTACACGGTTGAATCCGGTGGCCAGGTTCTGCGCAGCGGCGAAGCCAACGTGGTTGACCTCAACTACCTCGGCCACGGCAGCATTCGCTCGACCAACGAGCCGCTGCGCCATGAAAAGCAGATGCTGGCCGACTGGTTCGAGGCGCAGTTCGGGGCGCGCAGCGTTGCAAGGCCGTAAGTGGGCCCTGGGTGGCGCGTGACCGGGCCAACGGCCGCGCCGCTCGATCTGCCCGCCGCCGATCGGCGGCGCCTGGCCGATGGCGCGCTGGCGCTGCTCGAACAACTGCAGCGATACGGCCCCGACAGCCCGATCCACCGCGACACGCCGGACCAGCACATCGCTGCGATGCGCGCATCGCCACCCGAAGCACCCGCTGCGCTGGAGCCGCTGCTGGGCAGGCTGCTCGCCGCAGCGCAGGGCGGCTGGAGCAAATCCCACGGGGGCGATCTGGGCTATATCCCGTGCGGCGGCTTGTTCAGCGGCGCGATCGCCGCCTTGCTGGCCAGCGGCATCCACACCTTCACCGGCGCAGCCTTCGAATCGCCGGCGCTCGTCGCGCTGGAAGAGAGCGTGCTGGGCTGGATGGCCGACACGCTTGGGCTGCCGCCGCACAGCGAGGGCATCCTGCTGTCCGGCGGCTCGATGGCCAACCAGACGGCCATCGTCTGCGCCCGCAGCCGGCCGGCCTATGACGCGCAGCGCGGCGTGGTGTATCTCTCCGAGCACGCCCACCATTCCCTGCACAAGGCGCTGCATCTGAGCGGTATCGCGCCGGAGCAGGTGCGCACCGTGCCGGTGGATACCCACACCCGCATCGACACCCACGCGCTGCGGCGGCAGATCAACAGCGATGTGCGCTCCGGCCTGCGCCCGTGGTTGATCGTCGGCGTGGCCGGAAGCACCGACACCGGCTCGATCGATGCGCTCGACGAACTCGCCGATATCGCCGCGACAAGCGGCGCGTGGTTGCATGTCGATGCCGCGTACGGCGGCTTCTTCGCCCTCACCGCGCGAGGCGCACACGCACTGCAAGGCATCGCCCGCGCCGATTCGGTCACGCTCGACGCGCACAAGGGCTTGCAACTGCCCTACGGCGTGGGCGCGCTGCTGGTGCGCTGGCCCGGCGTGCTTGCCGCGGCCCACGCTGGCGCCGGCGCCTACATGCGCGACGTGCCTGCGGCCAATGACCTGCCGCACTATTTCGACCGGGGCCCTGAGCTGACGCGGCCGTTTCGCGGTTTGCTCGTCTGGCTGCCCTTGCACCTGCATGGCGTGGCGGCATTCCGGCAGGCGCTCGACAGCGCGCTCGATCTCGCTGCGCAGGCCGCGCTGCGCTTGCGCGCCCTGCCCGACATCGACGTGCTGCTCGCACCGGCGCTGTCGATCGTGGTGTGGCGAGCCGCGCAAGGCGACGCCACTACCACCGCGCTGATGGCGGCCATCAACGGCTCGGGTCGCTTTCGGGTGTCGAGCACCCTGCTGAACGGGCGGGTGGCGATACGGCTGGCCTTCCTGCATCACCGTACCGGCATCGCCGAACTCGATGAGCTGGTGGCGTGTGTGGCCGAAGCCCGCGGCGCGCCGTCGGGTGCCGGGCTCACCCGGCCGCAGCCGGATTGAATCCGGCGCGAAAGAGACGACAAGCCTCAGCGTGCCCTGCCAGGGCGATGGCGGCGACAGGGGAACAAATTGTCTCTACCATGCTGGCTGGCAGTACAGAGGGTCCCACGATGGAAGATCACAAGGCGCGGCTCAAGGGCATGCGCATCCTGTTGGTTGAGGACAACCCCCTCAACCAGGAACTCGTGATGGCCCTGCTCACCGATGCCGGGATCGAGGTGGTGCTGGCCGACGAGGGGCAACAAGCCATCGACGCCCTGCGCATCCAGCCTTTCGATGGGGTGCTGATGGATTGCCACATGCCCGGCATGGATGGCTACCAAACCACACGCGCGATTCGGGCGCAATCACAACACAAGGATCTGCCGATCATCGCCATGACAGCCAGCACCATGCGCTTCGAACGCGACATGGCGATCGATGCCGGCATGAACGACCATCTCACCAAGCCGATCCACGTCGCGACCATGTACGAGACGATCGCGCGTTGGGTACGCCCGGCGGAAGCCAGGCCAATTGCCGATGCGGCACCGGCTCCAGCGCCGTTGGCCGATCTGCCGGGCATCGATGTGGCCGCCGGTCTCGCGCGCACCCTGGGCAATCAGAAACTGTATCGACGCATGCTGCTGCTGTTTCGCGAAGGGCACCAGGAGTTTTCGTTTCGCTTTCGCGCAGCTCTGGCCGAAGGTGACATGCGCTCAGCCACCCGGCTCGTGCACAACCTCGGTTCGGTGGCCGGCACGATCGGCGCCGATACGCTGCGCCAGAGGAGTGTGGCGCTCGAATCGGCGTGCAGCCGCGCTGCCGATCGCGCGGAAATCGATGCGCTGCACGATGCGGTGGAGGTGGAGCTGCTGCCGGTGATGACCGGCCTGCGCGAACTCGCGTAGTCGCTGCCAACCCGCGCCTTCGAATGCGCGGGGATTGACGGCCGCGATCGTTCGGCGTACCGTAATGACCCACTAGTCAGTAACTTTCCGCCAGCCGATCGTGAACGCCGCACGCCAACGTCGCAAGGAGGCGCGTCCGCAAGAATTGCTGGATGCGGCATTGGCCCTGTTCGTCGAAAAGGGCTTCGCCACCACCCGCAGTGAAGAGGTGGCCGCGCGCGCCGGCGTATCGAAGGGCACGCTTTATCTGTACTTCCCGAGCAAGGAAGATCTGTTCAAGGCCGTGATTCGCAGCAACCTCTCCAACGTGATCGCCGAAGGCGAACAGGTGGTCGATGAGTTCGAAGGCACCAGCGCGGAATTGCTGCGTTGCCTGATGCAAACCTGGTGGGAGCGGGTGGCGCAGGCGCCGGCCGGTGGCATTTGCAAGGTGATCATCGCCGAGGCGCGCAACTTCCCCGAACTGGCCGAGTTCTACGCCCAGGAGGTGGTGGTTCCCGCAGACCGTTTGCTGAGCCGGGTGTTGCAACAAGGCATCGAGCGCGGCGAATTTCGACCCGTGCCGGTGCACGAAGCGGTGGTGGCCATCGTGGCACCCACGTTGTTCATGGCGATGCACAAGCACTCCATCGGCGCCTGCCCGATCCAGGGCCCGGATGTCGATCCAGGCCTGGTTTTCGATACGCACATGGACTTGATGCTCCAGGGCCTGGACGCAGGCAAACCGGTGCTCGGCGCGAAATACAATGAAAAGTTGACCGAGACCATG
>JANMAS010000177.1:0-2016 GCA_031359975.1 Burkholderiales bacterium
CCTTCTGGCAAAGGCCGTCCCATGAAAGAATGGGTTGCATTGCCGGTCGGTGAGGCTGGGAGTTTCAAGTCCCATGCCAGTTCGGCACTCGCGTATGTCTCCGGCAAAAAATAGTCCGTCTTCAAGCGCTCCGGCAACCGAGGCCATTCGGTCTGGTAGCGGGCGGCGGCCTGACCCTGCCATCGAGCGGGCCCGCAAAGGCACGGCGCGCTACGGCAGTTCGCCATTCTTGCCTTTGCGCGGACTGCCTTTGCGGTCCGCTCATGTCAAATGCTAGGTTTCGCTCAGGCTCACACACGTCAGGAGGACTCATGTTCGACCACGTGAAATTTGGAGTCAGCGACTATGCAGTGAGCAAAGCGTTTTTCCTCAAGGCACCCGAACCGCTCGGCGTAGCTGTTGGACGTGGCGCGAACATCAGCGACGCATTCGGTCACCTCGAGGGCTCGGGAAAAGGCCGTCGTCACGTGAAGCTGAAGTCCGTCGCGGACATCAACAACAAGAAGTTGGCTCAGTACCTTCCGCTTGCCCTTCAGGCCGCGAGTGGTGCCTAACCCGTTCAAGCGGACAGCCCCGAGGTAGCCTGATGACGCCGGTCGCTGACAACTCGAACGTTTGGCGTCGCAAACGCAGTACGCTCCAACTTGGTTTCACTTCGGAGGCTGAAATGAAGAGAGTCACAGGTATCGGAGGGATCTTCTTCAACGCGAACGACCCTGTCGCACTGCGAGCTTGGTACAAGCAGCACCTCGGAATCGACGTCCAAGAATGGGGAGGCACGGCGTTCACGTGGGCCGACGCATCGGGCAATCCGACAAAGGGAACGACCGTGTGGTCCATCGGCGCCGCTGATGGTGCGTACTTCGCACCCAGCAAGGCCACCTTCATGGTCAACTATCGTGTCGAGGACTTGGCCGCTGTACTTCAGTTGCTTCGGGACGAAGGATGCAACGTCCTGGAGAAGATGGACAACTCCGAGTACGGGAAGTTCGGTTGGGTCATGGATCCTGAGGGCAACAAGGTCGAACTTTGGCAACCACCTCCGGGACAGTGAGTTCCCTGCCTGAAAGCCACATGCCGACGCCTGACGGGTCGTTCGAGACAACGTCCCTCGGCAAGCCTTGGCCCGCCGCTCAACTTCAACGTTTTCGCCCATGAGCGCTAGCGCCAAACAAGTCAGCCTGCGCGAGATCACAGCCGAGACCGTACGTGCCGTGGTCAAGCTCTCCGTTGCCGAAGGCCAAAAGGGGTTCGTGGCATCAAACGCAGTCTCATTGGCCCAAGCATTGTTCGCGCCGGAGGCCTGGTACCGCGCCATCTATTGCGAAGAGGAGTTGGTGGGCTTTGTGATGCTCGAAGACGAGTCCTTGGGAAAGCATCCTCCGGAGAGGCCAGGCGTCGGCGTATGGCGCTTCATGATTGATGCCAAGTTTCAAGGCCAAGGCATCGGCCGCGCGGCACTCTTGCAAGTCATCGACCAGGTTCGAAGCAGAGGTATCTTCGAGACACTGGAGCTCTCGTATGTTCCTGGCCCAGGGTGTCCGGAGCCCTTTTATCTCGGCATTGGCTTTCGCCATACGGGCAGGCTCGATGAAGGCGAAGTCGTCCTTGAGTTGCCACTCGCGCAGAATGCCGCCTAGCTATTTTATTGAGCGGAGTTGCAAAGGCAGGCCGTATGCCAACATACTTCACCGTTTTGTCCGCTTCGGACGCGCCGCAATACAAGGCGTTGATGCTTCATGCGTACCAGCATGCGGCGGATGCCTTCACGTCCACACCGGAAGAACGGTCCAAGGAGCCTGACGCTTGGTGGGTCAAGCGCATCGCTGATCCACTCGCATTGACCGTTGCTTTCGGGGCCTTCGAGGGTGACGACCTTTTGGGTGCTGTAGCGCTTGAGTTCTCTGCCAAGCCCAAGACCAAGCACAAAGCCTTGGTTGTGGGCATGTACGTCCTTCCCGCTTGGCGTGGAAAGAGCCTCGCTCGAGGCCTGCTTCAAGCAGCCATCGATCACTG
>JANMAS010000261.1:0-3273 GCA_031359975.1 Burkholderiales bacterium
ACCACCGATCCAGCCGGCAACGCGACCACCGCCACCGACACGGAGGGCTACGCGGTCGACACCACGCCGCCCGCCGCCTCGATCGCGCTTGATCCGAACATCACGCCGGACGACATCATCAATGCGGCGGAAGCCGGTGGCAATGTCACCGTCACGGGCACTGTGGGCGGTGATGTGAAGGTGGGCGATACCGTCACGCTGGTCGTCAACGGCGTCACCTACACCGGCATCGTGCAAGCTGGCAATACGTTTGCGATCGCAGTCGCAGGCTCCGATCTGGCAGCTGATCCCGATCGCACGATCGCCGCCTCCGTCACCACAACCGACGTAGCAGGCAATTCGACTACGGCCACCGACACCGAGGGCTACTCGGTCGACACAACCGCGCCAGCCGCCTCGATCGCGCTCGACCCGAACATCACGCCGGATGACATCATCAATGCGGCGGAAGCCGGTGCAAACGTCACCGTCACCGGCACTGTGGGCGGTGACGTGAAGGTCGGCGACACCGTCACCCTCATCGTCAACGGCGTCACCTACACCGGCCTCGTGCAGGCCGGCAACACCTTCGCCATCGCGGTAGCAGGTTCCGACCTGGCCGCCGATCCCGATCGCGTCATCGATGCATCGGTGACAACGACCGACGCGGCCGGTAACTCGACCACCGCCACCGATACCGAAGGCTACGCGGTCGACACCACACCGCCCACAGCCTCGATTGCGCTCGACCCCAACATCACACCGGACGACATCATCAACGCCGCCGAGGCGGGTGGCAACGTCACCATCACGGGTACCGTGGGTGGTGATGTGCAGGTCGGCGACACCGTCACGCTCGTTGTGAACGGCGTCACCTACACCGGCCTCGTGCAAGCCGGCAATACCTTCGCCATTGCCGTGGCAGGCTCCGATCTCGCCGCCGATCCCGATCGCACGATCGACGCATCGGTCACGACCACCGACGCAGCGGGCAACGCGACCACCGCCACCGATACCGAAGGCTACTCGGTCGACACCACGCCGCCGGTCGCCACGATCACGCTCGACGCCAACATCACGGCCGACGACATCGTCAACTCGGCCGAGGCCGGCGGCAATGTCACCGTCACCGGCACCGTGGGCGGCGATGTGAAGGTGGGCGATTCCGTCACCCTCATCGTCAACGGCACCAGCTACACCGGCCTCGTGCAGGCGGGCAATACGTTTGCCATCGCCGTGGCGGGCTCCGATCTGGTGGCCGATGCCGATCGCACGATCAACGCATCGGTGACCACCACCGATGCGGCCGGCAACTCGGCCACCGGCGCGGATACCGAGACGTACACCGTCAATCTGGCGCCCGTGCTCGACCTCGACGCCAGCGCGGCCGGATCCGGCTACAGCGCGCTGTTCAACGAAAACGGCGCGGCCACGGCGCTGTCGGATCTCGATCTGTCGATCAGCGATCCTGACAACACCCTGCTCGCTGGCGCCATCGTCACCCTCAGCAACGCCCAAGTGGGCGATGTGCTGGTGGTGGGCGCGCTGCCACCGGGCATCACCGCGGTGATCGTGGGCAACTTGGTCACCCTCAGCGGCACGGCCAGTGTGGCCGACTACCAGGCAGCCCTGCGCGCGATCAGCTTCGACAACCCGAACAGCGATCTCACCACCGTGCCGCGCACGGTCGAGTTCACCGTCAACGACGGCGTGCAGAACAGCAACACCGCCGTGGCCACGATCGCCATCAACACGGTCGAGCCGGTTGACGATGGCGTCGGCGGCCCGGGCTACAGCTTCGGCCTGGGCAACTATGCGCCCGACGACCTGTGGACCGGCTTGGACTCGAAGGGCCTGCCGATCGACATCGACGCCTTCTCGGCCGACGGCACGCCCAGCACGATTTTCACCTTCCCCGGCAATTCGATCGGCGTAGCCGGTTCGTCGCGCGGGTACCCGAGCGGCGTGCCCGGACAGATCGAGTACGACCTGATCACCGGCCAGAGCGAATCCCTGGTCGTCAACCTCAACGGCCTGGCCAGCAAGGCCACCTTCGACGTGGCCAGCATGGGTGGCTCCGAGGATGGCGGCGAGGTGGGTCGCTGGGTGGCGCTGTACCGTGGCGAAGTGGTGGCCACAGGCACCTTCCAGACGGCGCCCGGCGCAGGCTCGGGCACCTTCAGCATCGACACCGGCACCGCCGTGTTCGACAGCATCCGCTTCGAGGCACGGCCCACCGTCAACAACAACCAGACGGGCGATGGCTCGGACTACTACCTCGCCGGCCTCACGGTGACCGGCTCGCCCGAGGTGAATACGCCCTACACGATTGCCGAGAACGAGGTGCTCAACGTGCCCACCGGCGCATCCGCCCAACTGCTCGCCAACGACGGCGATGCCGAAGGCGACACGTTCACCATCACCGCGATCGACGGCGTGACGATCGTCTCCGGCCAGACCATCACCCTGGCCAGCGGCGCGCTGCTCACGATCAACACCGACGGCAGCTTCTCGTACAACCCGAACGGCCAGTTCAATGGTCTGGCCACCGGGCAGGTGGGCACCGACACCTTCACCTACACGGTGACCGACGCACGTGGCGCCACCGATACCGCCACCGCCACCTTCACCATCATCGGCATCGACACGAGCAACCGGTCGCCCGTGGCCGTGGCCGATGCGCTCAGCACCAACGAAGACACGGCGATCAGCATCGCGCCGGGCGCGCTGCTGGGCAACGACACCGATATCGATGCCGATCAGCTCTCGATCACCAGCGTGCAAGGCGCGGTCAATGGCAGCGTGGCCATCGTCGGCGGCCGCGTCGTCTTCACACCGAGCGCCAATTACAACGGGCCCGCCAGCTTCACCTACACCATCACCGATGGCCAGGGTGGCACCAGCACCGGCACAGTCAACATCACGGTCAACGCCGTCAACGATGCGCCGAGGCCATCGGCCGATACGCGCACCGTGGCCGAAGACAGCGGGCCGGTCACCGGCAACGTGCTCACCAACGATAGCGATGTCGAAGGTAGCGCGCTCAGCGTGACGCAGTTCGTCGTCAACGGCACCACCTACGCGGCCGGCGCCACCGCCACGCTGGCCGGCATCGGCACACTGGTCATCGGCAGCACCGGCGCCTACACCTTCACGCCGGTGGCCAACTACAACGGCACCGTGCCCACCGCCACCTATACCGAGTCGGACGGATCTCTCACCGCGACCTACACGCTGCGCATCACCGTCACGCCGGTCAACGATGCGCCGTTGGCCGTGGCCGACACACGCACC
>JANMAS010000269.1:0-11269 GCA_031359975.1 Burkholderiales bacterium
CCCTTGAGCTGCTTGTGCGCGCCCGGCGTCACGCCGAACGTGGCGCGGGCGATCTCGGCGGTGAGGATGGCGTACTCCTTGCCCTCCTGCACACCGCGCGCCTTCCACTCGTCGGTCAGTTCGCCGCGCACGGCCATTGAGCGCAGGCGCTTTTCGATCCACTCTTTCGGGTAGCCCTTGGTCTGGTGCAAGGTGCGGGCTCGCTCACTTGCCAGTTCAGGGTTCTCGATCTCTTTCACCCGCTCGTAGCCCACCTGGGCCAACCAGCGTTTGAACGGCTCGGCTTTCGGCGACGGGATGGACTGGATGATGCGGAACAGGCCTTCGGTATTGGCACAGTTGACGCGCTGCGCGCCGCCTTTGGAAAGATCAACCCCGCGCTTCGATGATGCGCACCACGTCCAGTGCCTGCAGGTCGTCGCTTTCGCGCATCGTTACCCCGAACTGTGTAGGCTGAATGGTCGTCATTCCATGTGAAAGATGCCACCGGATTCCTGGTGTTGTCATTCCACGTTCTGCACCTGCTCCCGCATCTGCTCGATCGCCACTTTCATGTCCACAGCGATCGAGCTGAGTTCGAGTGCGGCCGATTTGGAGCCGAGGGTGTTGGCCTCGCGCTGCAGCTCCTGGATCAGGAATTCGAGCCGCTTGCCGACTTCGCCGCCCTTGGCCAGCAGGCGTTCGATCTCGCTCAGGTGGGCGCTCAGGCGTGAGAGTTCTTCGGCCACGTCGATGCGCAGCGCATAGGCGGTGGCTTCGCCCAGCGCCCGTTCGCGCATCGCCTCGGCTGGGATGGTGGCGCCGGCGCCGGCGTTTTGCAGCGCCTCGTTCCAGCGTTCGACAAACCGCTCCTGCTGGCGCTTGACGACCATCGCCACCATCGGCGCGGCCTGGGTGGCGAGGGAGCGCAGCAGCTGCACGCGCTGCATCAGGATCTCGCTGAGCTTCGCGCCTTCGCGGGCACGCGCCTCCTTCAGCTCGGTGATGCAGCGGCGCGCGGCTTCGAGCAGGGTGTCGTCAGCCGCACGCGGAGCCGGGGGCGCGCTGCGGCACCAGTGCAGGATCTCGTTCACCGTGAGCGGCTGCGCCTGCCGGCTCCAGCCGAGCACGGTGCTTTCGATGCGGGTGAGGCGATGCATCAGCTCCGGCGTCGGCTCCGGCATCGCGGCATCGGCCTCGCGCCCGGCGCTGATGCGCAGTTCCACCTTGCCGCGTTTCAAGGCGGCGGTGAGCAGCTCGCGCAGCGCGGGCTCGATCGCGCGCAGCTCGTCGGGCATGCGGTAGGAGACGTCGAGAAACCGGCTGTTGACGCTGCGGATCTCCACCGTCACTGCCGCGGTCGGCCGCGATGCGGTATCGGCGTCGGCGTCGCTGCCGGCGCCGGGCTTGGCCGCCACCGTGGCAAAACCGGTCATGCTGTAAACTGACATGGCAGCCTTTTCGCCTGGCTAAAAAATCATTATGTCAAAGCCAAAACCGGCCCCGCTGCCCGCGGGAACCGTGGTCGGGGGCTACCAGATCGTCAAGAAGCTCGCCGCTGGCGGGTTTGGTGTCGTCTATGTCGCCGAAGATGACCAACGCCATCTCGTGGCGCTGAAGGAATACCTGCCCGCCTCGCTGGCCGAGCGCGCCGCCGGTGAGCTGATTCCGCGCGTCAAGCCCGAGAAGCAGCCGCTGTATCGCCTGGGGCTGAAGAGCTTTTTCGAAGAAGGCCGATCGCTGGCGCAGATTTCTCACCCGAGCGTGGTCTCGGTGCTGAACTTCTTCCGCGAGAACGAAACCGTCTACATGGTGATGAATTATCTGCAGGGCGACACGCTGCAGGATTTCATCGTCACCGCGCGCGATCTCAAGCGCGACAAGGTTTTCCGCGAATCCACCATCCGCGCGCTGTTCGATGAAATCCTGCGCGGCTTGCGCATCGTGCACCAGCACAAGATGCTGCACCTCGATATCAAGCCCGCCAACATCTTCATCACCAACGACAACCGCGCGGTGCTGCTCGATTTTGGCGCTGCGCGCGAAGTGCTCAGCAAAGAGGGCAACTTCATCCGCCCGATGTACACGCCCGGCTTTGCCGCGCCGGAGATGTACCGCCGCGATGGCTCGCTGGGCCCGTGGACCGACATCTACGCCATCGGCGCCTGCATCTACGCCTGCATGCAGGGCTATCCGCCGAACGACGCGCCGCAGCGCATCGAGAAGGATCGTTTGTCGCTCTCGCTCTCGCGCTTGCGCAATGTGTATTCCGATAACCTGATCGAAGTCACCGAATGGTGCATGGCGCTCGACCCGCTGTCGCGCCCGCAGAGCGTGTTTGCGCTGCAGAAGGAGCTGGCCCGCGAGACCGAACGCCGCTACACACGCCTCACCTTCGGGGAGCGCCTGCGGCTGCAGATCGAAAACATCAAGGCGGGCGTCAAGTCCTGATCCGCCATAGCTGCCGCCATGCGATTCAGCGTGTACCAGGTCAGCCGCAAAGGCGGCCGCGAAAAGAACGAAGACCGGATGGGCTATTGCTACACCCGGGACGCGGGCTTGTTTGCGCTGGCCGACGGCATGGGCGGGCACCCCGAGGGCGAAGTGGCTTCGCAGATGGCCTTGCAGACGCTGGCGGTGATGTTCCAGCGCGAGGCGCGTTCCACGCTGGCTGATCCCACCCGCTTTCTGCACGACGCGATCATGGCCGGCCATCACCAGCTGCTGCGCTACGCCACCGACAAGGCGCTGATGGATACCCCGCGCACCACCATCGTGGCCTGCGTGATGCAAGGCGGTGCGGCCTATTGGGCGCATTGCGGCGATTCGCGTCTGTACCTGTTGCGCGACGACAAACTGATCGCCCGCACACGCGACCATTCCTACACCGAGCTGCACGAAACGCTCTCGCAGGTGGTGCCGATCGAGCATCGCCTGAATCGATCGGTGCTGTTCACCTGCCTGGGCAGCCCGGGCAAACCGGTGGTTGACGCCGCCGGCCCGCTGCTGCTGCGCCAGGGCGACCGCATGATGCTGTGCTCCGATGGCCTGTGGAGCAGCGTGTCGGATATCGACATCGCCCAGAAGCTGGCCACCTCGCCGGTGGCGCAATCGGTGCCCGAGTTGGTGGAGCTGGGCTTGCGCCAGGGCGGCGAGCGCAGCGACAACGTCACCGTGCTCGCTGTGGAATGGGAAGGCCCGCATGCCAGCGACAACGCGGCGGATGTGTCCACCAATTCGCTCGGCGAGGATGTGTTTGCCTCCACCATCCAGGCCAGCATGACGGGCGAGGCCATCTCGGCCGAGCTCGACGAGGCCGAGATCGAACGCTCGATCCGCGAGATCAACGAAGCGATCCGTCGCTCGTCGACGAAAAAGAAGACCTGAGTTCCTCCTTCTCGCGCTGGCGGCAGGGCGCGTGCGTGAGGGCAGGGAGCAGCCCTGCGACCGTAGACAATACGGCGCATGACATTCCACCGCACCCAATCCCGCCCCGTCGACGCCCTGCGCCCGGTCACCATCACCCGCCACTACACCAAACACGCCGAAGGCTC
The DNA here is from genome assembly GCA_031359975.1 of Burkholderiales bacterium. Classification (GTDB taxonomy): domain Bacteria; phylum Pseudomonadota; class Gammaproteobacteria; order Burkholderiales; family Burkholderiaceae_C; genus JANMAS01. The sequence goes on from JANMAS010000269.1 coordinate 3,534, forward strand.
GGTGCTGATCGCGTTTGGCGATACCCAGGTGCTGTGCACCGCGTCCGTGGAAGAAAAGGTGCCGTCGCACAAAAAAGGCAGTGGCGAAGGCTGGGTGACGGCCGAGTACGGCATGCTGCCGCGCGCCACCCACACCCGTGGCGACCGTGAAGCCGCACGCGGCAAGCAAAGCGGCCGCACGCAGGAGATCCAGCGCCTCATCGGCCGCTCGTTGCGCGCGGTGTTCGATCTGGAGCTGCTGGGCGAACGCACGATTCATCTCGATTGCGATGTGATCCAGGCCGATGGCGGCACCCGCACCGCGGCCATCACCGGCGCCTACGTGGCCGCTCACGACGCGGTCACCTGGCTGATCGCGCAAAAGCGCATCACCGCCTCGCCATTGCGCGACGCCGTGGCCGCGATCTCGGTGGGCATCGTCGAAGGCACGCCCTTGCTCGACCTCGAATACATCGAAGACTCCGCCTGCGATACCGACATGAACGTGGTGATGACCGGTGCCGGCGCGTTTGTCGAAGTGCAGGGCACCGCCGAAGGCGCCGCGTTCACCCGCGAGCAGCTCGATGCCTTGCTGGCGCTGGCCGGCCAAGGCATCGGCGAGCTCGTCGCCGCACAGCGCAAGGCGCTGGAGGCCTGATGCGCCTGGTGCTCGCCTCGAACAACCCCAAGAAGCTCGTCGAGCTGCGTGGTTTGTTCGCGGCGCTGCCTCTGGAACTGGTGTCGCAGCACGTGCTGGGCATCACCGAAGCCGACGAACCGCATCACACGTTTGTCGAAAACGCGCTCGCCAAGGCGCGGCATGCGGCGCGGGCTTGCGCAGGCGCGGCGATCGCCGACGATTCCGGCCTGTGCGTGGATGCGTTGGGCGGCGAGCCGGGCGTGGCCTCGGCGCATTTCGCGCCGTTGGGCGAGGCAGGTCCCACGGGTGATCGCGAAGTGATGCGCCGCATCCAGGATGCGGCCAACAACCGCCTGCTGTTGCAGCGCCTCGAAGGCAACCAGGATCGTCGCGCCCGCTTCGTCAGCACCCTGGTGGCAATCCGTTCGGCCGACGATCCCGAGCCGTTGATCGCCTTCGGCCGCTGGCACGGCGAGATCCTCACCGCGCCGCGTGGCGACAGTGGCTTTGGCTACGACCCGCTGGTCTTCATCCCCGCACTCGGCGCCACGGTGGCGCAGTTGGCGCCGGCCATCAAAAACGCCCACAGCCATCGCGCGCTGGCGGCACAGCAGATGATCGTATTGATGGCCGAAGCTTGGCGCCTTTCTCCCTCTCCCGCCTGCGGGAGAGGGCTGGGGTGAGGGCCGACAACCGTGCCTGAACACCCCATCGACATCCACCGCTCACAGCCCACCCCCGTCGAGCGCTACCTGCGCCCCGGCACGCTGAACCTCGGCGCCGTGCCGCCTCTCGCGCTGTATGTGCATCTGCCGTGGTGTTTGAAAAAATGCCCGTACTGCGACTTCAATTCACACGAGCGCATCGGCGAACTCCCCGAATCGCGCTACATCGATGCGCTGATGGCCGATCTGGAATCGGCGCTGCCGTTTGTCTGGGGCCGGCACATCGTCAGCGTGTTCATCGGCGGTGGCACACCCAGCCTGTTTTCGCCCGACACGATCGATCGCCTGATCACCGACATCCGCGCCCGCCTGCCGCTCAACCCCGGCTGCGAAATCACGCTAGAAGCCAACCCCGGCACCTTCGAGCGCGAGCGCTTCAAGGCTTACCGCAAAGCCGGCGTCACCCGCCTGTCGATCGGCGTGCAGAGCTTCGACGACAAGCACCTGCAAGCCATCGGCCGGGTGCACGACGCCGCCCAGGCGCGTGCCGCCGTGGCCGAGGCGAAGCAGGCTTTCGACACCTTCAACATCGATCTGATGTACGCCTTGCCGGGCCAGACGCTGGCCGGCCTGCACGCCGATCTCGATACCGCGCTCGGCTTCGAGCCACCGCACCTGTCCGTGTACCACCTCACGCTGGAGCCCAACACCTGGTTCGCGACGCATCCGCCGGTGTTGCCCGATGACGATCTGGCCGCCGACATGCTCGATGCCATCGTCGCCCGCACCGCGCCTGCGGGCCTGCAGCGCTACGAAGTCTCGGCCTTTGCCCGGCCCAACCACCGCTGCGCACACAACCTCAACTACTGGCAGTTTGGCGACTACCTCGGCATCGGCGCCGGTGCGCACAGCAAACTCAGTTTTCCGCATCGCGTGGTGCGCCAGGTGCGTTGGCGTGAGCCCGCCACCTACATGGCGAGAGCGCTCGAAGGGCGTGCGGTGTCGAACGATGAAGAGGTCAAGCGCCAGGCATTGCCGTTCGAGTTCATGCTCAATGCGATGCGGCTGAGAGAAGGGTTCTCGTTCGACGTGTTCCGTGAGCGCACTGGCTTACCGATGTCGGCTATCGAAGGCGGGCTCACCCGGGCACAAGCGCTGGGCCTGGTCGAGCGCAGCCTCACCCACGCCTGGCCGAGTGCGAAGGGCTTCGATTTTCTAAACAATTTGCAGACGCTTTTTCTGCCGGAGAGCTGACGAGTCATCCCACCGGCTTCGGAATCAGTCGCCGCAGTGGCTCGATGAACTGCTTGGTGGTGCCGAGTCGCTCCATGCCTTCAATGGCACGTTCCACGAGCGGCCGCGCTTCAGTTGTCTTGCCCATGCCCCACAACGCGCGGCCTTTCAGTCCGTCGAGCTTGAATGCCCAGTCAGCCCCGGGCGAAGCTTGCGCCAGCTTGTCGGCATCGAGCGCTTGCGCGATCGAGAAGGATCGTTCGAATGCGCCGAGGTCGCAGTAAGCGTGGGCGCGGGAAAAATCGATGCCCTGAACGATGGCGCTGCTTTCACCCAACTCCTTCAACATCGCGGGGCGCGTTTCGTCGTAGACATTCAAGGCGCCTTGGGCCTGCCCGAGATAGAGCATGACATTGGCGAGATTCAAAGCCACGATGCGCGGGATCTGGTGGTTGTCGCCCAACCGCTTCACCAGCACGCCCCGCGCATCTTCCAATGCGGCTCGGGCGCTCTCGTACTCACCCCGCGCAACGTAGAGGCTCCCAAGCTCCGCGTCTGCGAACGCCGCGCTGATATCCATTGGCCCCAGCACCCGGCGCAAGGTGTCGCGGCTGCGGATTAGCTGCGCTTCGGTTTCCGGTTTCTCCCCAGAAGCCATCTGCACCCTTCCGTAGGCGAACTGGCTCTTTGCAAATTCCACCTCGCCCACCGTTTCCGGATTGAATGGCGGGTTCAGCGCGACCTCGAGTACCTTTTCCGCCGCGCTGTATTCACCGAGGCGGAACTGCACCTCGGCCAGCATGCGTCGGTCGTTGGCCCGGCCTGAAAAGTTCGTGAGGTCGAGCTCGTCGGCCAGGCTCACCGCGCGCTCATAGAACGGCTTGGCAGCCGCATAGTTCTGACGCCAATAGAGAAAACCGCCTCGTGTCTTGGCCGCTATCTTGGCCAGCGGCGTCCGTTCTTGCAGGCGCACCGCACCCATATCGCGCTCGGTTTGCTCGAGGAGCTTTTCAGCTTCTTGATGCCTGGACGTGTTGACCAAGTTGTTGACCAGCTCAAACCGCACGGTGAGCAATCGATCATCTCCGGCTGGCACCAGATCCCGGTAGAGAGCCTCGCTGCGCCTGAATTCCTTCTCGGCTTGCGGCAGGTCTTGAATGTTTGCAAACAGGCGCCCGAGCATGTTGCGCACCGTGGCCTCAGTGAGCGGCTGACCGCTGAATCGCTGCGAAGCCTTCTCCGACGCGCTTTGCAGGATTTTCAGCGGGCTCAGGGTACTGGCTTTGCCGGCCCGGGTGATATCGGCAGAGCGCAGCACATCGAGATTGAGGAAGTCGTTGATCGCCTGCGCGCGGTCGCCCTGCTCGCGTGCCACCAGGAGGGCTCGTTCGGTCTTGATGTACAGCGAGCCGGTGAGGGCAAGGCCTATGGCCAGCAGCCCGACCAGCGCAACTACCAACGGTCGCCGGGCTTTGGCGCGCTCGCTGGCCTGGCGCTGAACCTCATGGCGCTCGGCCTGCTTGCGCTCAAGCTCGGCCGCGTCGTGCCGCTGCTGCAGGCTGGTCAACCGCTCGAACAGTTCATCCGCGCTTCGCAGCCTGAGTGCCGGGTCGCTCTGTGTGGCGCGTGAAATGTCGTCGCGCAAAAGCGGGTCGGTCACGTCGCTTTCCCAACCGGGCAGGATGCGCTTGTTCAAGTTGCCGGCAACCAGTTGATAGAGCATCAGGCCCAGCGCATAGACATCGCTTTGCACCGTGGCGGCTTGCTCTTCGCCCACTTCCGGCGCCATGTACATGGGCGTGGCGGCGCCAGGATCGGGCGACTCACCGTCGACGAGCGTCATGCCGTCCGGCCTCACGCCCCACCGATCGGGAATGCTGTCGTCGAGCAATCGGCCACTGCCGAAGTCGGTCAAACGAATTGACCAGATTGGTTCCATGCGGCCGCCGGAAGGCACAGGCGCGGCGGCCACGAGAATGTTGGTGGGTTTCAGATCCTTGTGCAGCACACCCACTCGGTGTGCATCGGCAACCGCCCGCACAACGCCGATGAAGAGTTCAAGCCGTGCCGGCAACCGCATGGCTGCCAATTGGCCGTTCTGTTCGGCCCAGCGAGCGAGATTCATTCCGCCATATTCTGATTCGAGATAAAACGGCTCGGTGGAGAAATTCGCTGAAATGATTCTCGAATAATCCGGTCGTTCGCCAAGTGCTCTAAGCAGAACCCGATACAAGGTGAATTCCCGCTTCAAAGCAGTGAGCCCGTAACCGTCAGCACAGAACTTGAAAACTCTCTGCTCCGATGAATCCACTCCGCGTGCCAGCCATACTTCACTGTTTCTTGAGCTCCCGATGCATTGGTCCAGCAAATAATCCGGGCGACATGAAATGGATGACCCCGCCTGCAATTTCAGCGGACTGACAAAATCCCGGCTCACCACCACACGCTCCACAGGCGAGTCGAGCATGTAACCCTCGCCCGATACGTTGGCGATCAGAACCCCTTTGCGATCATTCAGCGCTGTGCGCAGGCGGCCGATCGCGACATTCAGCGCATTGGGTGCCACGATCATTTTGCCGGGCCATGCGCGCTCGAGCAGTACATCGCCCGGTACCACCTGGCGTGGTTGCTGCATCAGCACCAGAAGCACGTCGACAGGGCGTTTTTCGATGGCCACCACGTTGCCATTGACCATCAATTCGCGTCTTGCCTCATCGAACGAGCAATTGCCAAAGTGGTATCGATAACGAAGAACGAGTTGGGTCTGGAGGTCGGCGGTCATCTTTTCTGCATGGGAAGGTCGTTCAGCGCGTATCTGACACCAGTAGCGGCTGTTCGGCAAGAGCCAGCCACCGTCATGCCATCCATCGAAATGATGACGAAAGGCAAGCGCAGGCTCCGACAGAAAATCGTCAGTTGAGCTGCCTGCGCCGGGAGCCTAAGGTGAGAGCGTCACTCAACCCCAAGGAGGCTCTCATGCCCAACGTCATTCGCTTCGCCGCTCTGTCTATCACGCTGTGCGCGCTCGCTGCCGCCGCATTACCTACGAATGCTGCAAACCCGCCGCAAGCTGTTTTCGGAGAACGTTCGCAAGTGGTGGTGGCAGGCAACACGGTTTATCTCTATGGCTTGCCGACCACCAATTCCACCGGCACGGCTCGATACTTCGACGTGACGATGGAGCTTTCAGTGGGCACGAATGGTACGCCGCTGGAAACGGCCGCGGTGACTTCGGTCAAAAGCCCTGCAGTCAGGACGAGTGAGTTTGTTCCCGGACAGTACGACGGAGGTGGATATGCATGCCAGCTCGTTGCGGCGCCGTTTGCCGGGCGCACTGAATATACGATGTTTTGCGGGGGATCCTATCCAAATACCTACCGTTGGTTTAATGGTTCAATCGTCGGCAATCCTCTGGAAGCAAAACTTGTGCAAGCCGGTTTGAACACCCTTCCCGGCAATTCGGAATATTCATGGGGCGATGTGACTGTTGATTCAAGTTTCAACGGATGCTTTTATTTTGGTGGGTTGTTCGGTGCCCGACAGCTCGGTGATCGTCTGATTCTTTCCAGTTACGGTGGAGACTCAGTTTTTGACTGCCAGCTCGAGTTCGTGAGATCAACGCTGTAGTTCAACTGCGGTCCAGATCCGCTTTGCCTGTGCTGGATGTATTGCATACATGAGTACGGCAGTTTTTGGGCGGGGCGCTGGGCCCCGTACCGTCATTGCTTGTCGCCGGTATCGTCGGCGCCCTGTGGCTGCGGATCGCCGTCTCGGGGAGCGCGTGGCCGAGTCGTCGGCCGCACCTCGGTGGTTGCCAACAGCTCGTTCACCGCTCCACATCCACCACCGTCCGCCCCCGCACCTTGCCATCCAGCAGATCCGCCGCATGCGCGATCACATCCGACAGCCCGATATCCACCGTCATCTGCGCCATCTGCGCCGGCCTCACATGCTGGGCCAGCAGATCCCAGGCGCGGCGGCGCACGTCGTTGGGCTCCTGCACGCTGTTGATGCCGTAGAGGTTCACGCCGCGCAGGATGAAGGGCATCACCGTGGTGGGGAAATCGGCGCCCTGGGCCAACCCGCAGGCGGCCACTGCGCCATACCAGCGCGTGGCGGCGCAGGCGTTGGCCAGGGTGTGGCTGCCCACCGAGTCGATGACGCCGCTCCAGCGCTCGGCCTGCAGCGGCTTGCCGGGCGCGCTGAGGCTGGAGCGATCCACGATCTCGGTGGCGCCCAGCATGCGTAGGTATTCGGCCTCCTGCGGGCGGCCGGTGGATGCGGCCACCCGGTGGCCCAGGCTGGCCAGCAGCGCCACCGCGATCGAGCCCACGCCGCCGGCGGCGCCGGTCACCAGCACTTCGCCGTCGCCCGGCTTTAGGCCATGCTTGGTGAGCGCCATCACCGCCAGCGCGGCGGTGAAACCGGCCGTGCCGATGACCATCGCATCGTGGGTGGACGTGGCTTCGGGCAGCTTGAGCAGGAAGCCGGATTCGAGCCGCGCCTTTTGCGCCAGGCCGCCCCAGCGCGATTCGCCCAGGCCCCAGCCGGTGACGACGACACGGTCGCCCGGCTGCCAGGCCGGGTCGCGGCTGCTTTCCACCACGCCGGCCAGGTCGATGCCGGGCACCAGCGGCCATTTGCGCACCACCGCACCGCGGCCGGTCACGGCCAGCGCGTCCTTGTAGTTCAGCGTCGAGTACTCGATCCGCACGTCCACCTCACCTTCGGGCAGGCCCGCCTCATCGATCGGGCCCAGCGTGGCGATGGTCTTCTTGTTGTCTTGCGTGAGCAGCAGCGCATTGAACATGGTGGATTCCTTCTGCGTGGATCGTTGACTGTGAACGAGGCGGCCAACCGATTCAAGCGGTTCGCGCCGACCAGCGCTGGATGATCTTGTGCAGGGCGTCGAGCCCATCCGTGAGTGCCGCCGGGCCGGGTTGCAGGATCAACGGTGATTTCACCTCATGCAGCTCGCCATCGCGCACTGCGGGGATGTTGTGCCAGCCCGGCCGCGCAGCCACTTTCTCGGGGCGGAACTTCTTGCCGCACCACGAGCCGATGATGATGTCGGGCGCCGCCGCGATCACTTCGGCGGGATCGGCCAGGATGCGCCCCAGCGCCAGGCTGGACGCCGCGCGCTCGGGGAAAACATCGTCGCCGCCCGCGATGCCGATCAACTCGCTCACCCAGCGGATGCAGCTGATCGGCGGTTCGTC
>JANMAS010000312.1:0-6200 GCA_031359975.1 Burkholderiales bacterium
CAAACGTGGCGGCGCGCACCATGTCGTATCCCTCCTCCAGTTTGCGCACCATCATTTCCACCGCGATGAACGCGTCGTCGACCAGCAGGCCCAGCGCGATGATCAGCGAGCCGAGCGAAATCTTGTGCAGGCCGATGCCCCAGTAATACATCACCACGAAGGTGATGGCCATCACCAGCGGGATGGTGATGCCCACCACCAGGCCGGGCCAGATATCGATCCTGAAGCCGAATCGCCCGCTGCTGCGGTGCAGCCCCAGGCTGATGAAACTCACCGCCAGCACCACGATCACCGCCTCGATCAGCACACGCACGAACTCGCCCACCGAGCGCGACACCGCCGCCGGCTGATCTTGCACGCGGCTGAGCTCGATGCCCACCGGCAAGCTCGCGCTCACCTGCGCCACCTTGGCGCTGAGCGCCTTGCCCAGGGCGATGATGTCGCCGCCCTTGGCCATCGACACGCCCAGCGCGATCACCTGCCGGCCCTGATGGCGCACCTGCGTCGAAGGCGGATCGGCGTAGGCGCGGGTGATGTTGGCGATGTCGCCGAGCTGGATCGTGCTGGCCTGGCCGGTGGCCGGATTCACCGCGCGGATCGGCAGGCGCCGCAGCTCCTCCACCGTCTGGAAGGCCCCGGCGACACGGATCTGCACGTTCTCCAGCCCGGCGTTCAGCACCCCGGCGCCTTCGACCGCGTTTTGCGCCGCCAACTGCGCCAGCACCTGGTTCAGATCGAGCCCGAGCTGCGCCAGACGACGCTGCGGGATCTCCACGAAGATCTTCTCGGCCTGCACACCAAACAGCTCCACCTTCGCCACATCGGGCACACGCAGCAGTTCGGAGCGGGTGGACTCGGCAAACCGGCGCAGCTCCTCGCGTGAAAAGCCGTCGGCCGACAAGGCAAAGATCGATCCGTAGACATCACCGAAGTCGTCGTTGAAAAACGGCCCCAGCACGCCGGCCGGCAAGGTGCCGCGGATGTCGCCGATCTTCTTGCGCACCTGGTACCACACGCCGGCCACGTCTTTCGGCGGCGAGCTGTCTTTCAGCTGCACGATGGTCAGCGATTCGCCGGGCTTGGTGTAGCTGCGCAGGATGTCGGAGTACGGAATCTCCTGCAGCGTGCGCTCGATCTTGTCGGTCACCTGCTCGGCCATCTCCTGCGCCGTGGCGCCCGGCCAATACGCCTGGACCACCATGGCGCGAAAGGTGAACGGCGGATCTTCGTCCTGGCCGAGCTGAAAGTAGGCCACGAAGCCCAGCACCATCAGCACCACCATCAGGTAGGCAGTGAGCGCCGAGTGTTCGAGGGCCCAGCGCGAGATGTTGAAACCGGGGCTCGGTTGCGGCCGATCGTCGGCGGCGCCGGTGGGCACGGCAGGGGGTGTGTGCTGATCGCTCATGGCATGGCGCTCCGGCTCAGCGCGAGGCCGGTGTTTTTGGTGCGGCTGCCGCGCCCGCCAACTCTTCGAACAAGCTCACTTTCTGGCCCGGCGTGAGCACGTGCGCGCCGGCAGTCACCACACGTTGACCGGGTTGCAGGCCGGCGGCCACCACCACGTCGTTGCCGTCGGCACCGGCCAGTTGCACCGGCCAGGGCTTGACCGTCATCGACGCCGCATCCAGCACCCACACAGCCGACTTGCCCCCCGACGCCACCACCGCCGTCATCGGCAGCTTGACCACGTTGGGCACCGGCGGCGATTCGATCGTCACCGTGGCGGTTTGCCCCAGCGTGGCGCCGGCCTTGCCGATGTCGGCCTTGACGAGGAAGGTGCGGGTGGCGACATCGGCTGCCGCAGCCACCTCGCGCACCGTGGCCGGCAGCGATGTGCCGGCAGCGCCCCACAACTGCACCTTCAGCGCACCGGCCTGGCCTTGCAGCGCGCGCATGGCACCCAGGCGATCCTCGGGCACGGAAAACACCACATCGCGAGGGCCGTCGAGCGCCAGCCGCAGGATCGGCGTACCCGCCGCCACCACCGCGCCAGGTTCGGCTTCGATGGCGGTGATCACGCCCGCGGCGGTGGCGTTGAGGTTGGCATAACCGGCCTGGTTGACCTGCACCGCCGATTGCGCCCGCGCCTGATCGAACTGCGCGCGTGCCGACACCCAGGCGGTTTCGCGACGCTGCAACTCGGCCTCGCTGATGAAGCCTTGCGCACGCAGATCCTTGAAGCGCTTGAAATCCGCTTCGGCCAGGTCGAAATTCGATTTGGCACCCGCCAGCGCGGCGCGAGCGGCGGCTTCGCCCAGGCGAAGATCCTGCGCATCGAGCACCGCCAGAAGTTGGCCGCTCTTCACCGTATTGCCCAGATCAACCGGCCGCGACACAAGCTTGCCGCCCACCCGAAACGACAGGCGTGATTCGGTGCGGGCGCGCACCTCGGCGGCGTAGTCGTTCGTCAACCGAGCGTCACCCGATCCGATCACCATCGTGCGCACCGCGCGAATCGGCTCGGCGGCGGTCTCGGTACGGGAGCAGGCGGCCAGCAGCAAGGCGGCTGCAAGGCCGACGAGGCCGTGCGCGAAGCGTGAGTTCATGGTGCGGATCCTTGGGCAACGCGTTGACCGTGGCCGGTAGGTCAGGTCGAGTTAATGACTGATCGGTCAGTAATATAAGCAGCAGGGTTGGCGATGTCAACGACAGGCTCGTCGCTTGTCACCGCCACACCACCTGCCAACCCCGCCATCGCCGGTCGCTGCCGGAGATCGGCTCGAAGGCACGCCACAATCGCGCCGAATGTCTGTTGACCACTACGAAAACTTCCCAGTAGCCTCGTTCCTGTGCCCGCCGAGGCTGCGTCCGGCGGTTGCGGCGATCTACTGGTATGCACGCACTGCGGACGACATCGCCGACGAAGGCGATGCGAGCGCTGATGCCCGGCGCGCGGCGCTGGCGCAATACCGCGCTGCGCTGGAACGCGCACTGGCCGGCGCGGCACCAACCGCCGCATGGCCGCACGTCTTCGAGCCCCTGCGTGCCGCCATCGCACGGCACGCCCTGCCCGGCTCGCTGCTGCACGCGCTGCTGGATGCCTTCGAGCAAGACGTGCACAACCCCGGCTACGCCACACGCACCGAGCTGCTGACCTACTGCGCCCGCTCGGCCAATCCGATCGGCCGGCTGCTGTTGCACCTGATGCGGGTGTCCGACCCGCTCAGCCTGGCGCGTTCGGACGCGATCTGCTCGGCGCTGCAGCTCATCAACTTCTGGCAAGACCTCGGCCTCGACCTGTCGCGCGGACGTTGTTACCTGCCTGCCGATGACACGCTGGCCCACGGCGTCGATCTGCAAGCGATACGCCGAGGCGACGCGCCTGGCACGGCCGGCCAGGCGCTGGTGCGCGAGCTGGTCGGCTGGTCGAGACGCCTGATGGACCAGGGCGCACCGCTGGCATTGACAATACCCGGCCGTTTCGGCTGGGAGTTGCGCGCCGTGGTGCAAGGCGGACTGCGCATTCTTGACAAAATCGAGCACGCAGGATTTGCCACATGGACACACCGCCCCACCCTCACCGCGCTCGATACGCCGCTCATCGGCTGGCGCGCCCTGGGCATGTCGTTTCGGGCCGCAGCCACGCATGACGCCTGAAGACTACGTTCGCGACAAGGCCGCACGCAGCGGCTCGTCGTTCTACTACGCGTTTCTGTTCCTGCCGCCCGATCGCCGCGCGGCGATCACCGCGTTTTATGCCTTCTGCCGTGAAGTGGACGACGTGGTCGACGAAGCCCGCGATGCCGGTGTTGCCGCCTCCAAGCTGGCGTGGTGGCGCGGCGAAGTAGCCAGTGCATTCAGCGGAGCGCCCAATCATCCCGCCATGCGCGCGTTGATGCCGCATGTGAAAGCCTTCGGCATCCGCCAGCAATCGCTGGAAGCGGTGATCGAGGGCTGCGAGATGGATCTGCAGCAGACGCGCTATCTCGATTTTCCGACGCTGCAACGCTATTGCCATCTGGTGGCCGGCGTGGTGGGCGAAGTGGCCGCCGGCATCTTCGGCCGCACCCACGAGGCCACCACCGAATACGCCCATCGCCTGGGTCAGGCGATGCAGTTGACGAACATCATTCGCGATGTCGGCGACGACGCACGCCGCAACCGCATCTATTTGCCGATCGATGAGCTGCAGCGCCACGACGTCAAGGCGCACGAGTTGCTCAAGCGCGAATCACCGTGGGGCTACAGCGACCGGTTCCAGGCGCTGATGCGCTACCAGGCCGCGCGGGCACACGGCCTGTACGACGAGGCCTTTGCGCTGCTGCCCGCCGCCGATCGCCGCGCCCAGCGACCGGGGCTGATGATGGCCAACATCTATCGCGCCTTGCTGCGCGAGATCGAGGCCGACGGGTTCCAGGTCCTGCATCAACGCACCTCGCTCACGCCGGTGCGCAAACTCTGGATCGCGATGCAGACCAACTGGCGCGGGCGCTGAGGTGTCCGCGCCCCAGCCCAGCGCCGCACCCCAGCCTTCGCGCGATGCCGCGGCCAGGCGACGCGTGGCGGTTGTCGGTGGTGGTTGGGCAGGGCTCGCCGCCGCGGTGCGTGCCACCGAGAAGAGCCACCAGGTCACGCTGTTCGACATGGCGCCGCAACTCGGTGGCCGCGCCCGCAGCGTGGCGTTGCCCGAAGCGGTGCTCGACAACGGCCAGCACATCCTGATCGGGGCCTACACCGCCACATTGGCGTTGATGCACACCGTGCAGGCCGATGCCGGTGCGCTGCTGTGGCGCATGCCGCTCACGCTCGAGTACCCGGATGGCTGCGTGCTGCGCGCACCGCCCGGCCCGGCGGCGCTGTCGTTCGCACGCGCGGTGGCCGCCGCGCCGCAATGGTCGTGGCGCGAGCGCCGTGCGCTGTTGATGACGGCCTTTGGCTGGTGGCGCGACGATTTTCAGGCAGCGCCCCTGGCTACCGTGGCCGATCTCACCGCCACGCTGCCCGAGCGCATCCGGCTCGACCTGATCAATCCGCTGTGCGTGGCGGCGCTGAATACCGATGCGCGCCAGGCCAGCGCCGCCGTGTTCCTGCGGGTGCTGAGGGATGCGATGTTCGGCGCGCGCGGCGGGGCCGACATGCTGTTGCCGCGTCAGCCGCTGGGCGCGCTGCTTCCCGAGCCCGCGCAGCGCTGGCTGCTCGGGCATGGCGCCTGCATCCTGGCGAGCCAACGGGTGATGGCCCTGGAGCCACGGGGAGAGGGCTGGTGTGTGCGATCCGATCACGCGCAGGAACACTTCGATGCGGTGATCCTGGCCACACCGCCGGCCGAAGCGGCGCGGCTGGTCGAGCCGCTGGCACCGCCGTGGTCGGCCAGCGCGCGCTCGCTGCGCTACGAACCCATCATCACCGTGTACTTGCGCGCACCATCGGCGGCACGCTGGCTGCCACCCATTCGCGCACTGCGCACAAGCGCCACGGCGCCGGCTCAATTTGCTTTCGACCTGGAAGTGCTGCACGGCCGGCCCGCGCTGTTTTCATTCGTGATCAGCGGTGCTCGCGCCTGGGTGGATGTGGGCGCGGCGGCCACCGCACGCGCGGTGCAGGCGCAGGCCTGCGTCGCCCTGAAGCTGAACCCGCGCGACATCGACGTTGTGCATCAGGCGGCCGAGAAGCGGGCTACCTTTGTATGCTCCCCCGGCCTGGACCGGCCACCGGCGGACGTGGCGCCAGGCCTGTTCGCCGCGGGCGACTACGTGGCAGGGCCCTATCCGGCCACGCTCGAGGGCGCGGTACGGTCGGGTTGCGAGGCGGCGTCCTGCATCTGAACCCACCCGGCGAAACGGTATTTCGCCATGCAAGAATGCCGAGGCCCGCTCTACCCAATCCCCCAGCAATGAACCATCACGAGGAACGAACCCCCACCATCCAGGTGCTGGCGCGCGCCTTCTCGTTGCTGGACGTATTGGCCTCGCACCAGGATCCGGTGTCGTTGAAGGAGCTGAGCGAGCGCACCGGGCTGCACCCTTCCACCGCGCACCGCATCCTCAACGATCTCGCCGCCGGCCGCTATGTCGACCGGCCCGAAGCCGGCAGTTATCGCCTGGGCATGCGCCTGCTGGAACTGGGCAATCTGGTCAAGGCCCGGCTCGATGTGCGCGACGCCGCCATCGGCCCCATGCGCGAGCTGCACAAGCTCACCTTGCAGCCGGTCAACCTCTCCGTGCGACAAGGCGACGAAATCGTCTACATCGAGCGCACCT
>JANMAS010000338.1:0-3379 GCA_031359975.1 Burkholderiales bacterium
CAATCGCTCTGGCCGCCGCAGTGCGGGCAGCCATCCCCGCGCAAGGGCGCAGCCGCCCCCAGCCGCCGGGCATTTCAATCCGAAACTCGCGCACCCGCTCGCGCGTTTACAGATCGGTCAGCGATCGGGCGCCCCAGTACAGTATCGCGAGGCGGTCGCTGCCGTTGCTTCGCAGGTGCTGGAGCATGGCCTTGATCGGCGCGAAGCCGGTGTCCGAGGCGAGCAGCACCGCGGGCTTGGTTGGTGCCGCACAAGGTGAGCACCTTCATCACCTGGCTGCAGGGCGAGTTCGATGGGGAATGGTGGGCGAAGGCGGTGTGAGGGGCGCGTTACCCCACCCGATGCAACCCCTCCCGAAACCGCATCGCGTTGCCCCGGTAGTGCGCCGCGCTCTGCAGCAAGCCCTCGATCTGCTCGGGTGTGAGGGCGCGGGCCACCTTGGCCGGGCTGCCGACGATCAGCGAGCCATCGGGGAATTCCTTGCCTTCGGTGACCAGGGCGCCGGCGCCCACCAGGCAGTTGCGGCCGATGCGCGCGCGATTGAGCACCACGGCGCCGATGCCGATCAGCGAGCCGTCGCCGATGGTGCAGCCGTGCAGCATGGCCATGTGGCCCACGGTCACGTTGTCGCCGAGGGTGAGCGGCATGCCGGGGTCGGCGTGCAGCACGCTGTTTTCCTGGATGTTGGAGCCGGCGCCGATGTGCACCGGATCATCGTTGTCGGCGCGGATCACCACGCCGAACCACACGCTGCACTGAGCTGCCAGATGCACGTTGCCGATGACCTGGGCGGAGTCGGCGATCCAGGCGCTGGCGTGCACCTCGGGTTGAACGCCGTCGAGTTCGAAGATGGCCATGGATATCGCTCCGGTCAAGGGTTGGGCTGCGGCTCGCGGATCACACCGGCCGTGCGCAGCGCATCGATCGCCGCGTCGGCAAAGCCCAGTTCGCGCAGCAGCGCGCGCGTGTCTTGCCCCAGGGCTGGCGGGGCGAGGCGCAACGGCAGGCGCTGGCCGCCCATCGCCAAAGGCAGCAGGGCGGTGCGGGTGTGGATCTCGCGCGCGGCCACGCTCGCATCGGCCGGCAGCGTCACCTCGGCCAGGCCGCCGGTGGCGAGCAGATGCGGATCGTCGAAGAGCTGCTGCGGCTGGGTGATCGGGGCAAAGGGCAGGCCGTCGCGCTCGAAGATCGCGCTGATCTCGGCGGCGCTGTGGCCGGCCATGCGCTCGCGCAGCAGCGGCAGCATCCAGGCGCGGGCCTGCACCCGCAAGGCGTTGCTGGCCAGGCGTTCGTCGCGCTGCAGATCATCGAGGCCGAAGGCCTTGCAGAAGATCGCCCACTGGGTGTCGGACACCACCGCGAGAAAGATCTGCTCGTCATCCTTGACGCTGAACACATCGTAGATCGCCCATGGCGAAATGCGGCTGGGCATCGGCGCGGCGGGTTGGCCGGTTACCGCAAACTGCATCATGTGTTGGGCGACCAGGAAGATGTTGTTCTCGAACAGCGACGATTGCACCGTCTGCCCTTGCCGGTGCCGTGGGTGGGGTGGTCGCGCTGGGCCAGCGCGGCCATTGCGCCGATGGCGCCGAAGAGGCCGCCCATGATGTCGTTGACGCTCGATCCGGCGCGCAGCGGCCGGCCTTCGGGGCCGGTCATGTAGGCCAGCCCGCCCATCATCTGCACCACTTCGTCGAGCGCGGTGCGGTGGTCGTACGGGCCGGGCAGAAAACCCTTGTGCGACACGACCACCAGCCGCGGGTTCAACGCCGCGAGCGCCGCTGGCCCCAAGCCCAGGCGATCCATCGTGCCGGTCTTGAAGTTTTCGCTGAACACATCGGCGCCGGCCACCAGCTTGAGAACGATCTCCAGCCCGCGTGGATCCTTCACATCGATCGCCAGGCTCTTCTTGTTGCGATTGAAGGTGGCGTAAAAGCCTGCGCCGGCACCGAGCAGGCGGCGTGTGCTGTCGCCTTCGAGTGGCTCCACCTTGATCACCTCGGCGCCCAGATCGGCCAGCAGCATGCCGCAGGTGGG
Source organism: Burkholderiales bacterium (assembly GCA_031359975.1). Taxonomy (GTDB): domain Bacteria; phylum Pseudomonadota; class Gammaproteobacteria; order Burkholderiales; family Burkholderiaceae_C; genus JANMAS01. Next base: position 2,038 of record JANMAS010000338.1, read on the forward strand.
GCCCATCACCATGTGGGTGAACTCCACCACGCGCAGGCCTTCGTAGGGCAGGCGCCTGGGTTCGGCGGCTTCGGCACTCATGCCGCGGCTCCGCCGACGCGGGCAGGCCATCGGCCATCGGCGTACCGAAAGCCCTTGGGCAGGCCGGCGTCGACCACATGGCCATACAAGGCTTCGGCGGGCAGCGCGTCGCGCAGGATGGCGCGCGCGGCCACCAGCCGGTCGATGTCGATGCCGGTATCCAGCCCCATCGCCTCGAGCAGGAACACCAGATCCTCGGTGACGATGTTGCCGCTGGCACCGGGCGCATACGGGCAGCCGCCGAGGCCGGCCTGGCTGGCATCGAAGGTGGTGATGCCGGCCTCCAGCGCGGCCACTACATTGGCCAGCCCCTGGCCGCGTGTGTTGTGAAAGTGCGCACCGCCGGCACGATCGCCCAGCTCGGCGCGCAGCCGCGTGAACAAGCGCTTCACCTGCGCCGGCTGCGCGTAGCCGCTGGTATCCGACAGGCCCACTTCATCCACACCGCACTCGGTCATCGCGAGCGCCAGGCGCAGCGTGTCGTCATCGCTCACCGTGCCGGCGAGGGTGCAGCCAAAGGCCACCGACAAGCCGGCCTCGATGCGCACCGCCGGATGATGCGCATGGCGATGCGCCACGATGGCCCGCACCTCGTCGATCATCTGCGCGCGGGTCTTGCGCACATTGGCCAGCGAATGCGCTTCAGTCACAGAAACCGGCACGGTGAGCTTGTTCACACCGGCCTCGAACGCCGATACCGCGCCGCGCAGGTTGGGTGCCAGCGCGGCCACGATCAGGCCATCGAGCGTGAGCGCATGAGCGACGATCTCCGCGACATCAGCCATCTGCGGCAACAGCGTGGCCGGCACAAACGAGCCCACCTCGATCTCGCGCAGCCCGGCTGCCCGCAGCGCGCTGATCCAGCGCCGCTTGGCCTCGGTAGGCATCGTGCGCCCGATGCTCTGCAGCCCGTCGCGCGGGCCCACTTCGCTGATGAGGATCGCGGCCATCGCGCCTTCAGCGGCGTTCGCCCGGCGCCGTGCCGGGCAGCAGGATGCGGCGATCCACCGTATTGATGTCGGTATGGCCGCAAAACGCCATGGTGATCTCCAGCTCTTTCTGGATGATCTCCAGGCAGCGGGTGACACCGGCTTCGCCCATGGCGCCGAGGGCGTAGAGAAAGGCGCGGCCGATCATCGTGCCCCTGGCGCCCAGGGCCACGGCCTTGAGCACATCCTGGCCGGAGCGGATGCCGCCGTCCATCCACACATCGATGCGCGAGCCCACGGCCTCGGCGATCGCCGGCAGCGCCTCGATCGAG
>JANMAS010000340.1:0-5200 GCA_031359975.1 Burkholderiales bacterium
GCACGATGTTCTTGTCGGCCGGCAGCATCACGCGGTCGAGCACGTGGATCACGCCGTTGGCGGCGAACACGTCGGTGGCGGTGAGGTTGCCGGTGCGGTTGCGGCCATCCTGAAACACCAGAGCGCCGTCAACATCGCTGATCTTGAAAAAACCGCCGCCGATGGGCACGATGGCCTGGCCCAGCGGTACCGAAGCCGCCGGGACCTCGCCGTCGAGCACGTGGTAGGTGAGCACGGCGGTGAGCAGCGGCACGTCGGCGAACAGCTCGTCCTTGGTGAGACCGAGTTCGGTGAGCAGCAGTCCAAAGGCATCGTTGGTTGGCGCGAAGACGGTGTAGCTCGCCGCGCGATCTTCGAACGTGGCGGTGAGTGCGGCGGCGGCCAGCGCTTCTTCGAGCGTCTGGAACTGCGGGTCATCGGCCACCACCTGCGCGATCGTGGGGGGATCGTCAGAGCCGCCGAAGCAGCCCGACAACGCACCGGACACACCGAGCGCGACCAAAGCCATCAAAAAGAGTCGTCTCATGCTTACATCTCCATGAAGACAGGTTGAAAGTGAATACCAACATCGCTGCAGCACAACCAGCGGAGGCGCTTTCAGCGACGGCAGCGAAATGTGAACTGATGAGTTCATAAAGTCAACCGTATGGTCTTTTAAAGTACCAGAACGTACCTTTTGAAACCAATTTGAACAGTTAGCGCAGTCTGGGTCTAAAATGATGCATGGCTAGAAAATCATTTCGCGAACAGATGCTGCGTGTCCGTGAGGACGCGATCGTCGAATCGGTCAACAAGCTCTTGGCCGGCAAAGGCTTCGAACTGATGACAGTGGACGAAGTGGCCGCCGACGTCGGCATCGCCAAGGCCAGCCTTTACAAACACTTTCCCTCGAAAGAGGCGCTGGCCGCCGCCGCCATGGTGCGCGTGCTGGCGCGGGCGCAGGATCTGATCGAAAGCCTCGATGCCGACCCCGGCACCACGCCGCGCGGCAAGCTCGAATCGGTGGTGCGCTGGTCGGTCACGGCCTTGCTGGGCGGCGAGATGCCGCTGCTGCCCTCGCAAAACTCCAGCCTGCGAGGCGCCTTGATGGCCGACAAGGGCTATACCGATGCGCTCGTGGCGGTAACCGAAAGCCTGGGCGTGTGGATCGAACAGGCGCAGGCCGATGCATCGATCGATGCTGCCCTGCCGCCGGAGCTGGTGCTCTACACCGTGTTTGCGCGTGCCTGCGATCCGGTGCCCAACGTGATGAAGGCCAGCGGGCAGTACAGCGATGCGCAGATCATCGAGTGGGTGGTTGGCACCTGCTTCGATGGGCTGGCGCGTGCGATTTCGGCGTCAACCAGCAGCCCGGCTGCCTTGGTGCAAGCCCTGCCTGCGGCCCATCCCACACCCGTGGGCTGATCAGCCCGCCGAAGGCTCGCTCACATAGGGCTCAAGCACCTGGGTGATCCAGGCCATCAGCGCCAACAGGCGTTTTGATTGACCGCGCCGGTGGGCCACCAGCAGCGACACCCGCATCGGCTCGGCTACCGCCTGCGGCAACACCTCCACCAAGGCGCCCTGGGCGACAAGTTGCCTCACACCGGCCCGGGGCGCCTGGATAAGGCCCAGGCCGGCCAGGCAGGCGGCCTGGTAGGCCTCGGCGTTGTTCACCGTCACCACGCCGCGCATCGGCTTGAAGCGGTAGCCCGTGCCGTCACGGTATTCCCAGCCCAGCGGCTTGCCGCCCAGCGTGGTGCTGTAGTGCACGAGCAGGTGCTGATCGAGATCGTCCACCGTGTGCGGTGTGCCGTGCGCGGCCAGGTAAGCCGGGCTGGCGCAGTTGGCCATCTGCACCGCGCCGAGCGGCCGGGCGATCAGGCCGGAATCGTGCAGCGGGCCCACGCGCACCACGCAGTCGAAGCCTTCATGCACCAGGTCCACCCGCCGATCGGTGGTGCTGAGCTCGATCTCGAGCTGCGGATGCCGCGCCAGAAACTCGCCCAGACGCGGGATCACCCAGTGGCGGGCCACGCCGGTGGGCATGTCCACCCGCAGACGCCCGCGCAGCGCGGTGGGGGCTTGCTGAAACAGCGCGCCGAGTTCGTCCGCGTCGGCCAGCAAGGCTTTGCAGCGTTCGAGAAACAGCTCGCCATCGGGCGTGAGGCGCACGCTGCGGGTGGTGCGCTGCAGCAGCCGCGTGCCCAGCCGGGCTTCGAGCTGCGACACGCTGGTGGAAGCGCGTGCCTTGGGCATGCCGAGCTGCGCGGCGGCCTGGGTGAAGCTGGCCAGCTCGGCCACTCTCACGAAGACGGCAAGGGCGTCGAGATCCACGGTGGATTGTTCAGTAGAAGAGAACAGTCAAATCAGATTGGCCTACTTTATCGGATTGGACGAGATCAATAAAGTGAGGGCATCCACTCCGCAATCCACCAGGAACGTCACCATGAACCACCCGATCGCCATCGTTACCGGCGCCAGCCGAGGCCTGGGCAAGAACACCGCACTCAAGCTCGCCGAGCGCGGTGTGGATGTCATCCTCACCTATCAGCACAGCGCCAAGGAAGCGCAGCAGGTGGTGGGTGAGATCGAAGCCCTGGGCAGCCGTGCCGTGGCGCTGCAGCTCGACGTGGGCCAGAGCACCAGCTTTGCCGCCTTTGCCGCGCAGGTGAAAACCGCGCTGCACGAGGGCTGGCAGCGCGAGCGTTTCGACTACCTCGTCAACAACGCCGGCATCGGCGTGGATGCCGCCTTCGTAGAGACGACCGAAGAGCAGTTCGACACGCTCGTCAACATCCACCTCAAAGGTGTTTACTTCCTGACGCAGAAGCTGCTGCCACTCATCAACGATGGCGGCCGCATCGTCAACATCTCCACCGGCTTGACACGCTTCAGCCTGCCCGGCTACTCGGCCTACGCGGCGATGAAGGGCGGCGTGGAGGTGATGACGCGCTACCTGGCCAAGGAGCTGGGCGCGCGCGGCATCGCCGTCAACGTGGTGGCGCCGGGCGCGATCGAAACCGATTTTCGCGGCGGCGCGGTGCGCGACAACGCTCAGCTCAACGCCGCCATCGCCTCGCAAACGGCGCTCGGCCGCGTGGGTGTGCCCGATGACATCGGCGGCGCGATCTCGGCGCTGCTGCAGACCGACAACCGCTGGGTGAACGCGCAGCGCATCGAAGTCTCGGGCGGCATGTTCATTTGACCTGTGGAACTCAGGCCGCGAACTGCAGCACCGCCAGGAAGTGGCAAGCACTGCCGGCCAGCACCAGCACGTGCCACACCAGATGGGCAAAGCGCAACCGGCGGTCGAGCATGAAGAACACGCAGCCCACGCTGTAGCAGGCGCCCCCGCACGCCACCAGGTTGAAGGTGGCCGGCGACATCGATTGCAACGCGGGTTGCGCGAGCGCGGCCACCAGCCAGCCGAAGGCGAGGTAGGTGATCGTGGACAGGCGCCGGTTGCGCAGCCCGCCGAGCAGCTTCGAGGTGGCGCCCGCGGCCGCGGCGATCCAGATCACGCCCAACACCCAGGCATCGGCATGGGCCGCGTCGCGGCCGATGGCAAACGGCGTGGCGCTGCCGGCGATGAACACAAAGATCGCGGCGTGGTCCACTCGCCGCAGCCAGGCTTTTGCCCGACCGGCCGGCATGGCGTGGAACAGCGACGAGGCCAAATACACCGCCATCATCGACAACGCAAAGACCAGCATGCCCGCCAGCCGCAGGGGCTCGGCCACGCTCACGCCGGTGGCGAGTGTGGGCAAGGCTGCGCAGGCCAGCACCACGCCTGCGGCGTGGCTGGCGGCGTTGGCAAATTCTTCCTGCGGTGCATGCGATGCACCGCCATCGAGTGCAGGGGCGAGCGGTGCACTGAATCGATCGGTGGCGAGCGTGTCGGCCAGCATGATGGTCTCCTGGGCAAGGCTTTGCAGTCTGCCGAGCCGTCACGCAAAAGCCATCCCCCTGGAGGAGGATGTTCATCGTCAAAATGATGGACGAATTGGCCCTTTGGCTCAACCCTCAACCCAGGCCGCGCACCGCCTCGGTGTAGCGCGGGTCGCGGTGCAGATCCCAATAGGCCTGCTGGAGCAGCGTGCTCACCGGGCCGAACTCGCCGTCGGCGCGGCCGCCGATGGCCTGGCCGTCGAGCCGGCTGATCGGGATCACGCCGCCGCCGGTGCTGCTGAGAAACACCTCATCGGCGGTGCGCAGTTCGTGCACCGTCCAGTGGCGCACCTCCACAGCCAGCCCGGCGGCCTGGGCGAGCTCGATCACCGTGCGCCGTGACACGCCTTCCAGTACGCCCTGGCCGGCGGTGACGATGCGGGCCGGCGTGCCGGCGCTGGCCGGCCACACGCCGAAGACGTTGAAGCCCGGCCCTTCGGTGACGTGGCCTGCCGCGTCGAGCAGCACCACGCTTTCTCCGCCCAGTTCGTAGGCTTCGAACAGGCCCATCACGAAGTCCAGCCAGTGGTAATTCTTGATGCGCGGATCGATGCTGGCGGTGGGGATGCGCTGCGGCGTGCCGACGATCAGGTTGATGCCCTGGCGCTGCCGCTGCGGATCGGCGATCCACACAAACGGGATCGCAAACGCCATGAAGCGGTTGGCGCAGGTGCGCGGATCGCGCGAGCCGGGGCGCGGCCGGCCCCGGGTGCACAGGATCTCCACATACGCCTCTTGCAGCCCGGCGCGGCGCACACATTCGTGCATCAGCGCGCGCACCTCGTCGCGTGTCTTGCCGGGGTCGAGCCGCAGCGCGGCGCAGCTGGCGAAGAAGCGGTCGAGATGGTCGTCGAGCTTGAAGAAACGGCCCTGCCAGACATGCGCCACGTCGTAGGTGGCGTCCGAGTGCAGAAAGCCCCAGTCGAAGATCGAGATCTTCGCGTCTTCGGGGGCGACGAACTGGTCGTCGACGTAGGCGCAGCCTTGCATGGATCGCAGTCCCTCATCCTGGGGGTGCGATCAGTATGCATGCGGCTTGCGCTGCGTGGCGTTCGGCGACATGCTTGGCGCCCCTGTGCTTTCCGCCAATGCACACCATGAAACCGCATGTCTTCGTTGCGATGCCCTTCGGCACCAAGCCGTCGCCGGATGGCAGCCCGATCGATTTCAACCGCGTCTATGCCGAGCTGCTGAAGCCCGCGCTGGAGCTGGCCGGGCTGGATGTGTTTCGGGCCGACGACGAACAACGCGCAGGAGATATCCGCACCGA
>JANMAS010000368.1:0-2867 GCA_031359975.1 Burkholderiales bacterium
AAAACGCCAGCTGCCCGATGCTGACCATGCCGCCGTAACCCGCGAGCAGGTTCCACATCATCGCTAAGGTGAAGTAACACGCGATCTCCACGAACTCGCGCATCCACGACGACGCGCTGTCCACCGGTGCCCAGAAAGGCAAGGTTGCGGCGATGAGCAGTAGCAACGCGCCAGCGATCAAGGCACTGCGGCTGCCGGCGTTGCTGCGAATGACTTGAATGCCCATGCCTGCTCAGCCCCGCGTCTTCGGAAAAAGCCCCTGCGGCCGCACCACCAGCACGGCGAGGAACACGATGTGGCCGAACCAGATGCCCCAGCCGGGATCGATGCGAAAGCCGATCTGCTGCACGGTGCCCAGCAGCAGCGCGCCCACCAGCGTGCCCCAGAAGGAGCCCATGCCGCCGATGATCACCGCCTCGAAGGCAAACAGCAGCAGCAGCGGCCCATCGGACGGCGACACGGTGGTGCGCATGGCTTGCAGCGCGCCGGCCAGCGCGATCAGCACAAACGCGATGGCCGTGGCCAGGGCGTACACCTTGTGCGCGTTCAAGCCCATCAGCTCGGCGATCTCCTTGTCGTCCGACACCGCTCGAAAGGCCCGGCCCAGCGCCGTGTGGTTGAACAGCCCTTGCAGCGCCGCCGTGGCGGCAATGGCCAGCGCCAGAATCACCAGCGGCAACACACCCACCGCGATGCCGCCGGGCAGCGACACGCTGAGCGTGTTGAAGCCCTGCGTTTCGATCGACCGGGGATCGGCCGAGAACAGCTCGAGCAGCAGGTTCTGGATCACGATCGAGAGGCCGAAGGTCACCACCAGCGAGGGCAGCGGATCGCGGCCCAGCGTGCCGTTGAGCACATGGCGTTGCAGCAGATAACCAAATGCAAAGGCTACCGGCAGGAGCGCAGCGGCAATGAGCAGCGGGCTCACCGCCACCACACTCAGCCCGGCGATGGCGGCATAGGCGCCGAGGATGATGAAGTCGCCCTGCGCGGTATTGGTGAGCCGCATCACGCCGAACATCAGCGATTGGCCGAGCGCGAACAGGCAGTACAAACCGCCGAGCAGCAAGCCCTGGATGAGGATTTCGATCATTCAGATGCCGAAGTAAGCCTGCGAGATCTGCTCGCGGGTAAGCCCATCGGAGCGCCCGTGCAGCGACACCCGTCCCTCCTGGAAGCAGTAGATGCGCTGCGACACCTGCTTGGCCATCGCCACGTCTTGCTCCACGATCACCACCGTCATGCCTTCGGCGCAGATCGCCGGCAGGGCGTCGTAGATTTCCTTGATCACGATCGGGGCCAGGCCCAGGCTCAGCTCATCGCACAGCAGCAGCGTGGGGTTGCTCATCAGCGCGCGGCCGATGGCCACCATCTGCTGCTGGCCGCCCGAGAGCGAGGTGCTGGGTTGGCCGCGCTTCTCGGCGAGGATGGGGAACAGCTTGTAAAGCCGGGCCACGCTCCACGGGCCCGGGCGTTTGGCAAAGGCACCCATCAGCAGGTTGTCTTCCACGCTCAGGCTGGGGAAGAGCCGCCGGCCTTCGGGCACCAGCGCAATGCCCCGCTTGACGATGTCGCCCGGCGCCAGCCCGCCGATCGCCTCGCCCTTGAAGCGGATCAGATCGGGCTGCGTCTTCACCAGCCCGGTGACGGCTTTCATGAAGGTGCTCTTGCCGGCGCCGTTGGCGCCGATGATCGAGACCATCTCGCCTTCGGCCAGCGCGAAGTCGATACCGAACAGCGCCTGCGCATCGCCGTAGAAGGCGGTCAGCCCTTGCGTTTGCAGCAGCGCCGTCATGCTTCCATGCCCATGTACACACGCCGCACCTGAGCGTCCTCCATCACCGCGCGGGGTTCGCCCTCGGCCAGCTTTTGCCCGAAGTTGATGACGAACAAGCGATCGGCGATCGAGAGCAGCGCATGCACCACATGCTCGATCCAGATCATCGTCACGCCTTGTGCCTTGATGCGCCGCAGTTCGTCGACGAGCTGCCGGGCCTCGTGCTCGGTGAGCCCACCGGCGATCTCGTCGAGCAGCAGCAGTTTCGGGCGCGTGGCCAGGGCCCGTGCCAGTTCGAGCCGCTTGCGGTTGAGCAAGGTCAAGCCACCCGCCGGCTTGTTGGCAAACGCCAGCAGGCCGGTCTGTTGCAGCACCTGGTGGGCGGTCTCCCAAGCCTCCTGCTCGGGCTGGCCGCCGCCGAAACAGGCAGCGGTGACGAGGTTCTCGAACACCGTCATATGGCCGAAAGGCTGCGGCACCTGGTAGCTGCGGCCGATGCCGGCGCGGCAGCGCTGGTGCGGCTTCAGGCCGGTGATGTCGCGGCCTTCGTAGTGCACGCTGCCGGCATCGCAGCGCGCATCGCCCGAGATCAGGTTGAACAGCGTCGTCTTGCCCGCCCCGTTGGGCCCCAGGATGCCCAGCGTCTGCCCGGCCTGCACCGCCAACGAGATGTTGTCGGTGACCTTCAGCGCGCCATAACGCTTGGCAACGGATTGGAGATGGAGCAGCGGCATGGCTGGTCTACATGAGCTTCAGCGTGCCACCGGTGGGGATATTCTTCGCCGTCTCGTTGTTCACGATCACCAGTTCCACCTTGGTCTTGGTGCCCCTCACCCATTGGCCCAGCACCAGCGGTGTCTTGCTCACGTTCTTGAACGGGCCACCGCCGCCCCACTTGACCAGGCCGACAACCGTGTTCAGGTTACTCGCCGCCACCGCATCGCGCACATCGGCGGCCTTGAGCGACTTGGCGCGCTTGAGCGCATCGGCCGCCACTTCGAACAGCGCATGCGCAAAGCCGATCGGCTGAGTCCATTGTTTCTTCGCGCCGGCTTCATAAGCATCGGCCAGCGCCTTCGCGCTCTGTTTG
>JANMAS010000415.1:0-18214 GCA_031359975.1 Burkholderiales bacterium
TTTCGACCGTTTCGACAGTGTCTTGCCTGCACTGGCCGATATCAATGATCGTGGCGTGGATGTTCAGATTTTGGCTTATGTCAGAAACCATGTGAGCTGGGCCAAATCTGCTTATTTACAGTGGGGAATAAAGCACAAAACGATACCGGGGCAGATTCGCCCGTTTGGTGAGTGGATAAAACATCGTCGGCCATTCTTTGCACCCACGCTTCAAAGTTATTCTGCTGCACTGCCTGGGCGTGTCAATGTTCGGAATTTCGACAGCCTGACTGATGTGGTCGACGACTTTTCCAAATTTTGCAATCTACCGGCATCGACGCTCGACGCGCGGCCCACAGACAATCAAACGCCGGGTTCGGTCGAAATACTTTTGCGCGCTCTTTTCAATGATCGGATCAAGGGCAATGCCTTTCCCGTGCTGTTCGAGCGGCAGATTGGCAACCATATTCCGATGGATCGCACGCCAGATGAGTTCCTGAGCCAATTGCTGCCTACGGTCGACGACATGAAGCACGTGGTGACCGAGACACGGGCCGATCGAGAGGCGTTGAACGCGCTTCTGGCGGCGCAGGGGCAGGATCCTCTGGATGTTTCCAAACTGAACGTCCGTGCACCACAGGTCGACGCACAGGTGCTGTTGATGGCGCTGGCGCGCTTGGTCACGAACCAGGCCCGCCGCATCGATTCTCTCGACCATACGCTTAGTACGTTGGCATCTGGCAAGGAGCGCCCTGCGTGAGCGATGCGTCGGACGCCCCGGCAACCAGCCCATCGCTGCAGCCTTTGCGCTTCATATTTCATATTGGTGCCGGAAAAACCGGGACGAGTTCTATCCAATCGACCTTGCGTAGCGCCATTCCGGCGCTGGCTCGCGAAGGCGTGTGGTATTTGGGTCTTGTGCTCGAACACGCACCGGTCAAGCTGTATCCGTGGCAGGAGTTTGGTGCGACAGCGAGGCTGCACGCCTTGCCCTTGCTGGATGGTCAGGCGCAAATTCGGGACGTGCTCATGGCAACCGTGAGCAAGGCACGAAGCGAAGGGATCTCCACGTTGATCTGGAGCAGTGAATCCTTCTTTGATCGGCCGGAAAAAGCCATTCAACCGCTGATCGAACTGGTGCATGATAATGTGGATGTCATGATTGTGGCGTACCTGCGCAATCATGTAGACTGGCTGCGATCTGCCTATTTACAGTGGGGTATAAAGCACAAGACGAAGGCTGGGCCGATTCTTCCTTTCAGGGCCTGGAAGAACTCTCGGAAATCCACCTTTCACCGGAAATTGCTGGTGTATTTAAATGCCTTTCCGGGAAAGGTTTGCCTGCGCAATATTGACAGCATCGGTGATGCCGTGGCAGACTTTTTGAACGTGGTAGGCATCGCAGCTCTATGCAAAAATCGCCTGCGAGAAAATTCGACCGGCGGCGATGTCGATACGCTGCTGCGCGCCTGCTTTAATAACGACTTCGATCAACCGGTATTTCCCATCGTATTCGACAAGGCGGTGGGGCGCCTGGTTAATTTGAACGAATCCGTCGATGGCTATGTGGCTTCACTGATGTGGAACGAATCCGATTTGATGGCATTGATGGGGGCATGCGCGCAGGATCGCGATGCGGTGAACACCATGCTGCGCGCGCAGGGCCAGGCAGCCTTGCACGACGGCATGCACGGGATCGGCGATTACCCCAAGGTGCCGTTCGATCAATTGCTGCTGGCTTTGGCCGCCCTGGCTGTTCATCAGGACAGCCAAATCGTGGCGTTGGAGCATGCGCTCGCCAGCGGCCGCTGAATCGGTGCGGTACATGTCGCGCTGTACAGGTCGATATTGCCGGAGTTCTGCCCCGTGCCCGCCAGGCACCGCCGCCGCGCTTGCGATCACCCCGCCGGGCATTCAGCCCGATTGAACGCGAATTCGTATTGGGGTACCCTGCCAGCCCCGGTTGAGCAGCGATTGCTCGAACTCCGGCAGCAATTGCCGCAGTTTGGAGGCCACCGCGCTGTTGGCGGCAAGCAGGGACCAGCCCTTGTCATCGATGGGCCCCGGCTTCACTTGCCCGCGCATCGCTTCGGGGATGCCGGGGCTGATCGCGTCGTAGCGGGCTTGTGATTCGCGCACGCGGGCCATCAAGCTGGCCAGCGGGGAGCTCTGGGCCATGGCGCCGGAGAGGGCTACAGGCAACGGGGAAGGTGATAACAAACGCGACGCCGCAGTCGAATGGGCTGCTGCGGGCGCCGCCGTCCCCGTTTTGTCGGGTCGTCGTTTTGCGGAGCGTGGAGCAGGTCGCGGCCGAGTCACGCTCAGGAGTGTAGTGATGCAGATTCTTGTCACCTACGGCAGCATCGCGCGAACCCGCGCGATGCAGATCAGCCGTTGGCGGATTGCGCTGGTGATGCTGGGCATGAGCCTGGCCTTGATCGTGCTGTCGGCAGCGATCTACCACTTCATCCTGCTCAAGGCGGCGCGCGAAGGCTGGCCGATCGTCAGCCAGGTGGTGCGGCTGGTGGTGCGCGATGAGTTTGCCCAGCGCGATCGTTTCATGCGCGAAAACCTCGACGCGATGGCGCAGCGGGTGGGCGAGATGCAGGCCAAGCTGGTCAAGCTGGAGGCCATCACCGAGCGTGTCTCGGGGCTGGCCGGTGTCAAGCCGGAGGAAGTGAAGGCGATTCAGGCCACCAAGGTCGGCGCGGCCGGCGGGCCGTTCATTCCGCTCGAACACCCGTCGCTGGAGGAGCTGCATCGCGCTCTCGGCGGCCTGGATGAAACGGCGGACCAGAATATCGACCTCTACACGCTGTTCGAATCGCGCCTGTTCGAAGACCGATTGAAAGGCCTGATGATCCCCAGCAGCCGGCCCATCGATGGCCCGATCGGCTCGGGCTTCGGCTTTCGGGGTGATCCGTTCACCGGCCGTGCGGCCTTGCATACCGGGCTGGATTTCCCGTCCGATGTGGGTGCGCCGATCCTGGCCGCGGCAGGTGGCGTGGTGTTATCGACCGACTACCACCCGCAGTACGGCCAGATGCTGGAGATCAATCACGGCAACAACCTGGTGACGCGCTATGCGCACACCTCCAAGATCCTGGTGAAGGCTGGCGACCTCGTGAAGCGCGGGCAACTGGTGGCGCTGGTGGGCACCACCGGCCGCTCCACGGGCCCGCATCTGCACTTCGAGGTGGTGGTGCAGGGCGTGCCGCAAGACCCGGCGAAGTTCCTCAACATGCCCACGGTGCCGGTGCTGGCCGGGTTGCCGGGCTTCTCGACCGCCCTGGCGGCTTCGGCGGCCGGGTCAGTCCAGGCCAGGCGCTGAGCGCTCGGTTGGCACAAGCCCCTGGGCCCCCGGGCGAGTGGGGGCGCAATGCTAGACTGATCTGTTTTGTCGGGCGCACGCGCCAGGCATTTGTATTGCGCGCATCAGCCCTTACATGGCTTCCACGCGGGATGGGTTTGTGGGCGGCAGTAACACTGCCGCCTGGCCTGGCAGCCTCACGGCGCCGGCACCCACCTCAATCTTTCCTTTCGCATCCGAATTCGCATGTTGCCCAAGCTTCTCACCAGCATTTTCGGTAGCCGGAACGACCGCCTGCTCAAACAGTACCGTCAGACCGTCGACAAGATCAACGCCTTGGAGACGCAGTTCGAGCGGCTCGACGAAAGCCAGCTCAAGGCCAAGACGCTCGAGTTTCGCGAGCGGCTGGCCAAGGGCGAGACGCTCGATGCGCTGATGCCCGAAGCCTTTGCCACCGTGCGCGAAGCCGGCAAGCGGGCGCTCAAGATGCGCCATTTCGACGTGCAGTTGATCGGCGGCATGGCCTTGCACGCCGGCAAGATCGGCGAAATGCGCACTGGCGAAGGCAAGACGCTGATGGCCACCCTGCCGGTGTACCTGAATGCCCTGGCCTCCAAGGGCGTGCATCTGGTGACGGTGAATGATTACCTCGCCCGGCGCGACGCCGAGTGGATGGGCCGCCTGTATTCCTACCTCGGGCTGACGGTGGGCGTGAACGTGCCGGGCATGTCGAAGGCCGAAAAACAGGCCGCCTACAGTGCCGACATCACTTACGGCACCAACAACGAATACGGATTCGACTACCTGCGCGACAACATGGTCTACGAGACCGGCGATCGTGTGCAGCGGGGTTTGTCGTACGCCATCGTCGACGAAGTGGATTCGATCCTCATCGACGAAGCGCGCACGCCGCTGATCATCAGCGGCCAGGCCGAAGACCACACCGAGATGTACGTGCGCATCAACGGCGTGATCCCGGGCCTGAAGAAGCAGGAGGGCGAAGCCGATCTGCGCACCGGCGAAGGCGTGATCGACGCGGGTGATTTCACCGTCGACGAAAAGACGCACCAGGTGTTTCTCACCGAGGCAGGCCACGAAAACGCCGAGCTGCTGCTGGCCAAGGCCGGGCTGCTGGTCGAGGGCGCGAGCCTGTACGACCCTGCCAACATCTCGCTGATGCACCACGTGTACGCCGCGCTGCGGGCCACGCACCTGTACCACCGCGATCAGCACTACGTGGTGCAGAACAACGAAATCATCATCGTCGACGAGTTCACCGGCCGCCTGATGACCGGGCGGCGCTGGTCCGATGGATTGCACCAGGCTGTCGAGGCCAAGGAAGGCGTGCAGATCCAGAGCGAAAACCAGACGCTCGCCTCCATCACCTTCCAGAACTATTTCCGCATGTACGGCAAGCTCTCGGGCATGACCGGCACCGCCGATACCGAGGCCTACGAGTTCCAGGAAATCTACGGCTTGGAGACGGTGGTGATCCCCACCAACAAGCCGATGATCCGCAAGGACGAGCTCGATCTCGTCTACAAGACCGCCAAGGAAAAGTACGAGGCCGTCACGCAAGACATCCGCGATTGCCACGAACGCGGCCAGCCGGTGCTGGTGGGCACCACCTCGATCGAAAACTCCGAGCTGATCTCGGGCCTGCTCGACAAAGCCAAGCTGCCGCACCAGGTGCTCAATGCCAAGCAGCATGCCAAGGAGGCCGAGATCGTGGCGCAGGCCGGCCGCCCGGGTGTGATCACCATCGCCACCAACATGGCCGGCCGTGGCACCGATATCGTGCTCGGCGGCAACGTCGAGAAGCAGGTGCAACTCGTCGAAGCCGACGAATCGCTGTCTGCCGAAGAAAAAGACCGCCGCATCAAGCAGTTGCAGGACGAATGGGCCAGCCTGCATGCCGGCGTGAAAGCCGCCGGCGGCTTGCGCATCGTGGCCACCGAGCGCCACGAATCACGGCGCATCGACAACCAGCTGCGTGGCCGTTCGGGCCGGCAGGGCGATCCGGGTGCCTCGCGTTTCTACCTCTCGCTGGAAGATCCGTTGATGCGCATCTTTGCCGGTGATCGGGTGCGCGCGATCATGGAGCGCCTGAAGATGCCCGAGGGTGAGGCGATCGAAGCGGGCATCGTGTCGCGCTCGATCGAAAGTGCCCAGCGCAAGGTGGAAGCGCGCAACTTCGACGTGCGCAAGCAGCTGCTCGAATACGACGATGTATCGAACGACCAGCGCAAGGTGATCTACCAGCAGCGCAACGACATCCTCGAAGCCGAATCGCTGCAAGCGCAGATCGCCAGCCTGCGCGAAAGCGCGATGGGCGACGTGGTGCTGGCGCATGTGCCGGCCGAGACGGTGGAAGAGCAATGGGATCTGCCGGGCCTGGAAAAAGCCTTGCTCGACGAGTGGCAGATCCCGGTCGAACTCAAGCAGTGGGTGGAATCGTCCGACACCGTGGCGGCCGAAGATGTGCTCGACCGCGTGGTGAAGGCGGCACACGAGTTTTTCGATGCCAAGCTGGGTGTGGTGGGCGTCGAGCAGTTCAATCCGTTCATGCGCATGGTGCTGCTGCGCTCGCTCGATTCCCACTGGCGCGAGCACCTCGCCGCGCTCGACTACCTGCGCCAGGGCATCCATCTGCGTGGTTATGCGCAGAAAAATCCAAAGCAGGAATACAAGCGCGAGGCTTTCGAGCTCTTTTCCCAGTTGCTCGACTCGGTGAAGCTCGAAGTCACCCGCGATCTGATCACTGTGCGTATCCAGACGCAGGAGCAGGCGGCTCAAGCCGCCGAAGCGCTCGAGGAACGTGCCGCGCAGGTGGGCAATGTCACCTACACGCATCCCAACGAAGATGGCTCGGTATCGCAGGAGTCCGCGGCCGTTGCCGGGCCCGCGTCCGACGTGGCGCGCGTGGGGCGCAACGATCCATGCCCGTGCGGCAGCGGCAAGAAATACAAGAGCTGCCACGGCAAGCTGGCTTGAATGGTGGCCGGCCCACTGGCCTGATGGTTGGCCCGGCCCTCCATGCATCGCGATGACCTGATCGGCGCGCCGCAAGCGCTCAGCACCGCACGTCTGCGGCTCGAAGCGCCGCGGATCGACCATGCGCAGGCGTTTGTCGAAAGCCTCAACGCCTCCTTGCCCACACTGAGCTACATCGCCTGGGCGCAGTTGCCTCGCAACCTGGAATGGGCGCTCGGCTTTTGCGAACGCGCCGTGCGCTATGTGGCGCAAGGCGAAGCGCTGATGTTCTTTGCCTTCGACCAGCGTACCGGCCAGTACGTGGGCAGTGTGGATCTGCACAGCTTCGACTTCGATACGCCGCGCTGCGAGGTGGGCTATGTGGGCGATTCCCGCCACGCCGGCCAGGGCCTGATGCGCGAAGCGGTGCTTGCCGTCGTCGAGCTGGCATTCGGCCTCGGCTTCGCGCGGGTGCAGGCGCTGAGCGAAGCTTCCAACGCGCGCGCACTGCACTTTGCCGAACACGCGCTGGGCTTCACCCGCGAAGGGCTGCTGCGCAACTACGAGCGCGATGCCCAGGGGCAGCTCGGCGAACAGGTGATGTTTGCCGTGTGCAATCCGAAGGCCAGGTAGACGCTTGTCGACTGCCGCCCTCGGCAGGTGCCCGAGTCCATAGAATTCTCCGCTCGTTACACCGCACAGGATCAGCGCCATGCCCGTCAATCTCATCGCCCCGAATCCCGCCGATCTGTTGCCGGTGCCCGGTGTGCGGATTGGCACGGCGATGGCCGGCGTGCGCAAGGCCAATCGGCGCGATCTGGTGGTGTTTGCGCTCGATGCCGGGGCGAGCGTCAGCGGCGTGTTTACCCAGAACCGCTTTTGCGCCGCGCCGGTGCAGATCTGCCGCGAGCATCTGGCGGCTCGCACCGATATCCGCGCGCTGCTGATCAACACCGGCAATGCCAATGCCGGCACCGGCGCCGATGGTCTGGCGCGGGCTCGGTCCACCTGTGCCGCGATGGCCAAGGCGATGGGTGTCGAGCCCACCCAGGTGCTGCCGTTTTCCACCGGCGTGATCATGGAGACGCTGCCCAACGATCGCATCGAAGCCGGCCTGCCGGCGGCGATCGCCGATTTGGCAGCCGCGCATTGGCCCCAGGCCGCCGAGGGCATCATGACCACCGACACGCTGCCCAAGGCCACCTCGCGCCAGGTGCAGATCGGCGGCAAGACCGTCACCGTGACGGGCATCGCCAAAGGCGCCGGCATGATCCGGCCCAACATGGCCACGATGCTTGGCTTCGTGGCCACCGATGCGGCCGTCGCACCGGCGCTGCTGGCCAGCCTGGCCCGCGACGCGGCGGAGCAGAGCTTCAACCGCATCACCATCGACGGCGATACCTCGACCAACGATTCCTTCGTGCTGGTGGCCACCCATCGCGCCGGCCATGCCCGCATCGACGATCTGGCCACGCCCGAGGGCCTGGCCCTGCGCGAGGCGCTGTTTGCCGTTTCGCGGCAGTTGGCGCAGGCGATCGTGCGCGATGGCGAAGGCGCCACCAAGTTCATCACCGTGACGGTGCAAGGTGGCCAGACCGAATCCGAATGCCGGCAGGCCGCCTACGCCATCGCCCATTCACCGCTGGTGAAGACGGCGTTCTTTGCCAGTGATCCGAACCTGGGCCGCATCCTGGCCGCGGTGGGTTATGCCGGCATCGACGATCTGGATCAAAGCCTGATCGATCTGTTTCTCGATGACGTGCATGTGGCCGTGCGGGGCGGGCGCCATCCGGCCTATCGTGAGGAACAAGGCCAGGCGGTGATGAAACAAAGCGAGATCACGGTGCGGGTGCATCTGCACCGGGGCGACGCACAGGCCACGGTATGGACCTGCGACCTGAGCCACGACTACGTCAGCATCAACGCCGACTACCGATCCTGAACAGCGGGCTGTCTAGCGCCGGTAGTCGCCGTCAGCGGCCGGCGCGGGGCTGTCGACATCGCCTCGAAACTCCACCTTGCCACGCAGCCGCGCGCGCGGGTGCACATCGAGCAGCGCGTCGTATTGCGCGTCGCCCACCAGCGTGGCCGAGCCGGTGAACTCCAGCGTCTTGCGGGCAATGATGGTGCCGCGCACCTTGCCCTCGACCAGCACGTGATCGGCTTCGATGGTGGTGTCTTCCACCAGGCCGGTGGGGCCCACATGCACCGTGCCGCCGGTCTGGAAGCTGATTCCGCCCTTGAGCACGCCGTCGATCTTGATGCCCAGATCGTTCTTGGCGCTGATCGAGCCCTCGAAGCTGGCGCCTTCGGCGATCAGGCTGGAGATGGCGCCGAGTTGTTCGGCGGGGACCAGGCGGGCCTGGACTCTGGGTTCGTCGTTACCGTTCACGCTCGCGTCCCATGTTGTCCGGAGAGGATGCGGATTGTGCCTGAGCGCCGGGGGCCTGGCTCGATGGCTCTTCGGTATCCACGGCATCCAGGCGCAGGCGCACGGCCCCCAGATCATTGCTGATCCCGGGCGCGGACGCCGCCTCGTCGATCACCGTGATGTCTCGGATTGCCACGGCGGGTTGCGATGCGGCGGCGGAGGCAACCGGCGCTGCCGATGCCGGAAGAGCCACGGGAGGCGATGCGGATGGTTCGATGCGGCCACCGGATTGCCACCACCCGATGAAGGCCGCAGCCGCCAGCGCCGGCACGGCGAGCCATTTCGCGGCGCGCCAGCCGAACCAGCCCAACCAGCGCAGAGCGATGCGCCGCGATGCCACCGTGGCGCCTCGGCGGGCCGACCGGGCCAGCGCTGCGCGTCGAAGTTCTTCGCTGGTCGGCGGCCGGATGTCAGTGGCCGCTGCCCGCTTCACCGTCGCTGCGCACACGTTCGAGCTGGGCGTTCAGATCAGCGCCGTTGACCTGCAGGTGCGTGTAGCGGATGCGCCCGGAGACGCTGCTGCTGGCGTGCAGCAGCACCTTGCCGCCGGCGGCATCCAGCGTGCCCGCGGTTTGCCCCAGCACGGCAATCTGCCGCGAGCGCACATCGCCCACAACCATGCCGGTCTCGGTGATGGTGACATGGCCGTCGCTGTGGTCGAGCACGCGGATGTCGCCCTGGAACTCGCCCGACACCGTGATCGAGCCGTCGAGTGTGGCGCTGCCGGTGAACGACAGGCCTTCGGCCAGTGTGGAGATGCGCTCGGCCCCGGCACCGGTTTGCACCGCCTGCGTTTGTGGCAGCCGCACCGGGATCTGATCGACCGGCGCCATCGTGTCGCCCAGAGGCACTTCCACCGTGGGCGCGTTGCCACCTGGGGAGGTGTCGTCGCTGGTGGGTTCCGAGGCGGGGGCGTTGGAGTTGGCGTTGTAGAGGTAGCTCATCAAGCGCTTTCAGGCATCGCTGAAGCTGCTGCCGGATGCCCGTGCACCGGTTGGCAGCGAGAGCTCGGAGCGCAAGGTGCGATACGGGCCTTGCAGGGTGGCGCCATCATACATACGCAGCTTGGCGGCAACGATCGCGCCGGTGCACACGCCGGTGCTCGCCACATAGGCGGTGCCGTGGCATTCGAGCTCGGTGGATTCGTCCACCGTATCGACCACCCCACCCAGATGCCCCATCACATACAGTTCGCCGAGCACGCGAAACTTGCCCACCAACTGGCCGGTGTGCCAGATCACCAGGCGGCCGTTGATCTCGCCATGGCCGCGCAGCGTGCCCTGCAGCAACAGCCCGCCTTCGAATCGGTATTCACCATCGAGCACCGTGCCGCTGGCGATGCGGTTGACGATGTTCATCTTCACCGGATCGATCACGAGGGTGTCGTGCGATTTGTCGAGCGCGGTGGTTTCGAGGGCGTCGAGATGCATGGACGGGCGCTCAGTCGTAGAGCCAGCGGAAGGCGCCATACAACGCAACCGACCAGGCAAACAGCAAGGCCAGCGTGGCCGCGTTGCGCATGCGCCGCAGCTCTTTCAGCACCACCGGCCGGCCGGCGATGGCCAGACCAGGGTCTTTTGCGAACAGGCTGCGCAACGACATGTCGAGCAAGCGTGCCTCGTGGCGCACCAGGCTCACCCAGACACCTTGCTCAGGCCAGGTGCGCGCGGCATCGGTGGGGCCGAGGTCGATCACTTCGGTGCCGCCGACGATGTGCTCGGTGAAGTAGCGATCGATTGCCTGGGTGGCGTTCATCGGGTTCATGGCGGAATTATCAATCAGCGCTTTCGCTGCCGCGCGGCGTCGGCACGCCGCAACGCATCCATAGATTGGTGGTTGTCCGCCCGCAGGCGCCACGATACGATCCACTTCCCCTCGAAAATCCCACCCACCATGATCACGCTCCTCGACCGATTCAGACCAGCCCGCCGCGGCATGGCCGAGTCGGCGTGCGCGCGTGCCATCGATGTGGGCGCCCTTGCGGCGTCCACCTGTGCGACCCCCGCACACCGAAATCTGATCGCATCCGCGATCACCTAGCTCCTCTCGGCCCCCGCTTCCACCAGAAGCCCGCTGAGAGATCGGCGGAAGGACTGGAGCTCCCCCTCTACCTTGCGCTGCCTGGGCCCACCGGCCCGACAGGATGCCCAAAACGGCGTCCGACAGACTGCAAAGACAAGGAGGGCGCCATGACAGCATGGCTCGAAAAACTGAAGGGCACTTTCACCCTGCCGCCGGGTGATTTGCTGCGCAACGCCGTCTATCGGCGTTTGTGGTCGTCGATCCTCATCAGCTCGTTTGGCGGGCAGGTGACGATGCTGGCGCTGCCGCTCACCGCGGCGTTGCTGCTGCACGCCACGCCCACGCAGATGGGCCTGCTCACCTTCATCGAGGTGGTGCCGTTTGTGCTGTTTTCGCTGCCGTCGGGCGTGTGGCTCGATCGGGTGCGCAAGCTGCCTGTGTACGTGGTCGGCGAAACCTGCCTCAGCTTCGCCGTGGCCAGCGTGCCGCTAGCCTGGGTGATGGGCTGGCTCGACATGAGCTGGCTCTACGCGGTGGGCTTTGTCATCGGCACGGTCTACACCACGGCCGGTTCGGCCGCGCAGATCGTGCTCACACAGGTGGTGTCGCGCGATCGGCTGGTGGAGGCGCATGCCAAGAACGCGCTGGCCTCATCGGGTGCCGAAGTCGCGGGCCCGGGCCTGGCCGGCGTGCTGATCAAGCTGGTGGGTGCGCCGGTGGCCTTGATCGTCGATGCGGTGCTGCTCATCGTCTCGGCCCTGATCCTGCGCGGCATCCGGGTGAACGAAGTGCGCACGCCGCGTGCCGATGCGCAGTTCTGGCCCGACCTCAAAGCCGGCGTGCGTTTCGTGAGCCAGCAGCGGTTGCTCGTCGCCCTGGCCGCCACGGTGGGCGGCTGGCAGATGTGCCACCAGGCGGCGATGGTGGTGACGATCCTCTTTGCCACACGCACGCTGGGCTTGTCGGAGCAGGCGGTCGGCCTGAGCTATGTGGGCCTGGGCGTGGGCACGGTGCTGGCGAGTGTGTTCGGGCACCGGTTGTCGCGGCATATCGGCCCGGGGCCCAGCCTGGTGTTGGGCGTGGGTGTGTGTGGGGCGGGTTGGCTGCTGGTGTCGCTGGTGCCGGCCAATGCCTGGGGTGTGATGGCTTTTGCGGTGATGCTGGTGTGCTTCGGCATCGGCGCGGTGCTGATCTACATCAACTTTCTGGCCTTGCGGCAGGCTGTCACGCCCGAGCCTTTGCTGGGGCGGATGACGAGCACGATGCGTTGGCTGATCCTGCTGCCGGCCGGGCCTGGCGCCCTGATCGGCGGCTGGCTGGGCGAGCATGTGGGCCTGCGGGCATCGCTGGCGTTTGCCGGTTGCAGTGCCTTGCTGATC
Source organism: Burkholderiales bacterium (assembly GCA_031359975.1). Taxonomy (GTDB): domain Bacteria; phylum Pseudomonadota; class Gammaproteobacteria; order Burkholderiales; family Burkholderiaceae_C; genus JANMAS01. Next base: position 12,095 of record JANMAS010000415.1, read on the forward strand.
GCTCTGGCGGCGTCGCGCTATCCGGCGATCAGCGGTGTTACCGAACTGCCCCGGCAGACGCCCGAAGAGGTGCCGCTGGGGGTCGAAGCGGCCATCCGGCCCACTTTGGAGGCCACGTGATGAGCAAGACCGACCCGTTGTTGATCGATGTGCCCGAGGTGATCACCACCGATCGCCTGCTCATCCGGTGCCCGCAGCCGGGTGAGGGGCCGATGTTGAACGAGGCGATCCATGAGTCGATCGATGCCCTCAAGCCGTGGATGCCGTGGGCCCAGGTGGCGCCGCCGCTGGATGAGTCGGAAGCCTATTGCCGTCGCATGCAGGCCAAGTTTCGCCTGCGCGAGGATCTGCCGATGTTCATCTTCGAGCGCGCCGGGGAGGCGGCTGGCCGCTTTGTCGGCAGCACCGGCCTGCACCGCATCGATTGGCAGGTGCCGCGATTCGAAGTGGGCTACTGGGCGCGCACGGGCTGCACCGGCAAGGGCTACATCGCCGAGGCGGTGCGGGCGTTGGCGGCGATGGCGTTCGACAAGCTCGGCGCCCGGCGGATGGAGTTGCGCTGCGACGACACCAACCAGCCCAGCCGCCGCGTGGCCGAGCTGGCGGGTTTCACGCTGGAGGGTGTGCTGCGCGATGACAGCCTCACCCCGGCTGGCATCGTGCGCAGCACCTGCGTCTTTGCGCGGCTGAGGGGCGTCGAAACCGCGTGAAGGGCGCGGGCGCACGCAGGTGAGCGCGTAGCCGCACAGGCTGCGCGCTTGCCCCGCCTACGGTACGATCAAAGGCTTCGCTCCGACGATGTGACGGCCCCACCGGGGTGCCCCCCATGAACGCACCGCTTCCGCCCCATCCCGTCGTTGCAGCGGTCGCCCTCGGCCCGGAGGGCGGCGATTCCCGCGCGCAAGATTCCGCGCCCCGCCTGCGCGAGATTCCGTACAACTACACCTCGTTTTCCGATCGCGAGATCGTGATGCGCCTGCTCGGCGATCGCGCCTGGGAGGTGCTGAGCCGCCTGCGCGACGAGCGCCGTACGGGTCGGTCGGCGCGCATGCTGTACGAGGTGCTGGGCGATATCTGGGTGGTGCAGCGCAACCCCTATCTCGAAGACGACCTGCTCGACAACCCCAAGCGCCGCGCGATGCTGATCGAGGCGCTGAACCATCGGCTGCACGAGGTGGGCAAGCGCCGCACGCCGGATGCCGACTCGCAACGCGATGCGCTCGTCGGCGAGTTGCTGGCGCTGGCCGAGACGGCCGTGCAGCGTTTTGCCGCGCGTTTCCGCGAGGTGTGGGATCTGCGCCTGCGCACCCGCAAGGTACTTGGCCGCCACACCGCCAAAGACAACATCAAGTTCGACGGCCTGTCGCGTGTATCGCACGTCACCGATGCCACCGACTGGCGCGTCGAGTACCCGTTCGTGGTGCTCACACCGGATACCGAAGCCGAGATCGCCGCGATGGTGGCCGGCTGCATCGAGCTCGGCTTGACGATCATCCCGCGCGGCGGCGGCACCGGTTACACCGGCGGCGCGGTGCCGCTCACCTGGCGCAGCGCGGTGATCAACACCGAAAAGCTCGAGCAGATGACCGAGGTCGAGCACGTGCAATTGCCCGGCCTGACCGATCCGGTGCCCACGATCTGGACCGGTGCCGGCGTGGTCACCCAGCGCGTGGCCGACGCCGCTGAACGCGCGGGGTTTGTCTTCGCGGTCGATCCCACCTCGGCCGAGGCCAGCTGCATCGGCGGCAACATCGCAATGAATGCCGGTGGCAAGAAGGCGGTGCTGTGGGGCACTGCGCTCGACAACCTGGCCTCGTGGCGCATGGTCACGCCACAGGCCAAGTGGCTGGAGGTGACGCGGCTCGAACACAACCGCGGCAAGATCCATGATGTCGACGTCGCGTCGTTCGAGCTGCGCTGGTTCGATGCCAGCGGCAAGAAGCTGGAAAAAGTCGAGCGGCTGGATATCCCTGGCCGCACCTTTCGCAAGGAAGGGCTGGGCAAGGATGTCACCGACAAGTTCCTCGCCGGCCTGCCCGGCATCCAGAAAGAAGGCTGCGACGGCCTGATCACCTCGGCGCGCTGGATCGTGCATCGCATGCCGGCGCATGTGCGCACCGTGTGCCTGGAGTTTTTCGGCAATGCCAAGGATGCGGTGCCGTCGATCGTCGAGATCAAGGATTACCTGTTCGAGCAGCAGCGCCAGGGCGGCGCCATCCTGGCCGGCCTGGAGCATCTCGACGATCGGTATTTGAAGGCGGTGGGCTACTCCACCAAGAGCAAGCGCGGCGGCAATCAGGGCGGCGGCTTGCCCAAGATGGTGCTGGTGGGCGATATCGTCGGTGACGACGAAGCCGCCGTGGCGCGTGCCACCAGCGAGGTGGTGCGTATCGCCAACAGCCGCGCCGGCGAAGGCTTCGTGGCGGTGAGTGCCGATGCGCGCAAGAAGTTCTGGCTCGATCGCAAGCGCACCGCCGCGATCGCGCGCCATACCAACGCCTTCAAGATCAACGAAGACGTGGTGATTCCTTTGCCCCGCATGGGCGAATACACCAACGGCATCGAGCGCCTGAACATCGAGCTGTCGCTGCGCAACAAGCTGCAGCTGGTCGACCGGCTGGAAGCTTTTTTCCTGCGCGGCGGTCTGCCGCTGGGCAAGGCCGACGACGCGGGCGATATCCCCAGCGCCGAGCTGCTCGAAGACCGTGCCCAGCAGGCGCTGGCGCTGCTGCGCGAAACCCGCGCCTTGTGGCAATGGTGGTTCACGAACCTCGATACGCTGCCGGTGGCGGGTGAGCGCTCGTTGTTCGAGCAATTGCAGGATCACACGCTGCGCGCTTCATGGAAACGCCAGATCCTCGCGCCCTTGCAATCGATGTTTGCCGGCGCCGCGTTCACGCCGGTGCTCGACGAATGCAAGCGCATCCACCAGGCGGTGCTGCGCGGCCGGGTGTGGGTGGCGCTGCACATGCATGCCGGCGACGGCAACGTGCACACCAACATCCCGGTCAACAGCGACAACTACGAGATGCTGCAGGCGGCGCACGAGGTGGTGGCCCGCATCATGGTGCTGGCACGCAGCCTCGACGGCGTGATCTCGGGCGAGCACGGCATCGGCATCACCAAGCTCGAATACCTTACCGACGACGAACTGCAATCGTTTGCCGATTACAAGGCCCGCATCGATCCGGAAGGCCGTTTCAACAAGGGCAAGCTGCTGCGCGAGCCGGTGGATGCGGCCGGTGGCAACCACGCGGCCGACTTGAGTCACGCCTACACACCCAGCTTCGGCCTCATGGGGCATGAATCGCTGATCATGCAGCGCAGCGATATCGGCGCGATCAGCGATTCGATCAAGGATTGCCTGCGTTGCGGCAAGTGCAAGCCGGTGTGCGCCACCCACGTGCCGCGTGCCAATCTGCTGTACAGCCCGCGCAACAAGATCCTCGCCACGTCGCTGCTCATCGAGGCCTTCCTGTACGAGGAGCAAACGCGCCGCGGCATCTCGATCAAGCACTGGGAAGAATTCGAGGATGTGGCGGATCACTGCACCGTGTGCCACAAGTGTTTGTCACCCTGCCCGGTGAAGATCGATTTTGGCGATGTGTCGATGAACATGCGCAACCTGCTGCGCAAGATGGGGCACAAGACCTTCCGGCCGGGCAATGCGGCGGCGATGATGTTTCTCAACGCCACCAGCCCGCAAACGATCAAGATGATGCGCGGCGCGATGGTCGGCCTGGGTTTCAAGGCTCAGCGCCTGGCGCACGATGTGCTCAAGCTCGCCGCGCGCAAGCAGACGGCCGCGCCGCCGGCCACCGTGGGCGCCGCGCCGGCGAAGGAGCAGGTGATCCACTTCATCAACAAGAAGATGCCGGGCGGCCTGCCCAAGAAAACCGCGCGCGCCCTGCTCGATATCGAAGACAAGGATTACGTGCCCATCATCCGTGATCCGCGAGCCACCACGGCCGAGACGGAAGCGGTGTTCTATTTCCCCGGCTGCGGCTCCGAGCGCCTGTTTTCGCAGGTGGGCCTGGCCACGCAGGCGATGCTGTGGCATGCGGGGGTGCAGACGGTGCTGCCGCCCGGCTACCTGTGTTGCGGTTATCCGCAGCGCGGCTCGGGCCAGTTCGACAAGGCCGAGAAGATGATCACCGACAACCGGGTGCTCTTCCACCGTGTGGCCAACACGCTCAACTACCTCGACATCAAGACGGTGGTGGTGAGCTGCGGCACCTGTTACGACCAATTGCAGGGCTACCAGTTCGAAGATATCTTCCCCGGCTGCCGCATCATCGACATCCACGAATACCTGCTCGAAAAGGGCATCGTGCTGCAAGGCAAGGGCGGCTACCTGTATCACGACCCCTGCCACAGCCCGATGAAGCTGCAGGAGCCGATGAAGACGGTGCGCGCCCTGGTGGGCCCGGGTGTGATGGAAAGCAAACGCTGCTGCGGCGAAAGCGGCACCTTGGGTGTCACCCGGCCCGATATCTCCACCCAGATCCGCTTCCGCAAGGAAGAAGAGCTGCGCAGCGACGAGGCCGCGATGCGTGCCAGCGGCGCGGTGGCGGCCGATGCCAACCTGAAGATCCTCACCTCCTGCCCGAGTTGCCTGCAGGGCCTGAGCCGCTATCAGGGCGATCTGAGCAACGGGCTGCTGGAAGCCGATTACATCGTCGTCGAGATGGCGCGGCAGATCCTCGGGCCGCAATGGATGCCCGAGTACGTGGCACGCGCCAATGCGGGGGGTATCGAGCGCGTCTTGGTGTGACATCTGGCGGGGTATGGCGTCATAGGCGGCGGCTACACTTGGCGATTGAGCCCACGAGGCCCCCCACGCCATGGCCGGACTGACCCCCAACACCCCGCGACCAACCCACCTCACCGCGCACCAGCAGTCGCGCGTGCTCGAAGTGGGCTTCGACGACGGTTGCGTGTTTCGCATCCCGTTCGAGCTGATGCGCATCAATTCGCCGTCGGCCGAGGTCAAAGGGCATGGCCCCGGGCAGGAGGTGCTGCAGACCGGCAAGCGCGATGTGACGATCGTCACCCTCGAAGCGGTGGGCCACTACGCGGTGCAGCCGGTGTTTTCCGACGGCCACCAGACCGGCCTGTTCTCGTGGGATCTGCTGTATTTCCTCGGCTCGCACGAAGACGAGCTGTGGCGGCAGTACGAAGAACGCCTGCTCAGCGCAGGTGTCGACCGCGATGCGCCGATGGTCCTGGCATCCGGCAGCGCCTGCGCCAGCCATTGATGCACACGCCATGACCCAGACGCACTTCGGCTTCCAGACTGTCGACGAGCGCGACAAGGCGCGCCGCGTGCGCGGCGTGTTCGACTCGGTAGCCACACGTTACGACGTGATGAACGATCTGATGTCGGCCGGCCTGCACCGGGTATGGAAGGCCTACACGGTGGCCGTGGCCGACGTGCAGCCCGGGCATCGTGTGCTCGATCTGGCGGGCGGCACCGGCGATCTGGCGCGCGCCTTTGCGCCCAAGGTGGGCCCCAACGGCCTGGTGGTGCACACCGATATCAACCTGGCCATGCTCAGCCGCGGTCGCGATCGCCTGCTCGACGAGGGCATCGCCCTGCCCACCACGCTGTGCAATGCCGAAGTGCTGCCCTTTGCCGACGGCAGCTTCGACCGCGTGACGGTGGCCTTCGGCCTGCGCAACATGACGCACAAGGACAAAGCCCTGGACGAGATGCAGCGGGTGCTCAAGCCGGGCGGTCGGCTGCTGGTGCTGGAGTTCTCCAAGGTGGCCGAGCCGCTGCGCAAGCCTTACGACTGGTATTCGATGAATGTTCTGCCCGCCATCGGCAAGCTGGTGGCCGGTGATGCCGACAGCTACCGCTACCTCGCCGAATCGATCCGCATGCATCCCGATCAAGCCACATTGAAGGCCATGATGAAAGACGCCGGCTTCGGCCATGTGGACGTTCACAACATGGCTGCCGGCGTGGTGGCGCTGCATGTGGGCATCAAGTGCTGAAGCGGCTGCGCGAGGCGATGCAACGATGATTCTGCTCACAGGTGCCACCGGCTACATCGCCTCCCACACCTGGCTGGCCCTGCAGGCCGCCGGTTTCAATGTGGTGGGCGTCGACAACTT
>JANMAS010000444.1:0-4073 GCA_031359975.1 Burkholderiales bacterium
ATCGACGCTGATGAAGATGCTGGCGGGCGCCTACCCGATCGACAGCGGGGAGATCTTCATCAACGGCGCACAAGCGCAGATTGCCAACCCGGCCGACTCGCAGCGCCTCGGTGTCGAGACGATCTACCAGACCCTCGCGCTCGCAGACAACCTCGACGGCGTGGCCAATCTCTTCCTCGGCCGCGAGCTGATGACGCGCTTCGGCCTGCTCGACGACGACCGCATGGAGCAGGCCGCGCGCGACACCTTTCACCGCCTGAATCCGAACTTCAAGAACATCCGCGTGCCGGTGCGGCGGCTTTCGGGCGGACAGCGCCAGGTCGTTGCGATCTCGCGCGCGCTGTATTTCAACGCCCGCATTTTGATCATGGACGAGCCCTGCGCCGCGCTCGGGCCGGAAGAAACCGCGATGGTGGGCCGGCTCGTCAAGCAATTGAAGGACGACGGCGTGGGCATCTTCCTGATCACGCACGACATGCCGGATGTGTTTGGTTTGTCCGACCGCCTGGCGGTGATGAAAAACGGCAAGCTGGTGGGCACCTACCGCACGCAGGACGTGACCGAAGATGAAGTGCTGGGGATGATCATCGCGGGCAAGCGCCCCGACGGCAAAGACCAGTGCGCCCGCGCGGCCAGCTGATTTGTCACCATGACCACCACCGGCGACCAGCAGCTCGTCAAGCGCATCAACCGCAGCGTGCTGCTGCGGTTGCTGCGTGCGCAGCCGGGCTTGTCGCGGGCGCGCATGGCGGCCGAGAGCGGCCTCACCAAATCCACCGTGAGCCTGCTGGTGCGCGAGCTGCTCGACGACGGCTGGCTCAGCGAATCCGGCACCGCCGTGTCCGATGGCCTGGGCCGGCCTTCAACGCCGCTGCACATCAACGTGGATGTGCATGCGTTGATCGGCGTGGAGCTGGCGGTGGAGACGGTGCGTGTGGTGGGTGTGTCGCTGCGCGGCGATGTGCTGCACGCGTACGAGGAGCCGCTGCTCAGCACCGATCCGCGCCGCGCCTGCGCGCAGGTGGCACGGCTGGTGGCGCAGGCCAACAGCGTGCTCACCGGCTCCGGCCTGCGCCCGGTGGGCATCGGCGTGGGGCTGCCGGGTGCAATGGACGATGCCTCTGGCATGGTGCACTTCGCGCCCAACCTGGGCTGGCGCAAGGTGCATGCGCTGCCGCTGCTCACCGCCGCGCTGGCCGATCTCGACATGCCCAACGTGCCGGTGCAGATGCAGAACGAAGCCGATATGGCGGCGCTCGGCGAATACGAATTTGGCGGCGGTGACGAGGGCGACGGCCATGGCGGTGGCGATGGGCCACTGATCTTCGTCAGCTGCGATGTGGGTGTTGGCGCCGGCATCGTGCTCAACGATCGCCTGTTCACCGGTGCGCAGGGCATGGCGGGAGAGATCGGCCACACCGTGCTGCAGGTGGATGGGCCGCTGTGTTCCTGCGGCCGCGCCGGCTGCGCCGAGGTGTTCATCGGCGCGCGCGCCTTGCGGCAGCCGGGCGGCCTGATCATCGGTGGCCACTACCTCGGCGTGCTGTTGCAAAACCTGTGGACCACCTTCAATCCGCGCACCATCGTGGTGGGTGGAAAATCCTGCGGCGAATTACCGCAACTGCTGCAACTGGCGACCGATTCAGTGCATGCCTACGCCGCCCTGGCCGATATGCCGCCGCCCGAGATCCGCGCGTCGCGCACCGGCCTGCTGGCGCCCGCCGTGGGTGCGGCGGCGATGGTGTTGCACCGTATCCTGCGCCCCCTGCATGCGCGTGCCGGCACCACCGTGTCGGCGCGGCGCGGCGTTGAGCTGGCTCCCTTGAACTGACAGGTCACACACCATGTATCTCGGCATCGATTACGGTACTTCGGAGGTCAAGGTCGCCTTGTTGGCCGCCGACCATCATCTGGTGGGCGTGGCGGGCAGCGCGCTCGATATCTCGCGCCCCGCACCCGGCCACAGCGAACAATCGCCGCAGGCCTGGTGGGAGGGCACGGTGTACGCGCTGGCGCAAGTGCGTGCCGCGCATCCGGCCGCGTCCCGCGCGGTCAAGGCGATCGCCTTGTCGGGCCAGATGCATGGCGCCGTGCTGCTCGATGCCGCGGGCAACGTGCTGCGCCCGGCGATCCTGTGGAACGACACCCGCTCGGCTAAGGAATGCCGCGAGATGATGGCCGAGATGCCGGCGCTGGCCGCCTTGTCGGGCTGCGTGGCGATGCCGGGCTTCACCGCACCCAAGTTGCGCTGGGTGGCGCGCCACGAGCCGGACATCTTCGCGCGTGTGGCCAAGGTGCTGCTGCCCAAGGATTACATGCGCTGGCGCCTCACCGGCGAGATGGCGAGCGACATGTCGGATGCCAGCGGCACGATGTGGCTCGACGTGGCCAAGCGGCAATGGTCGCCCGAGCTGCTGGGCCTGTGCCAACTGGGGCTCGATCACATGCCGCGGCTGGTCGAAGGCAGCGAGGTGAGCGGCCAGCTGAGCCCCGCCGTGGCGCAAGCACTGGGGCTCGACCCTGCCGTGGTGGTGGCCGGTGGCGCGGGCGACAACGCCGCCAGCGCGGTGGGCATGGGCGTGGTCTCGGCGGGCAGCGGTTTCCTGTCGCTCGGCACCAGCGGGGTGTTGTTCGTGGCCACGCCGGCCTACCAGCCCAACCCCACCAGCGCGGTGCATGCGTACTGCCACGCACTGCCAGGCCAATGGCACCAGATGAGCGTGATGCTCTCCGCCGCGAGTTGCCTGCGCTGGGTGACGCACCTGCTCGGCGCGCCATCGGAAGCATCGCTCGAGGCGCAGGCGAGGGCGCTGCCGCCGTCGCAGCGCGAGGCCGCACCGATCTTTCTGCCCTACCTGAGCGGCGAACGCACACCGCACAACGACGCCGACGTGCGCGGCAGCCTGCACGGCCTGAGCCACGACACCGGCCCGGCCGACACCGCCTATGCGGTGATCGAAGGTGTGGCTTTCGGCTTGCTCGATGGCCTGCGCGCGCTGCAGGCCGCGGGCACGCAAGTCAAGCGTTTGTCGCTGGTGGGCGGCGGTGCCCGCAGCGAGCTGTGGGCGCAGCTGCTGGCCAGTGCGCTCGATGTGGAGATCGTCACCCATGCCGATTCGGCGGCCGGCGGCGCACTCGGTGCGGCACGGCTGGGCTGGCTTGCCGATGGCGGCAGCCTGCACGAGGTGTGTACCGCGCCGCCGGTGACCCGAAGTTTTGTTCCCGATGTGCAGCAGCGGCCCATGCTGGCGGCGCGCCATCAACGTTTCAAGGCGCTGTATCGCCCTTGAGGGCCGGCCGCGTCTTCCCTCCCACGACCGATACGGAATTCATCATGAGCACCTATTTTCAGAACGTCGCGCCCGTCACCTACCAGGGCCCTGAATCCACCAACCCGCTGGCCTTCAAGTGGTACGACAAAGATCGCGTGGTGCTGGGCAAGCGCATGGAAGATCAACTGCGTTTTGCGGTGTGCTATTGGCACAGCTTCTGCTGGAACGGCTTCGATCCCTTCGGCTACGACGGCACCTTCGAGCGCCCGTGGCATCGCATGGCCGATCCGATGCAGGCGGCACGCGCCAAGGCCGATGCGGCATTCGACTTCTTCTCCCGCCTCGGCGCGCCGTACTACAGCTTCCACGACCGCGATGTGGCCCCGGAGGGCGCCACGCCGCGCGAGAGCGTCAACAACCTGCATGCGATGGTGGAGGTGCTGGCCGCCAAGCAGCAGGCCACCGGCATCAAGCTGCTGTGGGGCACGGCCAACCTGTTCAGCCACCGGCGTTTCATGTCCGGCGCGGCCACCAATCCCGATCCGGCGATCTTTGCGCTGGGTGCGTTGCAGGTAAAGGAGGCGATGGACGCCACCCAGCTGCTCGGCGGCGAAAACTACGTGCTGTGGGGCGGCCGCGAAGGCTACGAAACGCTGCTCAACACACACGTCGGCCATGAGCTGGATCAGCTCGGCCGCTTTCTCAACATGGTGGTGGAGTACAAGCACAAGATCGGTTTCAAGGGCACCATCCTGATCGAGCCGAAGCCGCGTGAACCCACCAAGCACCAGTACGATTTCG
>JANMAS010000479.1:0-4412 GCA_031359975.1 Burkholderiales bacterium
CGGTGCTGCTGCTCGACGAAATCGAAAAGGCGCACCCGGATGTCTTCAATGTGCTGCTGCAGGTGATGGATCACGGCACCCTGACCGACAACAACGGGCGCAAGGCCGATTTCCGCAGCGTGATGATCGTGATGACCACCAACGCCGGCGCCGAAACGATGAACAAGGCGACCATCGGCTTCACCAACAGCCGCGAGCAGGGCGACGAGATGGCCGACATCAAGCGCTTGTTCACACCCGAGTTCCGCAACCGGCTCGATGCGATCGTGAGCTTCCGTGCGCTGGACCAGGAGATCATCCTGCGCGTGGTCGATAAATTCCTGCTGCAGCTGGAAACGCAGCTTGCCGAGAAAAAGGTGGAGGCCACCTTCAGCGATGCGCTGCGCAAACATCTGGCGAAGAAGGGTTTCGATCCATTGATGGGCGCCCGGCCCATGCAACGCCTGATTCAAGACACCATCCGCCGTGCGCTGGCCGACGAGTTGCTGTTCGGCCGATTGACCGATGGCGGGCGTTTGTCGATCGACATCGACGCCGACGACAAGGTGGTGCTCGACATCCAGCCGCCTGGCAAGAGCGACCGGCCCAAGGCCGAAGCTGCCGCGATCTGATCGCGGCCAGCGGTCAGCTACCTGCTGAGGGAGATCCAGCAGGTGCTGCCGGGGTGGCAGCCGGATCCTGTCGGTAGTAGCCGCTGAGCAGCGCGTACAAGTGCGGCTGCTCGGCGATCAGGGCCTGCGGCGCCACGAAAAAGGCTTCACTGCCCACGGCAAAAAATTCTTCGACCGCTTCGGCGCCGTAGGGATCGAGCACAGTGTCTTCACCGGCATCCACGCGGTCGCAGAACGCCGCATATTCGCTGTCGATCACCGCCGCCCAGTGGTCGCGCTGCGCGCTGGTCTCCAGCGGCGGGATGCCGTCGGCCAGGCCGTCGCGCATGTCGAGCACATGCGCAAATTCGTGGATCACCACGTTGTAGCCGATCTCGGCTGACTCGCCGGCATCGCGCACATCGGCCCACGCCAGCATCAACGGGCCGCCTTCCATCGCCTCGCCGGTCAAGGGCTCGTCGTAGGTGTGCACCACGCCGTTGTCGTCCATCACCTCACGTGGTGCGATCACTTCGTCGGCATGCATCACGATGCCCACAAAGCCGTCGTAGAGCGGCAGGCCCAGGCGCAACACCGGTAGGCACGCTTGCGCCGCCACCGCCACCGCGATCTCGTCGGTCACCTGCAAACCGCCGGCGCCGCTGAACTCCTTGGCATCGAGGAACAGGCTGGCCAGGCGTCGCAGCTCGGCCAGGTCGGATTCAGGCAACCGGGCGAGAAACGGGTAGCGCATCAACGTCAATCGCCACAGCAGATCGGGGATCGCCCGCCTGGCGATGGCGCGTTTTTCGCGATGGCCGCGCAGGCGATCGAGCAGGCCCATGCGCGTCTCGTTCAGCCCTGGATGGCGATGCGCGCCAACCCATCCGCCGACAGGCGCATCGTTTCGGCCCGCGGCCGCAGGGGGTCGTCGAGATCCCAGTCGGTGAGCACATGGCGAACCTTCGCCGGGCCGATGGCGTTGGTGCCCGGGCGATGCGTATGGCCGTGCACCATCACCTGGGAACCGGCTTCATCGAGCCAGGCCACGGCTTGAGGGAAATCGACGTCCGCCCAATCCTTGATGCCGGTGTCTTGCTGGCGGGTTTCGCTGGCATGCCGCGCGTTTTTGCCGATCGCGCGGCGATCGGCGATCGGCAGCCGCAGGAACTGCGCTTGCCATGCAGGTGAGCGCACCTGGGCGCGAAAGCGCTGGTAATCGGTGTCGGCCAGGCACAGGGCGTCGCCGTGGGTGAGCAGCACCGCCTGGCCGCAGGCGCGCAGCAGCGTGGGATCGGGCAGCAGCGTCACGCCGGTGGCTGCCGCGAACGCGTCGCCGATGAGGAAATCGCGGTTGCCGTGCATCAGCCAGATCGGCCGCGACCGGGTGGCCTGTGCGAGCCACCCGCCCGCCTGCTGTTCGATGCTGCTGTGCAGCATGTCGTCGCCGATCCAGGCTTCGAACAGGTCGCCCAGAATGATCAGCGCATGCCAGGCCGGATCGATCAGAAAATCGTGGAAGGCCTGCAGTGTGCGCGGATGGGTGTCGCACAGATGCAGGTCAGAAATGAGATCGATGTCGGGCAGGCCAGCGGGCAGCACCAGAGCGTGTGCCACGCCAGCCGGGTCGAACGTGGGGGTCACTGACTACCCTCCGCGCCGCGCGCTCCGGGATGAGCGCTTGGGAGCGGCCCGGCGCACTCAAGCCACCTCGACCATCTTCTCGATCAGCACGTCCTCGATCGGCACATCGTCGTGCCCACCGTTGCGGCCGGTGCGCACGGCTTCGATCTTGTCGACCACATCGATGCCGCTCACCACCTTGCCGAACACCGCGTAGCCCCAGCCCTGCGCCGTCTCGCTGCGGAAATCGAGGAAATCGTTGTTCGTGGCGTTGATGAAAAACTGCGCCGTGGCTGAATGCGGCGCCGAGGTGCGTGCCATGGCCAGCGTGTACTTGCTGTTCTTCAGGCCATTGCTCGCTTCGTTCTGAATCGAATCGCCAGAGGGCTTTTGCTTCATGCCGGGGGCGAAGCCGCCGCCCTGGATCATGAAGCCCTTGATGACGCGGTGAAACACCGTGCCGTCGTAGTGGCCGGCGCGCACGTAGGCGAGAAAATTGGCGGCGCTCAGCGGCGCTTTTTCGTCATCCAGCTCGATGCGCACCACGCCCATGCTGGTGGTCATATCGACAAGTTTGCTCATGGCTTCTCCACAGTCACTTTCTTGATGAATACCGGCTCGACCGGCACGTCGTCGTTTCCGCCCTTGCGGGCGGTGGGCACATCCTTGATCTTGTCGACCACTTCCATGCCCGAGATCACCTTGCCAAACACCGCATAGCCGTTGCCATCGCGCGAGTTGGCCTGGTCGAGGAAGGCATTGTCCTTGACGTTGATGAAAAACTGCGACGTGGCGGAATTGGGATCGTTGGTGCGCGCCATCGCGATCGTGCCGCGCACATTGGCCAGGCCGTTGCGGCTTTCCAGCGGGATCGGGGGGCGCGAGGCTTATTCGACCAGCGTCTCGTACATGCCGCCGCCCTGGATCATGAAGGTGGGAATCACGCGGTGGAAGACCGTGCCGTCGTAGTGACCGGCCTTCACGTACTTGACGAAGTTGTCCACCGATTTCGGAGCCTTGGCGGCATCGAGCTCGACGACGATGTCGCCCTGGCTGGTTTGCAGCTTCACGGTCTGGGCGAGGGTGCTGAAGCTGATCGCACTGCCCAGGGCAAAGGTGGCGATCGCGAACGTTCGGATTGATGTCATCACAAGCAGGCTCCTTGGCTATACTGATTTCATTCTACTGACCGCCCCAGGGCACCGCGTTGCGGCGCTCGCCCCCCGAGGGGGCAAGGAACCTCGGGGCGGCCTTCCTTGAACGCGCGCCTTGGGCCGCGCCGCTTGCGGCCCAATGCAACGCCCGTTGCGCGGTCGCACCCATGGCGGTGACGGTGGACTGTCGATGAGCCTACGCATACACAACACGTTGACGCGCCGCGTCGAATCGTTCGAGCCGATTGAACCTGGCCATGTGCGCATGTACGTGTGCGGCATGACGATCTACGACCTCTGCCACATGGGCCATGCGCGCATGATGATGGCCTTCGATGTCGTCTATCGCTGGCTGAGGGCGTCGGGTTACCGCGTCACCTACGTGCGCAACATCACCGACATCGAAGACAAGATCATCCGCCGTGCGGTGGAGCGCGGCATCACCATCCGCGCACTCACCGACGAGATGATCGCCGCCATGCGCACCGATATCGGCGCCATGGGCATCGAGCCACCCACGCTGGAACCGCGCGCCACCGATTACGTGCCGCAGATGGTCGATCTGATCGGTCAACTGGAGCGGCGCGGCCTGGCCTATCGCGCCTCGGGTGGCGACGTGAACTTCGCCGTGCGGCGCTTCGAAGGCTACGGCAAGCTCTCGGGTAAATCGCTCGACGAATTGCGAGCCGGTGAACGCATCGCGGTGGCCGACGACAAGCAAGACCCGCTCGACTTCGTGCTGTGGAAGGCCGCCAAGCCCACCGAACCGTCCGATGCCCAGTTCGACAGCCCGTTTGGCAGGGGCCGCCCAGGCTGGCACATTGAATGCTCTGCCATGAGCGAGGCACTGCTCGGCGAGCGCTTCGACATTCACGGCGGCGGCATGGATCTGCAGTTTCCCCACCACGAAAACGAGATCGCGCAAAGCGAAGGCGCCAGCGGCCATCCGTTTGTCAACGTGTGGGTGCACAACGGCTTCCTCAATGTCGACAACGAAAAGATGTCGAAGTCGCTGGGCAACTTCTTCACCATCCGCGATGTGCTC
>JANMAS010000481.1:0-7052 GCA_031359975.1 Burkholderiales bacterium
GCCGACACGGCCGATGCCAAGCTCGAGGTGATGGAAGCCTGCGGGTTTACCGTCACGCGCAATCCGTCGGAAATGGGCAAGCTCATCAAGGCGCTGCTGTAGATCGCACACCGTGAACCGGCGCCGCTACACGCGCCGCGCCGGTTATCTGCTCGACGGCCCAAGGAGAAGGCATGACGGAGTTGATGGATCCCGCGTTCTGGGTGGCGCTGGGCAAGATCGTCTGGGTGAACATCCTGCTCTCGGGCGACAACGCGGTGGTCATCGCGCTGGCCGCGCGGGGCCTGCCGGATAGTCAGCGGCGCAAGGCGGTTTTCTTCGGCAGCGCCGCCGCCATCGTGCTTCGCGTGGTGCTCACGATTTTCGCGGTGCAGTTGCTGCAGTACCCCTACCTGAAGCTGGTGGGCGCGGTGCTGCTGTTCTGGATCGGCGTGCAACTGATGGTGCCTGCCGACGACGACGAAAACGTGCAATCGGCCGACCACCTCTGGGGCGCGGTGCGCACCATCCTCATTGCCGATCTGGTGATGAGCATCGACAACGTGCTTGCGGTGGCCGGCGCGGCCGACAGTGGTCCGCCCCAATCCCGGCTGCTGCTGTTGATCATCGGCCTGGGCATGTCGATCCCGCTGATCATCGTCGGCAGCCAGATGCTGATGAAGGTGATGGAGCGCTTGCCGGTGCTCATCACGCTCGGCGCGGCGCTGCTGGGGTTTGTTGCCGGCGAGATGCTGGTGCACGATCAGGCCGTGGAGCAGGTTTTCCATGGCATCCAGCACCCGTCCACCACCGTCGTCGAATTCGCCGGAGCGATCGGCGTGGTGATGGTGGGTACCTGGCTGGCGCGGCGCAAGAAGGCCCGCGCGAAGCTCGACCTCAGCGCCTGAGGTTTCGGTTGTCGGCGTCGTTCGCCCCGCACCCGCTGCCGTGCCGCGGCCCATGAAACCCGACCCATCCGCCGCGGCCGTGGCTTTGGATGACGCGGCTGCGCCCGCGTTGATGCTGGGTGGGTATCGCATCGTGCGTGAAGTGGGCCACAGCGCCCATGGCGCCACGATGTACCTGGCCGAAGATCCGCGCAGCGGCACGCCGGTGGCCTTGAAGACGGTGATGCTGGTCGACGAACCGGCGCGCCAGCGCTTCATGCGTGAGGCGCGCGCTTGCCACGCGCTCGATCATCCCGGCATCGTGAAATGGCTGGCCTACGGCGAGGCGCGCGCGCATGGCGGTGGTGTCGGCTGGATCGCGATGGAATGGCTGCCCGGAGCTGATCTCTCCCGCTATACCGAGCCCACCCGCCTGCTGCCCGAACCGGTGGCTTTGCTGGTCGCCGCACGCATCGCGCAGGCCTTGGCGCACGCGCACGAGCGGGGCGTGATCCATCGCGATCTCAAACCCGCGAACGTGCGCATCGATCTGGTCACCGACAGCCTGCGCATCACCGACTTCGGCAGCGCCTGGATGGACGATGCCAACCGCACGCGCAGCGGCGTCATGATCGGCACGCCGGCCTACATGTCGCCGGAGCAACTGGCCGGCGCCGCCGTCGATGCCCGCAGCGACCTCTACGCCCTGGGCGTGTTGCTGTATGAACTGCTCACCGGCCGCTTGCCCTTTTCCGGCGGCTCGATGGGCTCCCTGCTGCGGCGCATCGCGCACGATCCGGCGCCCGATCTGCGTGTGTCGCGGCCGGATTGCCCGTCCTTGATGGCCGACGTGATGGCTCGCCTGCTCGCCAAGCACCCGTCGCAGCGCCAGACGGACGGCCAGCGCCTGTCGTTGGAACTGCGAACGATCGCACGCCACTGGCATACCCGGCGCGCGGCGCCTTCCGGCGTAAAGGTTCCAAGGCACAATGATTGATGCGCTTCCTGTTCCGGCATCTTCTGGCTACCGCACGTCATGCGTTTTGAGTTCTATTCCGCTGTCCACACCGGGCGTGCCCGCAGCAACAACGAAGACACCGTGGTGGTCGACCCCGATGTCGCGGTGGCTGTGCTGGCCGACGGCATGGGTGGCTACAACGCCGGCGAAGTGGCCAGCGAAATGGCGGCCGGGCGCGTGAAGCAGATGCTGGGCATGTGGTTGCGCGAGCACGAGGCCATCTCGGATGCCGCGCTGCGAGAGGCCATCGTGATGTCTGCCGAAGCGGCCAACCAGGCGGTTTTCGATGCCGCCACGAGCGTGCCGGCGTACGCCGGCATGGGCACCACACTGGTCATTGCGGCGTTTCGCGACTCCCAGGTGCACGTGGGCCATGTGGGTGATTCGCGCGGCTACCGGCTGCGCGCCGGTCGGCTGGAGCAACTCACCCGCGACCATTCCCTCCTGCAAGAACAGATCGACGCCGGCCTGATCACCCCGGAAGAAGCGGCGATGTCGATGAATCGCAACCTCGTCACCCGCGCGGTGGGGGTGGAACCATCGGTCGAGCTCGAATTGCACGCCCATGAATTGCGCGATGGCGACACGGTGCTGCTGTGCTCGGACGGGTTGTCCGACATGCTGCCCGACGATCGCATCGAGGATGTACTGCGTGGCCACGAGGCGCTCGATGTCGCCGGCGAGGCCCTGATCGAAGCCGCCAACCTGGCCGGCGGGCGGGATAATATTTCGCTGATTCTGGTGCGGGCGAGCGGCGGCGCGTCCGTGCCGGCAAAATCCTGGTGGCCGTTCAAGCGCTGATCCTGCTACCGTGTGGCTGGCCGCCGGTCGTCGGGGCCAGGGCGATGAAGCGATGGTCGCGGCCCGACGCCCTCGGGCGACTGCACCGATAACAATTCTTCGAGGTACCGCATGGGCAAGCTAGTCGTCTCACTGGACAACGTCATCATCAAGGATGTTGCCATCTCGAAGGAGCGCACCACGCTGGGTCGGCGCCCGTACAACGATGTCGTGATCGACAACCTGGCCGTCAGCGGTGAGCATGCGGTGTTGCATCTGGTGGGCCGGGATGTCTACATCGAGGATCTGAACAGCACCAACGGCACCTATCTGAACGGACGCGCGATCAAGAAGCAGCTGCTGGTGCACAACGACACCGTCGAGATCGGCAAGTACAAGGTCAAGTTCCTCGGCAGCGCCGAGGATGACTACGAAAAGACGATGGTGCTGCGGCCCGGCCAGATTCCGCCGACCATCGCGCCTCGCGCGGGCTCGCACAACACGCCGCCGATGCCGGTGCTGCCGGCATCGATCAAGGTGCTCAACGGGGGCGCCGCCGGCCGCGAAGTGGTGCTCACCAAGGTGGTCACCACGATTGGCAAACCTGGCGTGCAGGTGGCATCGATCACCAAGCGCCCGGCGGGCTATGTGCTGGCCCACGTGGAAGGCGCCAATCGCCCCAGCGTGAACGGCGCGCCGGTCGAGAGCGAATCGGTGCCGCTGCGCAATGGCGATCTGATCGAGCTGGCCGGCACGCAGATGCAGTTCGTGCAGGGCTGATCGCGCCGCCCCGCGCCGCCCGAGCCTCACGCCGCCACCTACGATTTCCATGCCCGGTGATCCGCCGAAAGCGCGCCGCGGCGCGTTTCGGCAATCGCGCCTCACCGTGATGCTGTGCGCCTTGCTGGCGGCGCTGTCGCTGGTGCATGTGAGCGGTGTGATGCCCGTGGCGCTGGTGGCGCGGCTGGAGCTGCTGCTCGACGACATCCGCCTGCGTGCCTTTGCGCCCGAGGGCCGCTCGCAGACGATCGCCATCATCGATGTCGACGATAAAAGCCTCGCCGCGCTGGGCCGCTGGCCCTGGAGCCGGGCCCGCATGGCCGAGCTGGTCGACGCGCTGGTGGTGCATCAGCGGGTGGCGGCGATCGGCTTCGATTTTGTCTTCCCCGAAGCCGACAGCGCTGCCTACGACGCGCTCGCGCGGGCCGCCTCCACCGATCCGGCCCTGGCGGCGCGACTGCCGGCCTTGCGCACGCAGCTCGATCACGACAACCGCTTTGCCGCCGCCTTGCAGCGGCGGCCGGTGGTGCTGGGCCTGTATTTCAGCAGCGATCGGGGCGGCGAGAAGGCGGGTGTCTTGCCCGCACCGCAATTCAGCGATGCCGATCTAGGTGGCCACGCCGCGCGATTGACGGCCTGGAACGGCTTTGGCGCCAATCTCGCCCAGTTGGCCCAGGCAGCACCCGACGCCGGATTCATCAATGCGCTGCCCGATGAAGACGGCGTCACCCGCAGCTTGCCCGTCATCACCGGCTTCGAAGGCCGCTACTACCAGAGCCTGGCGCTGGCCCTGTGGCGCAAGTCCAGCGGCGACGCCTCGGCCTTGCGCGCGCTGCACCAGCCCTCGTGGGCCGCTTCGGGTGCCACCGATCTCACCGCGCTGGAGATCGGTGCGCTGCCGGCCCGTATCCGCCTGGCGCTGGACAGCCGCGGCGCGGTGCGCGTGCCGTTTCGTGCACGGGGCGGGCCTGAGAGCGGATCGTTTTCGTATGTGAGTGCGGTGGATCTGCTGCAAGGGCGCGTGGCCGATGGCGTACTGGCGGGCCGCATCGTGCTGATCGGCAGCTCGGCGCCGGGCCTTGGCGATCTGCGCGCCACGCCGATCCACGC
This sequence comes from Burkholderiales bacterium, assembly GCA_031359975.1. Taxonomy (GTDB): domain Bacteria; phylum Pseudomonadota; class Gammaproteobacteria; order Burkholderiales; family Burkholderiaceae_C; genus JANMAS01. Next base: position 4,555 of record JANMAS010000481.1, read on the forward strand.
CGCCATGCCGGGCGTGGAGGTGCACGCGCACCTGCTCTCCGGCCTGGTGGAAGGGCGCGTGCCGGTGCGCCCCGATTGGGCCGCCGGCTTCGAGGCGATCATCACGCTGGCGATGCTGCTGGTCACCACGGCGCTGGTGATGCTGGGGTCGGCGGGGGTGGCGGTGGCGGCTTTTGCCACGCTGGTGGGCGCCTTGGTGGTGTCCAACCTGTGGGCCTACGGCGCGGCGGCCTGGGTGCTGCCGCTGGCCTTGCCGCTGCTGGGCAGCACGCTGCTGTTCGCCTCCGGCCTGGCTGAGGGCTATGTGCGCGAATGGCGTGCGCGCCGCTCGCTCACCTCGATGTTCGGCAGCTACGTGCCGCCGGAGGTGGTGAAAAAGATGGCATCAGATGGCATGCGCCACGACATGCATGCCGAAAACCGCGAGCTGACACTGCTGTTTTGCGATCTGCGCGGCTTCACCACCATGGCCGAGACGCTGGAGCCCCAGGCCCTGCGCACCTTGATTAATCTCTACCTTTCCGCCATGAGCGCGGTGGTGCGCGCCCACGCCGGCACGCTCGACAAGTTCATCGGCGACGCGGTGATGGCCTTCTGGGGCGCGCCGATCGACGATCCCCAGCACGCCCGCCACGCCGTGGCGGCCGCCCTGGCGATGGCGCAGGCCACCGGCCCGCTCAACGAGCAACTGCGCGCACGGGGCCTGCCCGAGGTGGGCGTGGGCGTGGGCCTGGCCAGCGGCACCGTGTGTGTGGGCGATCTGGGCTCCGACCTGCGGCGCAGCTACACCGCGGTGGGCGATGCGGTGAACATCGCCGCCCGCATCGAGGCGCTCACCCGCCAATACGGGCTCGACCTGCTGGTCGGCGAAACCACCCGCGAAGCCTGCGGCGACATCGCCGACCTGGGCACCTGGGTGGAGGTGGATCGGCTGCGGGTCAAAGGGCGCAAAAAGCCTGTGACGCTTTTCACGATCGTCTCGGCAGCGTCCGACACGGCGGCGTGGTCAGTTCACCTTCTGCGACATTGGGAACTTGCACTTGGCGCCGAGCGCTCGCACCATTGGGAACTGGCGCGCGAGCACCTGACGCCCCTGATGGAAGCGCCGGGGCTTCCGACGCGGCTGCGCGCACTGGCCCGAACGATGTCCAAACGCATCGATGAGGGCCTTGCCCGCGATCGCGCCGCCAGTGCCGGCCCGCCTGAATCGCCTCCCCAACCCGCCCCTCAGATCGTTCCGTCCGCACCTGCCTCATGAAAATCCGAGTTCTCGGTTGCTCCGGCGCCATCGCTGCCGGCAACCGAACCACCGCCTTCCTGCTCGATCACGATGTGCTGATCGACGCCGGCACCGGCGTGGGCGATCTCAGCTTGCAGGAGATGGCGCAGGTCGATCACATCCTGCTCAGCCATTCCCACCTCGATCATGTGCTGGGTGTGGCGCTGCTGGCCGACAGCGTGATCCGCAAACGCCGCCGCCATCGCCGCCCACCCATCCAGGTGCACGGCCTGCCCGCCACGCTCGACGCCCTGCGCCGCCACATCTTCAACGGCATCATCTGGCCCGATTTCACCCGCCTGCCCAGCGCCGAATCACCGGTGCTGCGCCTGATGCCCATCGCGGTGGGCGACGAGCTGGTGCTGGGCAATCGCCGCATCGAGGTGTTGCCCGCCGAGCATTCGGTGCCGGCGGTGGGCTATGCGGTGCACGCCAGCGCCGGCGCCTGGGTGTTCACCGGCGATACCGGCCCCAACCCGGCGCTGTGGGAGCATCTGGCCGGCCTGGAGGTGGCTCATCTGGTGATCGAAACCGCGTTCGGCGAAGAAGAATCCGAGCTGGCGGCGGTGAGCGCGCACCTGTGCCCCTCGTCACTGGCCACCGAGTTGCTCTCGGCGCCGCCGCGGGCCGCCGTGCATCTCACCCACGTGAAACCGGGTGAGCTCGACACCGTGATGCGCGAAGTGCACGCGCTGCCCACCGGCCGCACGATCGCCGCGCTGCAGGTGGGGCAGGTTTTCGATCTGGGTTGAGGCCTCGCGCCTGACAAAACCTGTCGGCGCTGACAAAAAACGTCACCGCAGGGTGAACCCGGGTGACGGGAACTGTCACTCCGAGGGAATCAGTTCACATTCGAACGCGGCAAAAGGGCTGGCACGGCATTCGCACTAAGGAATCCGTCATTCATCCAACCATGCCCAGGAGGCACCTCTCATGAAGCGCGTTCAACAAGGTTTCACCCTTATCGAATTGATGATCGTCGTCGCCATCATCGGCATCTTGGCCGCGATCGCGATTCCGCAGTACGCGGACTACCAACAGCGCACGAAGGTGGCTGGTGCCGCGGCTGGCGTGAACACCTACAAGCAAGCGGTTGCACAGTGCCTTCAGGATACCGGCTCGTTTGATGCATGTGATGGTGGTGCCAACGGCATCCCGGGCGGGATTACCGCGACCAACACGATCAACTACGTGACGGAAGTCGGCGTTGTTGACGGCG
>JANMAS010000526.1:0-9096 GCA_031359975.1 Burkholderiales bacterium
TCCTGGGTGCGGGTGTCGAGAGGCTGTCGCGCAACGCGGAAGGCACGCTGACGGTGATGTTGAGCGATGGCCGTGAGCTCGACTGCGACACCGTCGTCGTCGGCATCGGGCTGATCCCGAACGACGAGCTGGCGCGGGAGGCGGGCCTGGCCTGCGATGGCGGCGTCGTCGTCGACGCGCAGTGCCGCACGTCCGACCCACACATCTTCGCCGCGGGCGACGTGGCGTCCTGGCACTGCGCGTGGGCGGGCCGTCGCATGCGACTCGAATCGTGGCAGAACGCCCAGGAACAAGGCATCGCAGCGGCGCGCTCGGCGCTCGGTCTGGCAGTCGATCATCAGCCGCTGCCGTGGTTCTGGTCGGACCAATACGACACGAACCTGCAGATCTACGGCATGCCGACGTTGGCGCACCGCGTCGTCGAGCGCCGCACGCCGGGGTCCGACAGCTTCATCCTCTTCTACCTCGACGGCGATGTCGTGCGCGCCGCCGTCGGGCCGAACGCGGCGCGCGACCTGCGCTTCGCTCGGCGCCTGATCGAGCAGCGCAAGGTGGTCGACCCCGCTCGACTTGCCGACGTGCAAGTGCCCATGGCGAAGCTCTGACAGCGCTTGCCGACCCCAACAACACCAGGAGACAAACACCATGCGACAGATCGACGTCCACAAGCTTGCCGACGAGGCACGCTTCAACCGCTTTCACGGGCTCGTGCTGTTCTGGTGCGCGCTGATCATCATCTTCGACGGCTATGACCTGGCGGTCGTCGGCATCGCGCTGCCGTCCATCATGAAAGACCTCGGTGTCGATCCGACCCGGGCCGGCTTCATGGTCAGCTCGGCGCTCTTCGGCATGGTGTTCGGCGCCATCTTCCTCGGCACCCTGGCCGACAGGATCGGCCGCCGCAAGGCGATGGCCATCTGCATCGCGCTGTTCAGCATCTTCACCGCGGCGGCCGGTTTGACGCGTGACCCGGTGGCCTTCAGTGTCGTGCGCTTTCTGGCCGGCCTCGGCATCGGTGGCGTGATGCCCAACGTCGTGGCGCACATGACGGAGTACGCGCCGAAGAAGATCCGCGCGACCCTGGTCACGCTGATGTTCAGCGGCTATGCGGTGGGCGGCATCGTCGCGGCGATTCTCGGCAAGGGGCTGATCGAAACCTACGGCTGGCCATCGGTGTTCTTCGCGGCCGGGCTGCCCGTGTTGCTGATTCCGTTCATCCTCAAATCGATGCCCGAATCGATGCCATACCTGCTCGCCAAGGGCCGGCACGACGAGCTGAAGGTGATCGCCGCCAGGCTGGAGCCGAGCTACCGGCCGGCCGCGAGCGACCGACTCACGGTGCCGGCCGAAGACAAGGCCGGCAGCGCTCCGATCAAGCAGCTCTTCAAGGATGGCCGCGGCTTCAGCACCGTGATGCTCTGGCTGGCCTTCTTCATGTGCCTGTTCATGGTGTATGCACTCAGCTCGTGGCTCACGAAGCTGATGGCCGGCGCAGGCTACAGCCTGGGTTCCGCGCTCACCTTCGTGCTGGTGCTGAACATCGGCGCGGTGATCGGTGCGGTGGGCGGTGGTTGGCTCGCTGACAAGTTCCACATCAAGTTCGTGCTCGCGGCGATGTATGCCCTGGCGGCCGTCTCGATCACCTTGCTCGGCCAGCCGATGCCCACCGCGGCGCTGTTCTTCGTCGTCGGCCTGGCGGGCGCGTCGACGATCGGAACCCAGATCGTCGCCAACGCCTACACCGGCCAGTTCTATCCGATGGCGGTCCGCTCGACGGGCCTCGGCCTGGCGCTCGGCATCGGCCGCACAGGCGCGATCCTGGCGCCTATCGTCATCGGCATCCTCGTCGGCATGAAGCTGCCGCTGCAGCAGAACTTCATCGCGATCTCGATACCGGCCGTGCTCGGAATGATCGCGGTGCTGCTCATCGATCACCGCCGTTCGGCGTCGGCACATCACCACAACGCGACTGCCGAGCTTCCCGATGCGCCGAACCGCGTGTCAGTGGCACGTCACGCCTGAGTTTTCAGAATCACTTTTCAACGGAGCCAACATGACCTCGACCACCTACCTGTGGAATCCTTCACCCGTCCTCTCGTTGCCAGTGCGCGGCCGCAGTGAGCGCTATCCGATCCACCGCCTGTTCTTCGTCGGCCGCAACTACCACGCGCATGCCATCGAGATGGGCCGCCCGGTCGACAAGTCGGTCGAGGTGCCTTTCTACTTCACCAAGGCGCCTTCGACGCTTGTCGAATCCGGCGCCACCGTCGCCTACCCGCCCGGCACGAAGGACTTCCAGCACGAGATGGAACTGGTGCTCGCGATCGGCGCGCCCGGGTTTCGTGTCAGCGAAGCGCAGGCGCCCGAGCTGATCTACGGCTACGCGTGCGGCCTGGACATGACCCGTCGCGACCTGCAGCTGATCGCCCGCGAAAAGGGCCGGCCGTGGGATCTCGGCAAGGACGTCGAGGAGTCGTCCGTCGTCTCCGAGATCGTGCCGATGCCCCAGACCGTGCTGAGCAGCGGGGCCCTCGTGATGAACGTCAACGGTGCCCAGCGCCAGGCGTCGGATCTGTCGAAGCTGATCTGGAACATCCCGGAACTGATCGCCGATCTCTCCAAGTTCTACCACCTGCAGCCGGGCGATCTGATCTTCACCGGCACGCCCGAAGGCGTCGGCCCGGTGGTGTCGGGGGACCGGATCGAAGGCCGGATCGATGGCGTCGGCACGATCACGCTCGACATTGGTGCCGCCGAGTAACCAACGATGGAAAGGAGCGCGGCCATGACCGTCGACGTCACCCCCTCGCCGGTGCGGTTGAAGGCCATCGCCGCACCCGGACAACCCGATCCGTCACCCGAACTGGAGCAGCTCTATCGCGGCTTCGAGCGGGAACTGCTGGTCCCGCTGTGGACCGAGATTGGCGACCTGATGCCGCTGCATCCCCAATCGAAGGCGGCCGCGCACCTGTGGCGCTGGGAGCGGCTGAAAGAGCTCGCCGCGCAGGCAGGCCGGATCGTGCCGGTCGGCCGCGGCGGTGAACGGCGTGCGATCGCGCTGGCCAACCCAGCCCTCGGCGGCAAACCCTACGCCACACCAACCTTGTGGGCCGCGATCCAGTACCTGATGCCCGGCGAGAACGCACCCGAGCATCGCCACACACAGCACGCTTTCCGCTTCGTCGTCGAAGGTGAAGGTGTGTGGACGGTGGTCAATGGCGACGCGGTGCGCATGTCGCGCGGCGACTTCCTGCCGCAGGCGGGATGGAACTGGCACGCGCACCACAACGCCGCCACCGAGCCGATGGCCTGGATCGACGGCCTGGACATCCCTTTTTCGTACTACACCGAGAGCCAGTTCTTCGAGGTGGGGCGAGAGCGCATCAGCGCTCGGGAGATGACGACGCCGGATCGCTCGCGTTCCGAGCGCCTGTGGGGGCATGCGGGGTTGCGACCGGTGTCGGAGACCCGTGCGCTGCCGGCAACGCCGCTGCTGGCCTATCGCTGGGCTGATACGGACCGCGCGTTGACCGAACAGCTTGAACTCGAGGACGAAGGCGAGCCGTGCACGCTCAGCCCCGGCCACGCGGCGGTGAGATTCACGAACCCGACCAACGGCGGTGACGTGCTGCCCACGATGCGCACCGAGATGCACCGCGTTCGCGCTGGCGCCGAGACGTTGACGCGCCGCGAGACCGGATCGTCCGTCTACCAGATCTTCGACGGGACCGGCGTGGTGATCGTGGGCGACAAGCAGTGGGACGTGGCCCGTGGCGACATGTTCGTCGTGCCGTCGTGGGCGCCGTTCGTGGCGAAGGCGTCGTCGACATCGCAGCTCGATCTCTTCCGCTTCGGCGATGCGCCGATCTTCTAAGCGATCCACGCGCATCGCCTGCAGATCGGCAACTGAGACAACGGCAACTGCCAACCACCAGAACCCCAGCGTGGCACGGCCGTTCCGATGAACCCCTCGAAAGCGCATCACCCATGAAGCTCTACAACTTCTTTCGCAGTGGCACCTCGCACCGCCTGCGCATCGCCCTCAATCTGAAGGGCCTCGATTACGAATACGTGCCGATCGACCTGCGCACCGAGCAGCATCTCGGCGCCGAGTACAGGGCAATCAACCCGCAGGGCCTGGTGCCGGCGCTGGCCGACGGCGGGCGTGTGCTGATCCAGTCGCCGGCCATCATCGAGTGGTTGGAAGAGCGCTATCCCACACCGGCGTTGCTGCCGTTGGGCCTGGACGCTCGTGCCCGGGTGCGCGCTCTCGCGGCGACCGTTGGCTGCGATGTGCATCCCGTGAACAACCGACGCATCCTCGAAGCGCTGCGCCATGACTTCGGCGCCGACGAGGCGGCCGTGCAGCGCTGGTGCGCACGCTGGATCACCGAAGGGTTCGACGCGTTGGAGGCGTTGCTGGCCGCCGACACGCAGCGCGGCAACTTCTGCTTCGGTGGCGCGCCGACGCTGGCCGACGTGTACCTCGTGCCACAGGTCGAAAGCGCGCGTCGCTTCAAGCTCGACATCGGGCGTTGGCCGCACGTGCTCGCGATCGACGAGGCCTGCGGCGGCATCGAGGCATTTCGCAAGGCTGCGCCGGCCAGCCAGCCAGACGCATCGTGATGCCTGTCCAGCGCGCAGGCCGCATGCGGTTCACTTGATCACTGAACGTTGCGCCAACCGGTATCGCACCCGTAGCGGCACCTTTGACGATCACCGTGCGCCCGACCGGGCCTCGGAACATCAGAACGGAGACACTCATGAACCAGAACATTTCCTCAGACGCCAACGACGGTTGGACGGCATTGCAGTCCCTTGAGCATGCCTTGCTGACGGGCCGCCTGACGCGTCGCGGTTTCATCCGAGCCGTGACCAGCATCGGCCTTGCGACGACAGGATTGCAGGCACTCGCCGACGAACTGGACGCCATTCGAGCCAACCAGAGCGAGCGCGCCGCGAAACTCCAGGCCGCCTATGACTACGTCGTCGTCGGTACGGGCAGTGCTGGATCGGCGCTTGTCGGGCGCCTCTCCGCGGCCAGCCCCGATGCCAGCATCCTGGTCATCGAAGCGGGCGACTGGGACACAGCTCCCTCGGTACTCGATCCGAGCATCTGGTTCACCAACCTCGGCACCGAACGCGATTGGCAGGACGTCGCCATCGCATCGCCTGGCACGAACTATCGCGCCATCCCCGAGCACATGGGCAAGGTCGTCGGCGGGGGCAGCAGCATCAACGCCACGATCTGGGCTCGACCGTTCAAGAACGACCTCGAACATTGGGCGGCCGAGAGTGGTGACAAGGATTGGGGCTACGAACACGGCCTGTCGATTTACCGCCGCATGGAGAACTGGCAAGGCAAACCCGACGCACGCTATCGCGGCAAGGGCGGACCGGTCTGGTGCCAGCCAGCCGCCAACCCGCACCCCGCCGCCCCGGCGATGCTGGCGGCGTGCCGCGAGATGGGCCTGCCGGTGCTCGACGACCTGAACGGCGCGCGCGAGGAAGGCCCTGGTGGGTTTGCGCTGATGAACCAGATCATCCGCGACGGACGACGCCAGAGCATGGCCCGGGCCTATCTGTATCCGGCGCTGGCCAGGAAGAACGTGACGCTGCTGGTGAAGACGCACGTCGATCGGCTGACCTTCGTCGGAACCCGCGCCACCGGCGTCGAACTGGCCTCACCGGGCGGCGCAAGACTCATCGAGGCGAAGTCGGAAGTGATCGTTTGCTCGGGCGGCATCAACACGCCGAAGTTGCTGATGCTCAGCGGCATCGGCGATCAAGCCCACCTGCGCTCACATGCCATCAAGACACTGGTGCATGCGCCCGAAGTTGGCCAGAACTTTCAGGATCACCTGCTGCACGGCGGATGCATCTGGGAGCCCAAGGAGCACATCCCGCATCGCAACAGCGCGGCAAATGCGTCCGGTTTCATGAAGAGCCAGTCGACGCTCGCGACACCCGACCTCAACCTGGTGCAGATCGAACTGCCCTATGCCAGCGACGTGGTGGCCAAGCGCTACGCGCCGCCGCCGACGAGTTGGGCGTTGTGCGCCGGACTGGTTGCGCCGAAGAGTCGCGGCGCGATTCGACTGCGCTCTGCGAATCCCGCAGACAGGCCGATCGTCGATGCCAGATTCCTCAGCCACCCGGATGACGTGAAGGCGCTCGCGTACGGCATCCAGGTTGCCCGCGACATCGGCAACTCCCCGGCGATGCGGGATTTCGTCAAGCGCGAAGTGGCGCCCGGCAAGAAGCTCAGCGGGCAGGAGCTCGAGGAGTTCGCACGCGATGGCGCAACCACCTATTTCCACGAGGTTGGCACCTGCCGGATGGGCAAAGACAACGAAGCCGTGGTGGACGGCAGGCTGCGCGTCAGGGGCATCCAGAACCTGCGCATTGCCGACAGTTCGATCATGCCGCGCATCCCGGCTGCCGCCACGATGGCCAGCTGCGCGCTGATCGGCGAACGCATGGCCGAAATCCTGAAGAAGTCGGCCTGACGCCGACTCAAGCTTTGGCCAGCAGTTGAGCGCCGCTGACGATCGCAGCGCACGTTGGCGTGCGCGCCCGGGAGCAGGATGCCATGGCGGCGGCTTTTCGGCTGGCGTCTGCTTAGATGGGATTGCCAATGGACCGCCAATGGGCCGTCAATGGGCCTGGCCTTGCGCAGCCTGGCCTTACCCGCGCACGAAGCGGCGCGTGCGCAGCAGCGCTTCGGCGACGCGTGCGTCGACAGCCTGCGCCGGCTGCTCGGCCGAGAACGCATAGTGATGCCCGGTCACCGGCCCGCGCACCACCATGCGTACCCGTTCGTGGTAGCGCAACACCACCGAGCGGGCGTTGACTGCTGGCGCCTGCACGCCGCGAACCGGCGCGTCGCCCCGCGCGAAGACATGCCCCACCGTGCCGTAGCCTGTCGGCGCCGGCCCGGCGGTATGCAACGCCGACGGCGAGGCGATCTGCGCCTGACTACGCTTTTGTCCGCAACACGCCATCATCTTCTCCTTGTGTCGATTCGGGAAACGCCTGCACCACCACCTCCGGCTGGTTGATGCGGTCGCAAAGGCACGCCGCACCCGACAACGCCAGCCAGACCAGCACCGCATCGAGCGGCTTCGTCGTCACCCACAGCGTGATCGGCGCGGCAACCCACAGGCTCAGGCAGTTGAAGCAGTCGATCATGCGGCCCCACGGCCCGTCGCCCAGCGCCGCCCGCGCGCGGGTGATCAGGTCGAGCGGGCCGTCCTCGCGCGCCAGCAGGTGCGTGACGCGCCAAGTGGCGAGGACGGCCAGCACCAGCTTCGGCCAGAAGTCGGTGTCGCCGCTCATGGCGCCGCGCCGCCGGCTGCGCTACGGCCCATCGTTCGCGCCGATCGCCAGGGCGAAAGCCGCAGTCTCCTGGTCGTAGTGGTAGTAGCCGAGATTGGCTCCGTTGGTCGTCTTGGCATAGGTCGTCAGCGTGACCGCGAACGAGCAGCGTTGCAGCACCCTGCGCGTGTTCATCGGCGTTGACGGGTAGGGCGGATCGATTTCGGTCAGCATCAGCTCGAAGCTGTTGCTGCCGCTGTTGACCGCCGCCGCCGGGGGCTCGCCCACGTTGGTCGGGCTCAGCGGCGTTGTCAGCGTGCCTTCGCCGCCGTTGTCGGCCGAGTGGTTCAGGCCGCGAAGCCAACCGATGCCGTGACCGAACTGGAAGCGCTGTTCGGCCACATAGGCGCGGTACTCGATGGCGAACTGCGAATTACCTGTCCCCTCCAGAAACTGGCATTTCTCGTTCGATGCCGTGCTGTCCATCACCAGGCGCTCGATATTGGCCACGGGGGGCCGGTTGTCCCAGCAGAAGAGGTGCGTCAGCGCGGCGAAGGGCACCACGACGGTGTCGTCGCCAACGCTGCCGCCGGGCTGGAACCAGCGGCGGAAGTTGAACGGCCTGGCCACTTCGGTGCCGGTCTGGCCGGATGCCGGCGTTCCGAGCGGACGCAGGCGCTCGCCGGCTGCATTGAATACTTCCAGGGTGACCAGGTGGTTGACGGCATCGCTGAGCACGTCGGAGGCTGGCGGAAAGTTCAGATCGAAGCCGACCGCGTTGCTGAGCGTGTTGATCAGCGCGTGGTAGCGCACCGAGCCCACCCAGGGTTCGTCGCTGTAAGGGATGCGGTAGAGATTCAACTCGCCGCCCACCAGCGCCGGTGCCACCGGGCCGAGCGACTCCGGCACGATGTCCAGGCCGACCACCTTCTGCCACGCCAGGCCCTCGCCGTAGTAGTAGCGCGTGCCGATCGGCGCGCCGCTCGCGTCGGCCCTGGAGATGCTGAGCCGGTAGTACTGTGCGCCGACCGACGCATCACGCATGCCCAGGCTGAAGGTGAACGCCAGTTCCACGCCGTCGCCCAGGTTGCGCAGGTGGCCCGACGGGCCCGGGTTCGGGAACAGAAGACCGGAGGTCAGCCCAGGCGCCGCGACGCGGTCCCAGCCGGTGGACGCAGGTGTCGTCAGTTCGTGGCTTTCGGTGTCGCCGATCAGATCGAGGAACACATACGCGTTGCCGTCGCCCGTTCCGGTTTCATTGCAGGTGAAGGCGAGTCCGCTGTAGGACGTCAGCACCGGGTTGTCTCCGGCAGCAAACCAGGCGCCGGCGGCGAGACCGTCGTAGATCGTGGTGGTGCTGCCGCCGATCGTCTGCTTGACGACGTAGGCGTACTGCTCGTAGCAGTTGGGTTGCAACAGCCGCAGGGGTTCGAGCCAGCAGATGTTGAAGCTGCCGTCGGGCTGGATCGTGCCGCTGCCCACCTTGACGGGTTGGCCGCACAGGCACAGCCGGTGGAACAGGTAAGCCCGGCCGTTGATGTACTGCGCGGCCTGGTCGCGCGGCAGCGAGCGCAGCAGGTGCAGGTCGTTGGTGGCATGGAGCGCCAACTCGTATGTTCGCGGTCAAGGCGGAGCTTGACCGAGTCGAAGGTCAACATGCGGTTGATGGTGAAATGCGGGCCGATGTCGCGCAGGAACGGGACATAATCGAGCGCGTCGAGCCAGTCGGCATTGTCGAGCAGGATCGCGCCGGTCGGGCCGTCGTCAAAGCTCAGGAAC
>JANMAS010000530.1:0-1706 GCA_031359975.1 Burkholderiales bacterium
TTCGAGATCTGGGTTTTCCTGGCCAGCTCGCCGCTGCTGTGGCTCTCGCTCACGCTGCTGGCCTACTTTGGCGCCGTGTGGCTGTATCGGCGCAGCGGCATGAATCCGTTTCTCAACCCGGTGATGCTGGCGGTGGCGATGATCATCACCGTGCTGCTGATCACCGACACGCCCTACCCCACGTATTTCGACGGTGCGAAGTTCGTGCACTTCCTCATCGGCCCGGCCACGGTGGCGCTGGCGATTCCGCTGGTCAGCCAATTTGACCGTCTCAAGCGCATGTGGCTGCCGATTTCCGTGGCCCTGGTGGTGGGTTCGACCACCGCCATCGGCTCGGCGATGGGCATTGCCTGGATGTTTGGCGCCTCGCGCGAAACGATGCTGTCGCTGGCGCCCAAATCGGCCACGATGCCGATCGCGATGAGCGTGGCGCAGCAGATCGGCGGCCTGCCCTCGCTGGCCGCCGTGGCGGTGGCCATCACCGGCATCTCAGGCGCCATCATGGCCACCGCGCTGCTGAACCTGCTGCGCATCAAGGATCCCGCCGTGCGCGGCTTCGCAGTGGGCATCACCGCGCACGCCATCGGCACCGCGCGGGCCATCCAGGTGAACGAAACCGCAGGGGCCTTCGCCGCCCTGGCGATGGGCCTGAACGGCATCGCCACCGCGCTGCTGTTGCCGCTGCTGCTGCCACTGATCTTGAAGCTGCTCTGACCATCCCGTAGGGGCCTGCCCGTGGCCAGCACGACACAAAGCAGTCGTAAGCTACGCGGTTGACCCATCCGGTCTGAACCGACACCCCACATGAGCCCGGCTGGCCATCACAAGTGGCCTCGCCCGCGGCGATAACACGCAAGCGAAGGAGACACTCACATGAACGCGCCAGACATCCTCAAGCCCCCGGTCGAATCCACCGCCGCCGACGTGATCCGGCTCCTCGCCGACATGATCCGCGCCAAATTGCCCGGCGCCCAGGCCACCGAGGCAGCCGAATTTGCCACCCAGTACTACGCCCAGGTGGCGGCCGAGGATCTGGCCGAGCGGGCGTTGGCCGATCTGTACGGCGCGGCCCTTTCGCACTGGCATTTCGCGCGCACCTTCAAGAGCGGCGAGCCGAAGCTGAGGGTGTTCAACCCCCGCCTCGAAGAGCAGGGCTGGCAATCCACCCACACGGTGATCGAGCTCGTCAACGACGACATGCCCTTCCTGGTGGATTCGATCACCATGGAGGCCAACCGCCAGGGCCTCACGCTGCACCTGATCGTTCACCCGGTGATGAAGATCCGCCGCGATGCGCAAAACCTGATGACCGGCCTGGCGCGCCAGCGCGACGAGCCTGAGGGCCGCTTCGAATCCCTGATCCACGTGGAAGTGGATCGCCGCACCTCGCGCGAGCACCTGGCCGAGCTGCATGACGGCCTGATGCGCGTGCTCAGCGATGCCCGCGCTGCCACTGAAGACTGGAAGCCGATGCGCCAGCGCATCGCCGATGTGCTGGTGGAGCTGGAGCAATCCCCGCCACCCGGCCTCACCGGCGATCTGGCCGAGGATCGTGCCTTCCTGCAATGGATCGCGGACGACAACTTCACCCTCATCGGCACGCGCGACTACGACCTGGTGCGCGAGGGCGACGAAGACGTGCTGCGTGTGGTGCCCGGCTCGGGCCTGGGCATCCTGCGCGATCGCGGCGAAGGGGCGTTGTCCAC
>JANMAS010000534.1:0-14278 GCA_031359975.1 Burkholderiales bacterium
GCCGATCCCCCGAGGGGATGAGCCCGGTCGGGCCACGAAGGGGCCCCTTCGTGGCCCGTGGCGGCCCGGCGCGCGGGCTCTGCGAAGAAGCGCAATTCATGCCGGCTACTCCTTCTCGACGATGCGTTGCGTCACCAAGCCGACTTCGGTGATGTCGAGCTTCTTCACCACCTCCAGCACATCGGTCACCTTCTGGTAGGGCGTCTGTGCATCGGCTTTCAACACCAGCGGCATCGCCGGGTTGGCGGCCTTGAAGCGCGCAAGGCCGTTGGATAGTTCAGCCAGGCTCACCGGATAGGCATCGAGATAGACCGAGCCGTCGCGGGTGATGGTGATCGCGCGCGTCTGCGGTTTGGCCAGGTTGTTGGCGGCCAGCGTGCGTGGCGAATCCACCTTCACGCCCTGCACCGAGGCGGTGGTGAGGATGATGAAGGTGACCAGCAACACGTAGGCGAGATCGAGCATCGGGGTGATGTTGATGTCGTCGTAGGGCGCGTTCTCGGCGCGGATATCGGCTGACATGGTGCAACCCTTCGCCTCAACGCTGGCCGAAGGTTTCGGCGGCGCGGGTGATGAACTCGTCGACGAAGATCTGCATGTCGGCCGAGATGTTCTTGATGCGCGAAGCCAGCCAGTTGTAGCCAAACAGCGCCGGGATCGCCACGCCCAGGCCGGCCACCGTGGCCAGCAGCGCGGCGGCGATGCCGGGGGCGATCGCGTTCACGTTCACGTCACCCGCCGCGGCGATCGCGGCGAAGGTGATCATCACGCCGACCACCGTGCCCAGCAACCCGAGGAACGGGCCACCGGAGATGGCGATCGTGAGCAGCACCATGCGCGCATTGAGCGTGTGGCTCTCGCGCACCAGCTCGGCATCGAGCACCGCTTTCACCGCATTGAACGAGGCACCCGAGAGCAAGGCATCGCTGCCCTTGCGGCGTTTGTTCAGCTCCGCCAGGCCGGTGCGATGCAGGCGCTCCAGCGACGAGTGTTCGGAAGCCAACGCGGCGGCTGCGCCCGTGTTGAACACCACCTCGCCATCGCTGCGAAAGCGCTGCAGAAAGGCCTGGTTGCCGCGGTCGATGCGCACCACCGCCATCGACTTCTCGATCATCACGTACACCGCGATGACGAACATCACGCCGAGGATGCCGATCACCGCCCAGGCATCGGCGGTGAGGTTGCCCACCAGCACGCCCATGTAGCTGGTGCTGCCGCCTGCTTCGGCTTCGCCACCCGTTTCGCGCGTGGCCCTCAAAAAGGCGTTGTCGGCGCCTTGCGAGGCCGCCGCGAGTTTGATCGCCGCGGCACCACGCGCCTCGGCGGCCACCTGCACTTCGTCGATGAGGCCGCGATAACCGGTGCCGACAGACAGCGCGCCCTCGATCGCCGGCAATGCCGCTTGCGCTTCACCCACCGGATTGCCGTTGATGAACAGCCGTGCGCTCGCACCCGACACGCTCAGCGCCACATGCGACCACGCCCCCGCGGCCAGCAGGCCGCCACGCAGCTCCGCACCGCCCCACGAGGCTGCCACGGTACCCTTGTCGAGCTTCACTTGCAGCGCGCCCCAAGCGAGCAGGCCACCCTGCTCCACCGCCTCGGGCTTCACCCACATCGACACACTGAGCGCGCCGCCCGCAGCCACCCGCAGCGTATCGGCCGCCGGCCATGTCACCGCATCGGCGCCGCCCAGCCAGCTGCCGGCGAGCAGGCCGTTGACCTCACGTGTGGCAGGCGAGCCGCTGGGCACTTCGCCGATCGTGTTGAAGGCCGGGCCACTGGCTTCGGAGAAGTGCGCCACGAGCAGATTCGGAGCGCCAAAAACAGCCGGTGTACCGGCGGCCTGCGCCGGCGCCTTGGCATGGCCGGCGTAGACGAAAAACTCGTTCTTGTCGCTGCCGGGCAGCACCGCGGCAGGCTTCACCCACAGCACCGCGAGTTCGTTCACCGTATCGAAGCGCTCGATCACAAACGGCAGCACGGTCTTGTCATCAGGGCCCACCACACGGATATCGCCGCCATCGGGGCTCGCGGCGGCGAAGTCGAAATTGCCGGAATGCAGACGCACCGCGATGGCCGGCGCCATCACCGCTTCGCCGAGCGCGAGGCCCTTGTCGGTGGTGTCGATGACCACGCGGGTGCGGTGGGTCCAGTCGGCGTTCCACCAGGCGTGGGCGCTGGAGGAAGCCAGCGCGCCAGATAGCAGCATGGCGATGGCGAGGCACAGTTGACGAATCATGAGCGCTGTCCGTTGGAGGATCGATGGGGAGATCGGGAGGGGGGCGAAGTCAGCCACGGCTGCCAAAGCCCAGAAACTCGAGCAACAAGGTGCGCCGCGCGCGGCGCTTGCGGCGTTCGTCTTCGTCGTCGGTGGCACCGGCCGCGGCGCGATTGGCAGCGTCTTGCGAGGCCCCGCCCAGGCCGGCGGTGTTGCCCACCGTGGGCGGCGCAACGGGCGCGCCGGTGGCCGCCCCGCCGATCTGCAGGTTGTCGGCGCCGCGCACCACCTGCGCGCCGAAGAAGGCATTGCCGCTGGCACGGATGCCCGCTTCGCCGGCATCGATGGCGCCTTGCGGCGCATACAGGTCGAGCGCGCTGGTGCTGTCGAGCACCGCGATGCCGCTGCCGGTGAAGGAGCCGGTGGTGTCGAGCTCGAGCTTGCCGTCGGCATTGAGACGCAGCACCGGGGCGGGCGCGCCCACCACCGTCTTGGCGCCGCGGCCGGCATCGATATCGCCGCTCGACGACCACAGCAGGATGTCGCCCTGCGCCAGCGAGAACACGCGCGAGCGGTTGACGAGAAAGTCGTCGCGCACCACCGCCGAGATATCGCCGCCGGCCACGGTCACGATGCCGGTGCTGCTCGGATCGGCGGCTGACAGGCTCGACGTCTCGCCCGCGTTGGCCGAGCCGCCGGGCGCCATCAGCGTGATGTCGCCTCCTTGCAAGGTGCGGATCTGAGAGCTGGCCAGACCGATCGATGCCTGCGGCCGCGCGGCTTGCGACTCCAGCGGAAACAGCGCATCGATGGCGCGGTAGCCGCGGGCATAGGCGATGGCTGCTTCGTCGCCGCCGGTGCTCGCCGCCACACGCCCGTTGCGGCGCAGATCCTCCACCAGCACCTGGTTGAGCAGCGGCACCTGGCGCGCCAGCGGCAAGGCCTCGAAGGCCGCCACCGCATCGGCCAATGCCAACGATTGGCCGGTCACCCGCTGCATGTAGGCACCGAGCGCGCCGCCATAGGCATCGTTGCCTTCAGCTTGCGCGACCGAGGCCACAAACGCCACCCGCCGCGATGCATTCTGCAATGCAAACGCATCGGCCAGCACGATGCCGGGCGCCGGATCGCGCTGGCTCGTGCCCAGGCTCGAGAACTTGGCCAGCGCCTGCGCATCGGTGAGCTGATCGTTGCCCGGCAGGCCGCGCACATACGCGGCGATCGATCGCTCGTAGGCGGACGCACCCACCAGATCGCGCGCTTGCTGCAAGCGGCTGTCAAGGCTGGCCGCATCGAAGGCCTTGGCAGCCGCGCCACCCAGAGGCACCGTGGGCAGCGTTGAATCCAGCAACGCATACAGATCACCCGCGCGATCGGTGAGCCCGAGGCCGCCGAGCGCTTGAAACCCCTTGCGCACCGCCAGCGCGTAGTCCACCCCATCGGCACGCAGGCCGGCCACCAGCGTGAGCGACGCGCTGCCAGAGGGCAGCACGGTGGCGTTTTCGGTGTTCCCGGTGGCCACGATGCCCAGGCCACTTCCCAGATCGATGTTGCCACCCGCCAGCACCACCAGATCGCCGCTGCCCCCCACCTTGATACGCGGCCGGCCGATGAAGCTCAGGTCACCACCGGCCTGGATCAGCGACAGTTCACTCACCGGCTGCCAGGTCTGCGTGTCGGCATCGAACTGCTCATCCTGATGCTGGGCACTGATGCCCACATCGGCGCGGGTGAGCCGCACATCCTCACCGGCCACCACACGCACCGGGCGTGCCGAAGTGAGATTGCCCCGAGTGGGCGAAAAGATCACCGAGCCTTCCGACGAGGCCACTTGCACCGGCACGCGTGTGCTCCGGTCCAGTCGCTCACCGTGGTCGGCAAGCGCCTGCAGGGCGAGCGCTTCACCCATGCCGCTGTAGAAGTCGGTGCTGGTGGCGAGCGATCCGGCGTCGAGATAACCCACGCCGCGATCGCTGCCGCGGGTGGCGTTGACGCGGATGTCGGCATCGATGGTGAGATCACCTTGCGCGAGCAGGCGCAGGCTGGCGTCGTCCACCGGCTGCTGCGCGATGGCGCCGATGATCGTCAAGGCACCCTGTGGCGCGGCGATCTGCGTGGCCGCCGGGATCAGCGAGCTGGCCTCCAGGTACACACCGTCCAGATTGGGCTCTTGTGGCGGCGCCACACGCACGGCGCCGCCGGTGGCGGTGACCTGCAGGCTGGCGTCGCCGTCGAGGCCCCACATCCATTGGCCGCCGGTGCCAAATGCCGAACGCACGCCGTTGATGTCGATATCGCGCCGCGCCGTCACGGTCACGGTGGTGTTTTCATAGTTGAACTCGGCGCCCGCCTGGCCGAGTGCCGGGTTGTCGATACGGCGACGCACATCGCGATCGGCCGCCACGCGCAGCGAATCACCGGCACCGAAAAACAGCCCGTTCACCACATCGCGCCGCGCCTGCACGCTCACATCACCGCCGCCGTAACGATGCACGCTGGCCTGCGCCTGCCCGGCGCCGCGGCTCCAATGCCCGCTGCTGGCGGCCGATGCGCCGAGGTTGGTCACGTCACGGCCCGCCGACACCGCCACATCGCCGCCGCCGAAGGTGGCGATGCCGTGGATGAACTCGCGCGGGCGGGCACTCACAGCCCACTCCCGATAGCCATCGAACGACACTGGCAACATCGCCCACCAGGTGCCGGTTTCCACGCCCTGCGCATCGGTGGTGTGGCGCATCACGCGCCAATCCGACAGCGTGATCGGCTCCACCGAAAAGCTGCCCGGATCCAGCGGCGCACCGAGCCGGCCGATCACATCGCGCCCTGCCGTCAACGAGACATCACCACCACCTTCGCGGAAGGGCATCACCGCCTCGCGCAGATTCACGCCCACCGGCACATCGCCGCGGTACGCCGGTACGGCGGCGATCGCATCCACGGCAGCCTGCGCCGCGGGATCGCCGCTGCCCACGCCGTAGGTGTAGGCCATCGCGCGGCCATCGCGCATCAGGATGTCACGCGCGGCGGCGATCTGCACATCGCCCGTGGTGGTGGCCACCGCAACCACCGGTTGAAAGCCCACTTCGGCGCGACCGATGCGCACATCGCCCAGGCCGTCGCGCACGGTGGACAGTGGCGCGGCGGCGGTCAGATCCGCGCCGGCGACGACGCGGATCGAACCTGAATCGTCGCTTGCCGGCTCTGCACCACGCACCTCGCCGCCGCCAAAGCTGCGCTGCATGAAGCCGGAGCCGATGCTGCGCGGCAGCAGCACGTTGCCGGCAGCGCGCAGCGTGAGCGTGGTGTCGCCGGCATTCGGCGATGCCGCCGCGGAGCCGACGCTCTCGTCGGGCAAGAACCAATCTGCGGAGCCCTGGTAGCTGATGTCGGCGCTGGATTGCACTTCGGCGCCGGCATGCACACGGATCTGCGATTGCACCGCCGCGCGACCTGCCGCCAGCCGCTGCGCGATGCCGGTCGCACGCGCGCCATCCGCGCCCAGGAAAGCCTCGCCATCGCTGGCGAGCTGAGCCACATCCAGCGGTTGCGGCGCATCGATCGGCGTGTAGCCTGCCACCAGCGTCTGCGCCTGATAGACCTTGACCGCTTCGACATTGATGCGCGAGGCGCCACGCACCTCGCCTTCGATCGCCGCGATGCGCACCTCATCGCCCGCCACGCTGCCCGTGGCGCCTTCGCGGGCAGCACGCAACAGCACGCGTCCACCAGCGCCCCCGGCGCCGCCCACGTCAATCAACGAACCCTGTTGCAGGGCGATCTCGCCCTGTGTGCTGCCCAGCGAAACCCGACCACCCGCCTGGCCTGCCACGTTGGCATCGGCCAGCAGCTGCGCGCCATCGGCCAGCACGAGATCGTCACGCGCAGCCAGTTCAACCCGCCCGCCACGATCACCCGAGGCATCGAGGCGGCCTTGCACGAGCAAGGCACCCGCGTCGGCCTGCAGACGGATCAGCGCGGACTTCAGGGCCACATCGGCTGCCACCACCTGATCGCCTTCGCGGTTGCGCACCGCGATCTCGCCATCGAAGCCGGCCCTGCTGCCCGAGGTGATCGAGCGCGACAGCTGCGCCAGGTCAAGCGCCGTGGCGCTGTCGATGGCCAGCGCCGCGCCCACACCACCGGCTGTACCGGCGCTGCCGCGCAAGGCGCCATCGAGCTGCACCGCGCCTTGCTCGGCGATCAGCTCGATGCGGCCGGCATCGCCGCCACCGGAGGCCGACACGTTCAGAAGCGCGCCGCTGTCCACGATCACCGATCCCCCTTGCGCGGCGGCGCTGATGCGACCGGCCGATAGATCGACGGCTGTGCCGTCGAGCACGATGCGGCGGCCCGAGGTATCGACTTGCGCACCCGTGGCGAATCGCAGGTTGTCGCCTGCCGACGTGCCCGTCGCGTCGATCACCACCACACCGGCGGGCAGGACCAGGTGCGTTGACACGTCCACGCTGCGGCCACTCATCGACAGCGCAGCGCCGGCCACCGGGGCAGCCGCAAGGCCTGGGCCGGCAACGCCCGCCGAACCATCGATCGTGAGCACGCCGCTGGCCAGCAGCGTGGCATCGGCGCGCGAATCGGTGGCAGACACGACCGGCGTGCTCAAGCGCAAATCGCCGCTGGTGCGCAAGGTGGAGGTGCCGGCCAGAGCGAGCTGGGCGTCGGCCATGGCGTGCAGCGCCGCACCGCCAACGGCGACTGCGCCGCTGCCGAGTTCGATGCGGCCCGTCGGACCCTCGGCGCTCGCGGCGTCCTGCGCGATCGCATGCAAGGTCAATCTGCCCTGCCCCGCCAGCAGACCGCCCGACACCGTGCCGGTGCTGTTGGCCAGCACGATGTGCCCGGCTTCGACCGTCGCACCCTCCTCCGTGGCACGGCCGGCCAGCAGGCGGGGCGTATCGAGCGTGAGCGTGCCGCCATCGACCAGGCTCAGTGATGCGCCGTCGTTGAAGTTGATCGCGTCGTAGCTGCGCAGCGTCACCGCCTCGGCACCACCGAGTTGGCGGGTGAGCGCGGGGCCGATGGCCAGCGCATCGGGATCGGGCACCACCGACGGGCCCACCACCATGCGGGCGGCCGTCAGGGTGATGTCGGCGGCGTTGAGGCGGCTGTCGGCGGCGATGGCTGTGCGCGATGTGGCATCGAGCACCAGGGTGCCGGTGGCGGCGCCCAGCACCACGCCGGAATCGACCACCAGCTCACCGATCAGCCGCTGCGCGCCGGTGCGCAACAGCGCTGCGCCCGGGCTGCCGCTCAGGCGCAGCGCGGCGCCGTCACCGGTGATCGCATAGGCCTCCACACCCTGACCGGGGTTGGGTGCGCTGGCACGCAGCACCGTGCCCGCGCCGATCTGCACCCGTTCGTTGGCGGCGATCACGAGATCGGGCACGCTCAGTGCCAGGCCGGCGCTGTCGACCACCACATCCGACGCGCGCACCAGCAGCGGCACCGCGTTGTCGATCGCCGTGCCGCGCTGCGCGCCGAGCAGCAGCGTATCGGCTCCCATCGCATTGAGCTGCGCTGTTTGCAGCGCAAGCACACCGGTCACGGACGGCACGATCTGGTCGGTGACGAGGATCCGGTCTGCGGCAATCTGCACCTCGCCACCGCGGCCCGGCACCGCGCCTGCCGGCACGTCGGTGGGCCGGTTGAACAGCGTGGCGCCGCCCAGCGTGGCGCTTTGTGTGGCAATGGTGAGCGTGCCGGCATCCACCGGCAGGCGCGGCGCCACCTCACCGGCGCGCGTGGCCCGGTCGTTGAAGAAGGTGGAGGCATTGGCCTCCCGAATCTCGGACGATTGGCGCGCCACCGCCAGAGGCGTGATGCGCCAGGTGCTGCTCAAGGCCTGCGCAAAGCCGGTGCCGGCATCGGCCAGCCGCGCGCCCACCAGCGACGAGCCATTGGGCTGCGCGATCACCGCCCCGAGAGCCAGCGCGTCGCCAGTGGCATCGACATCGGGTTTCACGAGAAAACCGCCGGGCAGCAGCGCGTAACGTGCTGGCAGCAACATGTAGCGGCCGGCCGGCACCGGGCCACCTGCGCCGATGACGATCTCGCGTCCGAGCGCCGGCGCAGTCGTCGCCAGCGATCGGTCGTAGGGCGCCAGTCCCTGGATGCCGGGCACGATCGCATACGCACCGTCGGCGCCGGTGAAGACATCGATGGAGCCGCCCGGCCCGGGCACGAACTGGGTGGCGCGGATCTCGCCGCCGGCACTCAGGTCCACGGTGGATCCGGCCTCGGTGGACACGGAGCCCAGCGCCGATTCGAGCACCACGTTTTTCGAGGGTGGTGCGGTGAGCCCGGAGCCTGGCAGGCGCTGGATGTTGTCGGGCGCAAACCAGGTGTCCTGATCGGTGAATTGCCCGTAGGGAGCGATCACGCCGTCGCCGGAGACCGAGGTGATGCTGCCTGCGGCGAGCGTGAGATCGGCCTGCGCACGCAGCTCGACACGGCCATGCGGCGCAAACACGGCACCACCCTGCCGGATGGTCTGGGCGTCGATGATCAGGCTGCCACCGGCGGAGATCGGCTTGCCGGCGGTGTTGTCGGCGGTGGCCAGAATCTCGACGGACTTGCCCGGCGCCTCGATGCGATAGCTGGTGCCGGTGGCCGGGTAGATGCGGGCGGCATCCAGGTGCAGGTTGGCGGCGGTCAACAAGGCGCCTTCGAACGCGCCTGTCGCCGGATTGGCGCCTTGCAGGCGCAGGTCGCCCGCCGAGGTGATGAACAGGTTGCCGAAGCCGCGTGTCGCCAGCCGCCCGTCGAGCACCACGTTCTGAGCGTCGATGCGCAATCCGGTGGGGCCGGGTGCCACCACGGGCAGCGCGCGCTGCTCGCCGCCGTTGAGCTTGGCTTCGTCGGTGGTGATGCCGTTGGCGAGCACCACCGTGGCGGCCGAAAGCTGCACCGGGCCGGTTCGGCCCGACACCAGGGCGCGGGTATCGAGCCGCAGCTCACGACTCACCCTCAGATCGAGCGGGCCATCGAAAACGATCTGGTCGTGCGAGCGGACGCTGAAGTCGGCCACGCCGGATTCGCGCACCAGTTGCGCCGAGATGCCGGCGCTGCCCGCCAGATCACCCGATGCGGCGATGTCGCTGGTGCTGGCCGGTGCGGCGCCGGGCACACGCTGCTGCGTGAGCGACAACTGGCGCAGTGCCGGGAATGCATCGGCGTTGTCGCGCTCCTGCACCGATTGCGCGAGCGAGACCGACAAGGCACCACCCGCCACTGCATCCGATCCGCCTTGCGCCTGCAGGTGACCATCGAGATGAAGATCCTTGTTGCCGAGGATGGCGAGCGAGCCGCCTTCGCTGGCCACCCGCTGGCGCGAGGTGGCGAGCCCGGCGGCAGTGAGTTGCGTCACATCCAGCGCCGCCTGCGCACCACGCACATCGATCTGGCTACCTTCTTTCCACACCAGGCTGCTGGCGCGGGAGCCTTCGGCGCCATTGGCGTTGAGCGTGACCGAGCCGCCAGCCAGCACCTCGCCGCGCACCAGGCCGGTGGTGATCAACGGATCGATCAGCGCCACACCCGAGACATCGATGCGGCTCCTATCGCCCAGCCACAGGTAACTCACGGTCGATGGCTGGATCGTGTTGGGCGTGCTCACCACCAGGCTCACATCACCACCGTGATCGACGATCTCGCCGTCGAACTGCAATGTCTTGCCAGCCGAAAGCTTCACGCTCGATGCCGCCGGCGTATGGAGCACCGCACCCTCGCCAAAGGTGAGCGCGCCACCCGCAAACGTGCCCCCCACGCCCGACGACGCGAGCGACACATCCACCGTGCGCGGCAGCTCCAACGGCGGCTGGCCGATCGCCATGGCCTCGCGCGGATCGGTGCCGGTGGCGATGAGGCCGGGCCGGATCGGCGCCACAAACACATTGCGCGACGCGGTGATCACCGTGCCCGGCGCCACATCGGTGAAAAACTTGCCATCGACCGCATAACTCGAAAAACCGCCTTCGCGGAAGAAGGCGGGATCCAGCGTCAGCGAGGCGGGATTGGCAACAGACGCCGCAGCGCTCGCCGTGCCGATGCGCACCGAGGGCGCGGTGATGGAGAGCGATCCGCCCTCGGCCAACGAATAGCCTTCCAGCCGCCCACCCAGCACCAGCGCCGGCTCGTCGAAAGCCGCGCCGGTGCTGCTGGGTTGCGCTGCGATCGTGATGCGGCCCGCATCGCCGCCACCGAACGCACCGGAGGTGGAAACCGCCGCGCCGCCCGATACATCGATCAGCGAACCGCTGCCCACATTCACCCGGCCCACACCCGCCAGCGTGACCGATCCGCCTTCGATGGACGACGTGTTCGTCGGGCCGCCGAGTTGCTGGTTGATCCAGCGGCCCGACACATCGATCGTGCTGCCGGCGGCCAGATCCACCGCGCCGAGCTGGCTGCGCAGTTCCACCGACGAGCCGGCCGAGCGCACCGTGCCCGCCAGGGACACCGTGCCGACCTGCGATCGCACCCGCAGCTGGCCGTTATCGGGCAGCTCGTAGCCGGCCTGCGCGTCGATGTGCACATCGTTTTGCGCCGTGATGTCGATCTGGCCAAAACCCGCTTCACGCAGTTGATCGATCGACAGGTAGGTGGGCTGCGGCAATGGGGTGCTCATCGGCGCATCCCAGAACGAGGGATCGACCGGCGCGCGGCTGGCGCCCACCATCACCTCGCGCAGCACCGCACCGGCATAGGTGCCGGTGCCGAAATCGCCGAAGTTGCGCGCGGCGCCCAGCGCCAGCGTGCCCGCCACGGCCTGGTCAGCCTCGCCGCGTTGCTGCCGCTCGCCTTGGATCGTGCCCGCCGAGAACGTGCCATCGAGCACCGCGGTAGGCGCGATCACGCTGATGCGCCCGGCGTCGGTGCCCTGGGTGTAACCCAGCTCGGTGCGGCTGGGCAGCACGCCGCCGTAGTTCACCTTCAGGCCCCAGCGGTCGTACTCGGCGTTGCTGGCCTTTTGCAGGTTGTAGGCGCGGGTGTAGACGAGATCGGCGGGTGCGTGGTTCAGGTCGACCAGCGTGCCGTCGCTGGCCATCAGCTGCGTGGGTGCCACCTGCGCTTCGGTGAAGCGCAGTTGCCCTCCCGACACATCGATGCGCGCGGTGTCGCGCATCACCACGCCGCCCTGGGCGACGAGCGACACGCTGCCGCCCTCGGCGAGCCGTTCGCCCACGGTGCGTTGTTCGGCATCGCGATAGCCGGCGAGATCACCGAGGATCGGCGAGCCGCCGCGTGTATCGAGCGTGACCTTGCTGCGAAACAGCAAGCCCTCCTTTTGCAGCGGCGCGTCTTTCAGATCGTTGCTGCCGAGCAATTCGGTGGTGACGAAATTGCGCGCGCCATCGATCACCGTATCGGTGGTGCCGGACACATCGATCACCACATTGGCGCCGATCGAGATGCGCGAGGCGCCGTTGCCTTCGAGGTACGGCGTGGCGTCGAGATAGCGCGGGCGCGCCTCGGCGCGGATGTCCACATCGGCGCCGGGCGCGGTGATGCGGCTGTTCTCGAACAGGCGCACGGTGCGGCCGGCGATATCGATGCTCGATGGGATGAAGCCGGCGGTGTCGGTGGAGGTGAGGGCCTTGCCGTCGGCCCCGGGCGTGTCGTCCGGCAGGATCTCGATCACGCTGCCGGCGCCGATCTGCAGCGCACCGGCGGCTTGTGCGGTTTTGTTGAAGGTGGCGGCCGGATTGGCCTGGCCCTGTGCGCGCAGGATGATCGAGCCGTTTTCCGCCACGCTGGTGGTGGCGCTGAGGCGGCCGAGCTGGTTCACCGCCATGCCCACGATGGTGATGTTGCCGCGCGGCGTGGCGATGGCGCCGCTCACCTCATTGACCGCGCTGCCGTTGGCGCCAAACGCACTGCCCACCTCCACCACCAGGCCACGCAGCACGGGGATGGCGGGATTGGATTCCGATGCATACAGCTCGTCGAAGCCCTCGGCATTGGGCAGCGCCAGGTACACCTTGCCGCCGGCGCCCAGCACCACCTGGCCGCCCGGCGTGGTGATCTGGCCGGCGTTTTCCACCCGCTTGGCAAACAGGAACACACGGCCACCCGCCGTGGTGCGGATGTCGGCGCCTTCGTCCACCCGCACGAAGTTGCGCTCGTCGACGAAGTCGGCTTCCAGGCCTTCGTATCGAAACGCCGCGTCGTTGCCGGTGATGGCATTCACCAGGCCGCTCTTGAACTCGTCGTCCGATACATTCAGCGTCGAAGCCACCAACGAGCCGAGGTTCACCTGCGCCGATTTGCCGAACAGGATGCCGTTGCCGTTGATCAGGTAGACCTCACCGCCGTTGGTGGCGCTGAGCTTGCCGAAGATGCGGCTCGGCGCGGTGCTGCCGATCACCCGGTTCAAGGCGCTGCTGCCGGCGGCCTTCATGTCGAAGGTGACGCTGCTGCTGGCGCCGATGTCGAAGCTGCCCCATTGGTAGATGGCCTTGGTGCTGTCCTGCCGGATCTTCTGGTCGACGCCGCCCTGGGCATTGGGGGTGTTGACCGGCGCCGCGGCGCCGCTGCCATACACCCGCCACGAGGCCGACGGCACCGGCACCGTCTTGACCGGCGGCGCGGCGATCACCGGCACGCGCGATTGCGCCAGCAGGCACAACGGCAGCGCGGCCGCCAGGGCCACGACGAGCGGCCTCAACGCGCTGGGTGGGCCACGGTGCGTGGTGGAACGGGAAATCCTGGTCATGTTGTCGGCCGATCGGATAGATGAGTTCACAGGCGCATGCCGATGCGCACATGCACACGGTGGCTGCCATCCGGAGAAGCGGGGGAGGGCCTGAAGGCACGCGCCACGTCAAACGCGGCATCCAGCCCGGAAGGCAAGGACAAGCGCAGGCCCACGCCCGCGCCGAGCAAGGGCGTGCGGGCTTGCTGGCCCGCGAGGGCCTGGAGCGTGTGGGCGCGCGCGGCATCCACAAAGGCCAAGGTGGTGAGCTGCCCGGCATCGAAGCCTGCCCAGCGCGCCAGGTTGGGCGAGGCGAGCTCCACCGAGCCCAGCAGGCCGTAGTCACCGGCCGCGTCGCTGTCGAGGTAGCCGCGCACCGATTGCGAACCACCCAGCGCAAACTGCTCGGCGCTGATCAGCGGCTGCGATGCGCCTTGCGCCGAGACACGCCACGACAACGCCAACGGCCCCAGCGGCCGCTGGTGGCGCCAATCCGCCCGCAGCACCGCAAAGCCGCCGTCGGCCCCGCTGCGCTTGCACGCAAACTGATCCGCCTGCTCGGTGCGGCCATCGGCGGTGGGGCATGCCACCTGCCGACGCAGGATCTGCCGGAACGACCACAAAAACGTCAGCCCCAATTGCTGGCGCACATCGCCATCGGTGAAATTGCCCTGGTAGGCCAGTTGCATCGGCAGGTAGCGCACCGGCGTCTTGATCGACTCGTCGCCAAAGTTCACCTGTTCGCGCAGATCCTTGAAATCGATGCCGGCGGTGAGCGTGTGCACGTTCGAGGCCGAGCTGCCGAAGGGGGTTGACCATCGCAGGCCCAGCGTGTTGCCGTTGCCCAATGCCACCGTGCCGCCCAGGCTTTCCACGGAGCTGTCAGTGCTCACCGCCACGGCGGTGAAGGTGGCGCCGCTGGCCAGCGGCACGCTGTAGTTGGCCACGATCACCCGCGATTGCGAGGGCTCCTCGGGCACGCCGATGGCGGTGAGCGCGAGGGCATGGTCGCGCTGGAACAGGTTGCCCCAGCGCACCGTGCCCGAGAGGCGCCAGGGCCGGGTGTCGCGGCCATGGTCGTTGTTCAGCTCGATGTTGCCGGTCAGCGGCAGCTTGTCGTCCACCTGCAGATCCACATCCACCGTGCCCGGCACACGGCCCGGCTTGAGCACCGGCTGCACACGGCGCTCTTCGGTGCGATTGATCGGCACGAGCTGCTGCTGCACGCGGTTGAAATCCGGCACCGTGCCTTCGGCCAGCTCACTCACCTGCTTGCGGATGAAGCCCGGTGAGTGGTAGCGCGCGCCGGTCACGTTCAAGCGGCCGACACGGCCTTCGAGCACCGC
>JANMAS010000565.1:0-6706 GCA_031359975.1 Burkholderiales bacterium
TTCGAGAGATTCGACCGATGAAGGAATCAGCCCAGGCGCAGGCTTGCCCGGTATGCGGCGAGGCCTCCGAAAGGAGGCTCTCGGCGCCGTTTCTCGCTGGCAACGAATCCAACGGCCAGGCAGCGCGCCCCCGTGGCGACCAGGCCCGCGTACCCTGGCGGATGGCCTGCGGGCTCGGCTGCTCGCATTCACACGGCGCCTGACTTTCCCTCACCGAAGCCTGGGGCAGCCCGCGGTGCATCCGGGTTCAGTGGGCGGATCGCGCCCCATGCTGCAGGAAATCGGCCACATCGGCAAGCGTGCAGGCCGGAGCCAGCGCATCGCCCTGCCCCAGATCGCAACCCTCCCATTTGAAGAACTGCGCATCGCTGTCGGATGAGATGCCGTCGGCAAGGGCCACGATGTTGAGCGTTTGAGCCAGGGCAATCAGCGATCGCGCCAGCGCCATGCGCTCGGGATCATTCACCACGCCGCGCACGAAGAGGCGATGAATCTTCAGGCGATCGGGGATGAGCTGATTGAGGCGTTGCAGCGATATCGTCTGCGCACCAAAGTCCACCAGCGTGAACGTCACCCCGATCGCGCGCAGCGCGGCCACGGCGGCGCGCCTGTCGGGGTGGCCATTGAGCAAGGTGGCCTCGCTCACCAGCAGATCGAGCGTGCCGGGCGCCAGGCCGGCGTCGCGCACCGCCTCGGTGATCGCTTCGAGCGTGTCGCAATCGTCGAGGCTGTCGCCAACCACGGGTATCGACACCTTCACCGCGGCTCCGGCGCTCGCACGCCAGGAGCGTGCCCAGAAGCAGGCCTGGGCCAGCATCCAGCGCACGATGGCGCTCCTCACCGGGCCTGCGGTCAAGGCATCGCTCACACGCGTGGCCGGCAGGAGGCCGAAAGAGGTTTTCCACTGGGGCACCAGCTCGATGCCGGTCACCTGGTTCGAGGCGAGCACGATCTCGGGTTGCGCCTGCATCAGTACCGTCTCACCCGCCGGTGTGCGCGCCAGTTCGATCGCCAGCGCGCGGCGCGCCGCATCGGGCTCCTGGGGCGCGACACGCGGCACCCCGCGCGCCAGTTCGGCCCGCAGCGAACGGGTGTAGCGATAGCTTCTGAGCGCCGAGACGACGATGGAGTGCAGGCGCTGCGCGGTGATGTCGGTCTTCAGGAAGTAGCCGTTGATCTCGTAGCGCAGCACCACATCGCGCTCCGGCGCCATGCCGGGCTGGCCGGTGCGCAGCACGATCTGGATGTCGGTGTTGCGCAACTGCTCGCGGATGTGCTGCACCAGGGCGATGCCGGCGTCGTCGGTTTCCATCACCACATCGAGCAGAACCAGCGCCACATCGTGGTCGGCGGCCAGGATGTCGCGCGCCTGTGCGGCGGAGCTGGCGCTGAGCAGGTCGATCTCCCGCCCTTCGAAGCTGAGGCCGGCGAGGATCAGCCGCGACATCTCGTGCACAGCGGGTTCGTCATCGACCAGCAGCACCTTCCATCGTGCCGATTCGCCGTTGTGGTGGGGATCAGGATTCATCAGCGCGCGTCCTCGGCAAGGCGGCCAGGATCTGGCCCACATTGGGCGAATGCCGGGCCACCCTCGGAAAATGCATCACGAAGCGCGCGCCACGCCCGGCGCCGGCCTCCAGCACGATCGAGCCGTCGAGCTGCCGCGTGATGATCTGGTTGACGATATACAGGCCCAGGCCGCTGCCGCCGAGCAGGCGGTTGGTGGTGAAAAAGGGCTCGAAGACCCGGCCCTCCAGCGCGGGATCGATGCCGCGGCCGTCGTCGCTGTAATCGATGCGCACTTCGTCATCGTCGCGCAGTGCCGCACGCACCGTGATGCGCCCCGCACGCCCCGGCGTAAACGCATGCTGCAGCGAATTGATCGCCAGGTTGGTCACCACCTGGGCCAGCGATACCGGGTAGCTGTCCATCTCGATGCGCAGCGCCACATCGATGCTCACCTCGACGCCCGCTTCTTCCAGCCTGGGCCGCAGGTCGAGGATGATTTCGTCCAAGTGCTGGCGCAGGTCGAAGCGGTGCCGGGGTTCGCTGATCCGGTCCACCGCGAGCTGCTTGAAGTTCAGCACCAGTTGCGCCACCCGCCTGGCGTTGGAGAGCAGCAAGCGCGCCGACTCGCCGGCATCGTGCAAGAACCGCTCCTGCGCCGCGGTGTCGAACCCGCCCTCCTTCACCAGCGCCTGCGCGGAGAGTGTTCGGTCGCTGAGGAACGAGGCCGTGCTCACCGCAATGCCCACCGGCGTGTTGATCTCATGCGCCACACCGGCCACCAGCCCGCCGAGCGAGGCCAGTTTTTCGGATTCGACCAGGTTCCTGCGCGTTTGTTCGAGGTGGTGCATCGATCCCAGCAGCTCTCGCTCCGATTGCTCCTGGCCCTCGTGCGACAGCACGATCCACCAGATGCCCATCGACGCCACCACCAGCGTGGCCACATACAGCCGCAGCATCACGTTGACCTGGTTGGAATCCACCGCCGCATCGTGCAGATCCATGAAGCGGTATGTCAATGCAAAGGCCGCCCCGAGCAGCGCGGCCGCCACGGCCAGCAGCCCCAGGAAGCGGCCGACGCGGCGCAGCACATGCGGCCGAAAGCGCAGCCCGGCCAGGTTGAGCTCCGGCGCCTCGCCCTGCAGTGGCGCCGGCCGCTTGCAGAAATCGTGGCAGTGCAGCTCCAGCCCGCAGCACAGCGAGCACATCGGCCCGCGGTAAAAAGGGCAGTGCGCCATGTCGGGCGCCTCGTATTCACGCTCGCAGATGCAGCATTCCACCAGCACGTGCCCGGGCTTGCAGCGGTAGGTTTGGTCAGGCCGCGCGATGTAGTAGCGGCCGCCCGTGGCGTAGGCGATGATGATTGCCGAGACAAACGCCACCGCCAGCGCGATGAATCCGAAAAATGCCTGCGCAGTTTCGCCAAACACACCGGCGTAGGCCAGGATCGCCACCGCCGAGGCGATGACGGTGGCGCCGCAACCCACCGGATTGAAGTTGTGCAGGTGCGCACGCTTGAACTCGATGTACGGCGGGCTGATGCCGGTGCGCTTGAGCACCACGAGATCGGCCACGAGCGCGCCGATCCAGGCGATTGCCACCGTGGAGTAGACAGACAGCACCGCTTGCAGCGTCTCGAAGATCCCCAGCAGCGACAGCAGCAGCGCGATCACCACGTTGAACACCAGCCACACCACGCGCCCCGGGTGGTAGTGCGCCAGCCGCACAAAGCAGTTCGACCACGCCAGCGATCCGCTGTAGGCGTTGGTGACATTGATCTTGATCTGCGACACGGTGACAAACACCGTGGCCAGCGCCAGCGCCAGCACGGGGTCGTCCACCACACGCTGGTAGGCATGCACGAACATGTGGATCGGCTCCATCGCATGCGCCGAAGTGCTGCCCATGCGCAGCGCCAATACCGCCAGCAGGCTGCCGGCGCTGATCTTGAGCGCGCCGATGATGATCCAGCCCGGGCCCGACATCAGCATCGCCGTCCACCAGGCGCGCCGGTTCTCGGGGGTGCGGTCGGGCAGGAAGCGAAGATAGTCGGCCTGTTCGCCGATCTGCGCCACCAGCGAGAACAGCACACCCGATGCGGCGCCGAACAGCAGCAGGTTGAATCCCCCGCCCACGCCCCCGCCCACGCCGTCGCCAGCACGACCACCAAACTCCGCCCACGCCTGCAGCAGCCCCGGATCCTTGAACAGGATGAAACCGAACGGTGCCACCAGCATCACGATCCAGAACGGCTGTGTCCAGGCCTGCAGCTTGTTGATCGAGGTGACGCCGAAGAAGACGATCGGGATGATCACCAACGAGCACACGAGGTAGCCCACCACCAGGTTCAGGCCGATGGCCAGCTGCAGTGCCTGCGCCCAGATGGCGGTTTCGATGGCGAAGAAGATGAAAGTGAACGAGGCGTAGATCAGCGAGGTGATGGTGGAGCCGACATAGCCGAAGCCGGCGCCCCGGGTGAGCAGGTCGATATCGACGTTGGCCACGCTGCACCAGTACGCGATCGGCAGGCTCACCAGAAAGATCACCAGCGAAACGATCAGCACCGCCGCCATGGCGTTCTGGAATCCGTAGCTCAGCGTGATGCTGGCGCCGATGGCTTCGAGCGCGAGAAAAGAAATGCCGCCGATCGCGGTGTTGGCCACCACACCGGGCGTCCAGCGGCGGTACGAACTCGCCGCGTAGCGCAAGGCATAGTCTTCGAGCGACTCGTTGGCCACCCATGACTGGTATTCGCGCCTGACTCGAAGCATCGCCCGGGTCACTCCATCGGGCTCCGCAGCCCTGTGCACCGAGGGTACCCGATTGACAGTGGCGCAATGAGGAGGAAAATCCTTGCAAGCTCGTTGGCGCAGGCGGCATTGAATCAACGGCAATGACGGATCACCACATAGAAATCTCCTCCTCAGCGATATCGCTGCCCCCCCCATCTGCCCCGTCGCTGGTGCGTGCGATCCATGCCGCAAGCGTGAGGGCCGATGCGTGGCCGGGCGTGCTGGAGCAACTGCGCCAGTACCTCGATGCCAGCGTCGTCACGCTCGGGCATCATGAGTTCACCACCGGCTCGGATTCGGCCCTGTTCGAATCGCCCGACAACCAGCGTTTCAGCCAGGATATGGCGGCCTATTCGGCGCGCAACCCCTGGTTCCTGTCGAGTGAAGACTACATACCCGGGCGGGTGATGACCGGCGACGAGCTGATCAGCCACAGCGATCTGCGCCGCACCGATTTCTACCGCGGCTTTCTCCAGCCGCGTGGCCTGCTGCACCGCCTGTGCGGCGTCGTCGCCCAGCGTGCGTGCGGGGCGCATTTCCTTTCCGCCTATCGCGCCGAAGACCAAGGTGCTTTTTCCGCACACGAGAAGGCGGAGCTGGAATTTCTGCTCGATCACATCGCGTTTTCGCTGGAGAGCCAGTGGCGTTGGCAGGAGGCCGACGACCTGTCGCGCGCGCTGCTCTCGCTGACCGACCACGACGCCAACCCGGTGATCCTGGTCACCGCCGATGCCGAGCCGATCTATCGCAATCCGGCGGCGGGCCACCTGCTCGATCAGCGCATCGGTCTGCGCCTCGACGGCACCCGCCTCGTTGCCGCCAGCCCGGGCGACCAGCGCCTGCTGCGCGAAACAATCGCCCGCGTGGCCCGCAGCGATAGCGCGCAGGCTGCCTCCTCGCCGAGCGTGGTAACGCTCGCCTGCACGCCACCCACGCCGCCGGTGGTGGCGGTGGTGCGCGCGGCGGGCCAGGTCTTCATGCGCGAAGCCGGTGTACGCCGTGGCCTGGCGATCGTTACCGTGCGGGGCGGCCACGCGCTGCACGATCCCGCCTCGTGCGCGTTTGCACGCCAGTACGAGCTCACCGCCGCGCAGGCCAAGGTCAGCTCGCTGGTGTTTGCCGGCCAGCCACTGGCAACGATCGCGCATTCGCTCAACGTGTCCGAAAACACCGTGCGCAGCCACCTGAAGCAGATCTTCCAGAAAACCGACACCCACGGCCAGATGGATCTCGTCCACCTGCACGCGCGGGTGTGCCCCACGCTGCAATAGCGTCAGGCAGCAACCCATGGCGCCGGCCAGCGGCGCGCTGGCGCTGCGTGTCTCCTCCGCGCGGATGAGATCGCTCTCATCCGATCGGGTGAGGCCCGCTCACCCGATCGGGTGAAGCCGATTCCCGCAGCCGGGGGATTCGGCGCCGTGGGGCGCGGCCTACGATGAGCGATGCTGATCGGCCTTGATGTTGTCTTGACCGCCTGTGTTCTGGCCAACGCCGCAGGTCTCGGCGCAGCGGCGCTCGTTGTGCACCGGCGCCGCGCCGATGCCTCCGGCCCGCGCCTGCTCAGCTTTGCGGTGGGCGTGCTTCTCGGGGCCGTGCTGCTCGATCTGCTGCCGCATCTGTGGGAGGCCACCGGCAACCTGGCCGCGGTGCTGGGCCTGTTTGCCGCCGCGCTGCTGGCCAGCCGCCTGTTCGACCGCGCCTGCGCCTGCCATCACCTCCCGCTGGTGCGCCTCGCCTCGCAGGCCCACCACAAGCACACTCACGATGACGAGGCCGTGCCAAAGGCGCGCGGCGCGGAGCTGCTGCTGGTGGGCGACTTCGTGCACAGCCTCGTCGACGGTGCGCTGATCGTCGCCGCGCTGACCGTGGGTGTGGTGCCGGGCGCCGTGGCGACGATGGCCGTGGCGATCCACGAGGTGCCTCGGCGCATCGCCACCGTGACGCTGCTGGTGCGCGCCGGCTGCCGGCCCACGCTGGCGTTGGCGCTGACGGCGTGCGCGGGCATGGGCACCGTGATCGGCGGCACACTGGCCTGGTGGTCAGCCGAGACCATCCGCCCGGCGCTGCCGGTGGCATTGGCCCTGGCGGCTGCGGCGATGCTGTATGTGGCGCTGGGGCAATCGGCGCATCTGCTGGGCCGCTGGCGTGCGCGCGTCGTCACGCTGGAATGCGGCTTGCCGTTTGTTGCCGGTGTGTTGATGATCGCCGGCTCGCATCATGTGCTGGAGATGTTCGGTTGAGGTGAGCCTCGCTTCGATTGGCGGCACCTTCGGGATCAGGCTCGTCGGCAACGGCAGCCGGCAGATCGATCGGGTGATCGCCGGCACGATCAACGAGCTGAGGTCTGAGCGGCGCGGCAGGCGGTATTCGGTGGGGGCTCATGCTGTGGCGGTCGGCGCTGCGCACCG
>JANMAS010000580.1:0-3585 GCA_031359975.1 Burkholderiales bacterium
CGCCGCTGTCGTAGAAGGCCAGGCCGATAAAGCCGGCGGACTCGCAACTCTTCAAAATCTCGTCGCCGACCGGGCCATCGAGCGACTTGCGCATGTGCGCGATAGAACTGAACAGGAAGGGCATCGTCGGCACCTGCGTCAGCGGGCAAATTCCGTTCATCGGGCCGACATTGACACGCGTCAGATCGAGCGCGCCGATCTTGACCTGGTCGATTGTTTCCTTCTCGGTTCCCAGCGCGGCTTTGTTGAACACCTTGATCTTGTGCTTGCCACCGCTCTTTTTCTCCAGCAGCTCGCTCATGTATTTGACCGCCACCACGGTGGGGTAGTCGTCGGAGTTGTGGATGTCGGCGGAGCGGAACTCGACGGCGTGGGCCGAGGGTGCGGCCATTGCCGCGAAGGCCAGGGATACGGCAAAGGCGATGGAACGCAAAGGCTGGGTGAGTTGTTTCATGGGTGTCTCCTCTTGGGGTGTTCAGGTGGATCGGGGAAGCAGATCAGGGCAGGTAGTCGGGGCTGAAACGGGGCTGAAACGGTGCTTCTGGCAGGCCGGCCACACCGGGACGGCAGACAAACACCGCACCGGCGAGCGCCGGGTCGTACCCCTCCACCGGCCGGGCCGGCGCGATCGAGGTGATGAACAGCTCGTCGAGCCGGCTGCCGCCAAAGGCGCACATGCTGGGCTTGGCGGCCGGCACGGCGATCGATCGATCGAGCCGGCCATCGGGCGTGAAGCGGTGCACCAGGCCGGCGTCGTTGGCGCAGATCCAGTAGCCGCCGTCCGCATCCACCGCCGCGCCATCGGGCCGGCCGGGATGCTGGTTCATGTCGACGAATTCGCGGCGCCGGGAGAGGCCGCCGTCGCCTGCCCGATCGAAGGCCCAGATGCGACGCACGCTGGGGTGGCTGTCGGAGAGGTACATCGTGCTGCCGTCCGGGCTGAAGGCCAGGCCGTTCTGCGTCACCAGGCCACTCACCTGCGGCGCCGACAAGCCTTGGCCGTCCACGCGAAACAGGCCACCGGCAGGTGATGCGAGTGACATGTCCATCACCATCGTGCCGGCCCAGAACATGCCGGTGCGGTCGCAACGGCCATCGTTGAAGCGCATGCCGGGCTGCGCGTGGCGGATCGCAGCAAGACATTCGGCAACCAACGCACCATCGTCGCCTGGGCGCAGATGGAAGACACCGCTCTCCATGCCGGCGATGAAGCCGCCGTGGGCATGCGGCGCGATGCAGGCGATGCGCTCGTCGGTGGGCCAACTCGTCACTTGCCCGCTGGTCGATGCCCAGCGCCGCAGGCGGCGGCCTTCGATGTCCACCCAATACAGCGCTGCTTCGGCGGCCGACCACAGCGGGCTTTCGCCCACCGCGTCGCGCTGGGTGCTAATCACGTCCATAGTGATGGCCACGTTGCGGCTCACTCGATCGGGCCGGTCCGCACAAACGGCCCGCCCTGATAGCGCACGGCGGGGTCGGCGAGATCGAGCGTCGGCTGGCGGGATTCGACTGCGGCGCGAAAGCGCTCGGAGCTGTCTTGCGGGCGATAGCCGATGTGGCGCGCGGCGGTGTTGTCCCACCAGGTGGTGGTGTTGTCGGACATGCCGTAGATCACGCTGTGGCCCACCACCGGCGCGGTGAGGCTGGCCACCACCAGGCGCTCGAAATCGTCGTAGCTCATCCAGGTGGCGAGCATGCGGCGATCGCGTGGCTCGGTGAACGACGAGCCGATGCGCAGGCTCACGGTTTCGATGCCGTAGCGATCGAAGTAGAACTGCGCCAGGTTTTCGCCGTAGGCCTTGCTCAGGCCGTAATGGCCGTCCGGGCGCATCGCCTCCTTGGTGCCGATCACTTCATCCTGTCGATAAAAGCCGGTGACATGGTTGGAGCTGGCAAACACCACCCGCTTCACGCCTTGCCGGCGCGCCGCCTCGTACAGGTTGTAGGTGCCGACGATGTTGGCCTGGAGGATCAGGTCGAAGTGCTGCTCGGTTGACACGCCGCCCAGGTGCACCACGGCGGAAACGCCTTCGAGCAGCGTGAGCATCTCGCTTCGATCCTCGAGGCGCGCCGGGCACAGCTCCTCGCCCGCGGCGGCGCTTCCGAGATCGCTGATGTCGGACAGGCGCAACACGTCGCAATACGCCTTGAGACGCGGGCGCAGCTCGCGGCCCAGGCCACCGGCGGCGCCGGTGAGCAGCAAGCGGGCAAAGCGGATGGCGGTGGGGTGGGCGGGTGACATGGTGGTGAGTGGCTGGGCGGGTGAATCGGGCGGGCAGTCAGGCGGGCGGTAAGACAAAACTTGGTCTGGCGGGTCTAGATTTGCTACAGTCGGCGAAGTGGGTTGTCTGTCATCAGTTGTCGTACAACATGATTGGATGTTCGGGCATGAAGCCCGCGCTGTCAACCCAAGTCGTTGCGGGTTTTCCCGAGGTTTATCGATGAATGCAGTGCATGAAGCGGTGCGGCGCAAGCCGCGCACCCTGGCTCTCGAACTGGTGGAGTCGCTGGGCAATCGCATCCGCGAAGGGGTGTTGAAAACCGGCGACAAGCTGCCCACCGAAGCGGCGATCATGGGTGAGTTCGGCGTCAGCCGCACCGTGGTGCGCGAGGCGATCTCGAAGCTGCAGGCGTCCGCGCTGGTCGAAACGCGCCACGGCATCGGCACCTTTGTGCTCGGGCTGGGCGACACCGCGCCTTTTCGCATCGATCCCGAACAGTTCGCCACGCTCAGCGACGTGATCGCCGTGCTCGAATTACGCATAGGCCTGGAGACCGAAGCCGCCGGGCTGGCGGCCCAGCGCCGCAGCGAGGGCAACCTGGCCGCGATGCGCGCCGCGCTGCACACGTTTGTCGAGGCCATCGAGGCCGATGGCGACGCGGTGGCGGCCGATTTCCAGTTCCATGCCGAGATCGCCCGCGCTACGCAGAATCCGCATTTCGAAGGGCTGATGAACTACCTCGGCACGATGATCATTCCACGTGCCCGGCTCGATCCCAAGGGCGCCGTCGACGACGAGCGCCGCGCCTATTTGCGACGCGTGAACGCCGAGCACGAAAGCATCTGCGACGCCATCGCCTACCGCGACGCCGATGCGGCGCGCGCGGCGATGCGCACCCACCTGGCCAACAGCCGCGAGCGCCGCCGCCGCGCCCAGGAGCAAGCCACCCGCAGCACGCGGATCGCGTCGCAAGACCCGAACTGATTGATGCGCGTGAGGGCAAACATGGCTTGACATCGACCGCTCATGTTGTACGATGACTGACAACATCTTCAAAAATGCACGGCCATGAGCACAACCTCTTCTTCCACGCCGGTCATCACCCAATTGCGCGCCGTGCCGGTGGCCGGCCGCGACAGCATGCTGATGAACCTGAGCGGCGCCCACGGCCCGTTTTTCACCCGCAATCTGCTCATCCTCACCGACAGCGCTGGCCGCACCGGCGTCGGCGAGGTGCCCGGCGGCGAGAAGATCCGCCAGACGCTCGAAGACGCGCGCGACCTCATCGTCGGCCAGCCGCTGGGCTCGCAGCAGCGTTTGCTGCAGGCGATGCAGAAGGCGTTCGCGGATCGCGACGCCGGCG
>JANMAS010000518.1:0-6251 GCA_031359975.1 Burkholderiales bacterium
TTCGGCGTGAAGGGCAACGATGCCTGGATCGATGAGCTGCTGGACAGCCTCGGCCTGGCCGACAAGGCCAACGCCAACATGCGCCAGCTTTCCGGCGGCATGAAGCGGCGGGTGCTGGTGGCCCAGGCGCTGGTTCATAAACCGCCGGTGATCGTGCTCGACGAGCCCACCGCCGGGGTGGATGTGGAGTTGCGCCAGACGCTGTGGCAGTTCATTGCCCGCCTGAATCGCGAAGGCCATACGGTGTTGCTGACGACGCACTACCTCGAAGAAGCCGAGGCGCTGTGCGGCCGCATCGCGATGCTGAAAGCCGGCCGCGTGGTGGCGCTCGATCGCACCTCGCGGCTGTTGGCGGGCACCGCCAGCACGATGCTGCGCTTCAAGACCGATCAAAGCCTGCCCGCCGATCTGGCCGGCCAGGCACGGGTGATCGGGCGCATCGCACAGGTGGCGGCGCGCGACGCCAGCGAAGTCGAATCCGTGCTGGCCCGGCTGCGCGGCGCCGGTGTGCGCATCGAAGACCTGGAAATCGGCCGCGCCGATCTGGAAGACGTTTTCATCGAGATCATGCGCGGCGCATCGGCTGTCGAAGCGGTGGCATCTTGATGGGTTTGGGGGCCTTGGGCATCGAAGGCGCGGGCACCTTGTTCTACAAGGAAGTGCTGCGTTTCTGGAAGGTGGGCTTCCAGACGGTGGCGGCGCCTGTGCTCACCGCGGTGCTGTACCTGATGATCTTCGGCCACGTGCTGGAAGACCACGTGAAGGTGTTTGCCGATGTGGGCTACACCAGCTTCCTGGTGCCGGGCCTGGTGATGATGAGCGTGCTGCAGAACGCGTTTGCCAACAGTGCCTCTTCGCTGGTGCAGAGCAAGATCACCGGCAACCTGGTGTTTCTGCTGGTCACGCCGCTGTCGCACCGTGCCTGGTTTGCCGCCTATGTGGGCGCATCGATCGTGCGCGCGCTGGCGGTGGGCCTGGGGGTGATGCTGGCGACGATCTGGTTCGCGCCGCTGCGCCTGGTCGAGCCGTGGTGGGCCGTGGTGTTTGCGCTGCTCGGCGCCGGCATGCTTGGCGCGCTGGGCCTGATCGCCGGCTTATGGGCCGACAAGTTCGATCAGATGGCGGCGTTCCAGAACTTCCTCATCATGCCGATGACGTTTCTCTCCGGCGTGTTCTATTCGGTGCATTCGCTGCCTTCGGTGTGGCAGGCGGTGAGCCACCTGAACCCGTTTTTCTACATGATCGACGGCTTTCGGCGCGGCTTTTTCGGGGTGAGCGATGTATCGCCCTGGCTCAGCCTGGCCATCGTGGGCGGGTGTTTTGTGGGCGTCTCGGCGCTGTCGTTGCATTTGCTGAAGATCGGTTACAAGCTGCGCGCCTGAGGTGCCGGCCACACAGACGCACTTCCTGGGCGACAATCCGAACATGGCCGAACCCACCGCCGATAACGTCCGCGATTTCATTGCCGCAGGCTTGGCCTGCGAGCATCTTCACGTCGAAGGCGACGGGCGGCATTTCTTTGCCACCATCGTTTCCAGCGAGTTCGAGGGGCGATCGCGGGTGGCACGGCACCAGCGGGTTTACGGGGTGCTCGGCGATAGAATGCGCGAGCAGATTCATGCCTTGTCGATGAACACGCTGACACCCGTCGAGTGGGCGCGTTCACTGGCGCTCGCGCCCCCTTCCCCTAGCCATTGATCGAGCCGTTCGCGCGCTGCGCGGGCTCGATATCGCCGAGACTTCGCTCAACGGCTCCTGCGACACCGAGCGGCACAACCTGCCCCCCTTCCCCCAGCGGACGAACCCCATGGACAAGCTCTCGATTCGCGGCGGCCGCGCCCTCAACGGCGAGGTTCGCATCTCCGGCGCGAAAAACGCCGCGCTGCCCGAACTGTGCGCCAGCCTGCTCACGGCCGAACCCGTGCAACTGGCCAATGTGCCGCGCCTGCGCGATGTGGCCACCACCCTGCAACTGCTGCGCAACATGGGCGTGCATGTGGAGCGCAGCGACAACACGCCGGAAGAGGTGACGCTGCAAGCCCAGACCATCGCCATCGCCGAGGCGCCATACGAGCTGGTCAAGACCATGCGCGCGTCGATCCTGGTGCTCGGCCCGCTGGTGGCGCGCTGCGGCCAGGCGCGGGTATCGCTGCCCGGCGGCTGTGCGATCGGCTCACGGCCGGTCGATCAGCACATCAAGGGTTTGCAGGCGATGGGTGCCGAAATCGTGGTCGAGCACGGCGACATCGTGGCCCGCGCGCGCCGCCTGCACGGTGCGCGCATCACCACCGACATGGTCACCGTCACCGGCACCGAAAACCTGCTGATGGCCGCCACCCTGGCGCAGGGCGAAACGGTGCTGGAAAATGCCGCGCAGGAACCCGAGATCACCGATCTGGCCGAATTGTTGATCGCCATGGGTGCCCGCATCGAAGGCCACGGCACGCGCCGCATCGTGATCCAGGGTGTCGACCAGCTGCATGCGCCGGCACGGCCGCACCGCATCATCCCGGATCGCATCGAGACCGGCACCTTCCTGTGCGCGGTGGCCGCCGCCGGCGGCGAGGTGCTGCTGCGCCATGCCAACGCCGCGCATCTGGATACGGTGATCGACAAGCTGCGTGAAGCCGGTGTGACGGTGGAGCCCGGCGACGGCGTGATTCGCGTGCGCGCCAACGGCCGCCCGAAGGCGGTGAGCCTGCGCACCAGCGAGTACCCGGCTTTCCCCACTGACATGCAGGCGCAGTTCATGGCTGTCAACTGCATCGCCGAAGGGGCTTCGATGGTCACCGAAACGATCTTCGAAAACCGCTTCATGCACGTCGATGAGTTGCTGCGCCTGGGCGCGCACATCGAGGTCGACGGGCACAACGCGATGATCCAGGGCGTGCCGCGTCTGTCCGGCGCCACCGTGATGGCCACCGATCTGCGCGCCTCCGCCAGCCTGGTGATCGCCGGCCTGGTGGCCGAGGGCGAGACGCTGGTCGACCGCATCTACCACCTCGATCGTGGCTACGACCGGATGGAAGAAAAACTGCGTTTGCTCGGCGCCGATATCGAGCGCGTGAAGTGAGCCAGGTGCCGACGTGATCACCTTCGCCCTTTCCAAAGGCCGCATCTTCGATGAAACGCTGCCGCTGCTGGCGGCCGCCGGCATTGGTGTGGCCGAGGACGCACCCGATTCACGCAAGCTGATCCTGCCCACCAACCGGGCGGATGTGCGCGTGGTGCTGGTGCGGGCCAGCGATGTGCCCACCTATGTGCAGTACGGCGGCGCTGATCTGGGTGTGGCCGGCCGCGACGTGCTGCTCGAACACGGCACCCAGGGCCTGTACCTGCCGCTGGATCTGAACATCGCCCGCTGCCGCATGAGCGTGGCGGCGCGGGATGATTTCGATTACGCCGCCGCTGTGAAACAGGGCTCACGCCTGCGAGTGGCCACCAAGTACACGCTCACCGCGCGCCAGCACTTTGCCGACAAGGGCGTGCATGTCGATCTCATCAAGCTCTATGGCTCG
Organism: Burkholderiales bacterium; assembly: GCA_031359975.1. Taxonomy (GTDB): domain Bacteria; phylum Pseudomonadota; class Gammaproteobacteria; order Burkholderiales; family Burkholderiaceae_C; genus JANMAS01. Next base: position 3,519 of record JANMAS010000518.1, read on the forward strand.
ATGGAACTGGCCCCGCTCACCGGCCTGGCCGATGCCATCGTCGATCTGGTGTCGTCGGGCTCCACGCTGAAAGCCAATCATCTGGTCGAGGTGGAGCACATCATGGACATCTCGGCCCGGCTGGTGGTGAACCAGGCGGCGCTGAAGCTGCGGCACGAGCCGATTCAGGCCATCATCGATGCGATCGCGTCCAGGGTGGCGGCACAAAGCGGTTTGGTCTGAGGCATCACGATGAGCGTCGTCAACATCGCCTCGTTGCGCACCGATGCCGCCGATTTCGATGCGGCATTCGAGCGTGTGCGTCATTGGTCGGCCGACGCCGATCAGGCGATCGAAGATCGGGTGAGCGACATCCTTGCCGACGTGCGCCGGCGCGGCGACGCGGCGGTGCTCGAGTTCACCGCGCGATTCGACGGCGTTCAGGCCACGTCGGTGTCGCAGCTTGAACTCTCCGCCGCCGAGTTGGATGCGGCCTTCGAGGCGATCACGCCGGCACAGCGCGCCGCGCTGCGCATGGCCGCCGATCGGGTGCGCAGCTATCACGAGCGCCAACTGCAAGCCTGCGGCCTCAGCTGGAGTTATCGCGAGGCCGATGGCACGCTGCTGGGCCAGAAGGTCACGCCGCTCGACCGCGTGGGCATCTATGTGCCCGGTGGCAAGGCCGCGTACCCGTCGTCGGTGCTGATGAGCGCCATGCCCGCGCATGTGGCCGGCGTGCCCGAGATCGTGATGGTGGTGCCCACGCCGAAGGGCGAGAAAAACGCGCTGGTGCTGGCCGCCGCCAAGCTGGCGGGTGTGCACCGCGTGTTCACTGTGGGCGGCGCGCAGGCCGTGGCTGCGCTGGCCTACGGCACCGCCACCATCCCGCGTGTCGACAAGATCACCGGCCCCGGCAATGCTTATGTGGCCGCCGCCAAACGGCGCGTCTTCGGGCAGGTGGGCATCGACATGATCGCCGGCCCGAGCGAGATTCTGGTGCTGGCCGATGGCAGCACGCCCGCCGATTGGGTGGCGATGGATCTGTTCAGCCAGGCCGAGCACGACGAGATGGCGCAAAGCATCCTGCTGTGCCCGGATGCCGGCTACATCGCGCAGGTGAAGGCGGCGATCGACCGCCTGCTGCCGGGCATGCAGCGCAGCGCCGTGATCCGCGCGTCGCTCGAAGGCCGCGGTGCGCTGATCCACACGCGCTCGATGCAAGAGGCTTGCGAACTCAGCAACCGCATCGCGCCCGAGCATCTGGAAGTGAGCTCGCAAGATCCGCATCGCTGGGAGCCGCTGCTGCGGCACGCCGGCGCGATCTTTCTCGGCGCCTTCACCAGCGAAAGCCTGGGCGACTACTGCGCCGGCCCCAACCACGTCTTGCCCACGGCCGGCACCGCCCGGTTTTCGTCGCCGCTGGGTGTGTACGACTTCCAGAAGCGCAGCAGCCTGATCGAAGTGACTGAAGCCAGCGCACGCGCACTGGGGCCGGTGGCGGCTGAATTGGCCTATGGCGAGGGCCTCGAGGCCCACGCGCGGGCGGCGGAGATGCGGCTGAAACCCCGGTGAAATGGCCCTGCCCACCTGACACGAAGTTCGTGCCGCACTATAATCGTGCCACACGATAACCGTGGAGCTCGCAATGAAAAATGTGACTGTGACGATGGAAGACGCCGTGGCCGACTGGGCCCGCATCGAAGCCGCCAAACGCAACACCAGCGTCTCGCGCATGCTGGGTGAATTGCTGGCCGAGAAGATGCGGCACGACGATGCTTACGAGCGTGCGATGGCGGAGGCGCTGCAGTTCAAGAGCATCGGCACGTCCGCGGGCCCGTACTTGACGCGCGACGAAATCTACGACCGGAGCGTTAAGCCGTGATGGTCGTTTTTGTCGACACCAACGTTCTCTTGTACGGCATCGACGACAAGGATCCTGCCAAGCGCGACCAGGCACGCGCCTGGCTCGCTGCCTGCTGGCGTCTTCGTTGCGGGCGCGTGAGCACCCAGGTGCTCAACGAGTTCTACTTCAACGCCCGCAAGAAGTTTTCGGGGGCCATTGCTGCCGGTGATGCGCGCGCCGAAGTGCGGCGCTATCAGCAATGGCGCCCGTGGGTGGTTGACCATCAAACGGTTGAATCGGCATGGGCTGTCGAAGCGCGATACGGCTTGAGTTACTGGGATTCGCTGATGGCCGCCGCGGCCCAGCAGCAGGGTTGCACGGTGCTGCTCACCGAGGATCTGCAGCACGATCAGTTCATCGACAAAGTGCGCGTCATCAACCCTTTCCTGACCGGGCCCGACATGCTCGATGCATCCGCATGAGCGCGCCGGGCCGTTCCCAAGCGCTCAACCCGGAGCGCGCAGCGTGGAGGGTAGTCCAATGAGCCCGCCGGGCCGCCCCAAGGGCGAATACCGTAGTGCGAAGCACGAAGGTACTCCAGTGAGCGCGCCGGGCCGCTCCCAAGCGCTAATACCGGAGCGCGTAGCGCGGAGGGCAGACCAGTGACCTCGCTGCCCGACACCATGGCCCGCGCATTGCGCAGCGACGTGCAATCGATGCACGGCTACGCCATTCAGCCCAGCGCGGGGTTCGTCAAGGTCGACACGATGGAAAACCCGTTTCGCCTGCCCGCGGCGCTGCAGCGCGAACTGGGTGACCGGCTCGGCGCGCTGGCGATCAATCGGTATCCGGCCGAAGGCACGGAGATCCTGCGTTCGGCGCTGGCGCACCACGCGCACATGCCCGAGGGC
>JANMAS010000194.1:0-3822 GCA_031359975.1 Burkholderiales bacterium
CAGGTGATCAACGATGCCGTCGAGCTGACCGACACTGCACGCATCGAGTTGCAGGGCCTGTACACCTTGCTCGATGTGGTGCGTGTGGGCCAAGTGCACCTCTTCTACCGCGCGCGTCTGCTCGATATCGACTTTGCGCCGGGCCCGGAAACCATCGAGGCGCGGCTGTTTGCCGAGCATGAGATTCCATGGGACGAGCTGGCCTTCAAGACGGTGCGGGCCACACTGGAGCATTTCTTCGCCGATCGTGCCCAAGGTCAATTTAGGCTGCACACCGCCGATATCCGATAGAGCGAAGTCGCTACATGGGGCGCGGTCGCCGCATGGTCTGGTCAGAATGCGCCGACCCTTCGTGCCGGCAAACCCACTCCGATAACCGATGCCAAGCCCGAACACCACCGAGCCCAAACCCACTGCGCACCTGGCGTCGGCGCCCGCACGCGCGCCGGCCGATGCGCCGTCGCCGCGCGAAGATCTGGTGCGCCCGGATCCGCTGCTCGATTGCCTGATCGAGGTGTGCCGCCTGCATGGCCAGAACGCGTCGCGCGCCGGCTTGTCGGCCGGCCTGCCGCTTGGCGCCGATGGCTGCCTGCCGCTGGCCCAGGTCGAGCGGGCCGCGGCGCGGGCGGGCATGTCCACCCGGCTGCTGCGTCAAGGCCTGGACGAGATCGATGCGCTGGCCTTGCCGGTGATCCTGCTCACCAAGGATCGCAAGGCCTGCGTGCTGCTGGGCTGGAACGGCGACGAAGCCCGTGTGCTGCTGCCCGAAACCGGCCAGGGCACGGTGAACCTGCCTCGCGAACAACTGGCCATGCGCCACGACGGCCTGGTGCTCTTTGTGCGGCCGCACTTCCGCTTCGACGCGCGCACGCCCGAGGTACGCCCGGCGCGTGAAGGGCATTGGTTCTGGGGCGCGATCCTGGCCCAGCGCTTTGTCTATCGCGACATTCTCTGGGCGGCGGCGCTGATCAATGTGTTTGCCATCGCCATGCCGATGTTCACGATGAACGTGTACGACCGCGTGGTGCCCAACGCCGCGGTCGAGACGCTGTGGGCGCTGAGCATCGGCATCGTGCTGATCCTGAGTGCCGACCTGCTCATGCGCAAGCTGCGCAGCCGCTTTGTCGACGAAGCCAGCGCACGCATCGATGTTCAGATTTCTGCCCGCCTGATGGAAAAAGTGCTGGGCATGCGGCTGGAAAACCGGCCCGAATCGGTGGGCTCGTTCGCCGCCAGCCTGCGCGGGTTCGAGCAGGTGCGCGACCTGATCGCCTCTTCCACCGTCACCACGTTGATCGATCTGCCGTTTGCCATCCTCTTCCTCGCGGTGATCCTGTGGGTATCGCCCTGGTTGGCGATTCCGGTGGTGCTGGCATTTGCCGTGCTGCTGGCCTACGGCTGGATGGTGCAGGGCAAGCTGCATGCGCTGGCCGAAACCACCTATCGCGCCAGTGCCGCGCGCAATGCCACGCTGATCGAAAGCCTCACCGGCATCGAAACCATCAAGGCCCAGGGTGCCGAGAGCGCGGTGCAGGCGCGCTGGGAGCGCAACAACGTCTTCCTGGCCACCACCAATGTGCGCATGCGCGAGCTGTCGGCATCCGCCACCTATGTCACCGGCTGGGTAACGCAGCTGGTGAGCATCGTCACCGTGATCGCGGGCGTCTACCTGATCGCCAACAAATCTCTCACCATGGGCGCGTTGATCGCCGCCAACATGCTGGCCGCGCGCGCCCTGGCACCGGCCTCGCAGATCATCGGCCTGCTGATGCAGTACCAAGGCGCCCGCACCGCGCTCGAAGGCCTCGAGAAGCTGATGGCGCAGCCGGTGGAACGGCCCGTCGGCGGCAGCTTCATCCAGCGCCGCGAATTGCAAGGCGCGATCGAGCTGCGCAACGTGAGCTTCAAGTACCCCGGCCGCGACGACGCCGCGCTCGACAACGTGAGCCTGCGCATCCAGAGCGGCGAACACGTGGCCTTGATCGGGCGCGTGGGCTCGGGCAAGACCACGCTGCAACGCCTGATCCAGGGCCTGTACCAGCCGATCGAAGGCGCTGTCTTGATCGACGGCATCGATCTGCGCCAGCTCGATCCGGCCGATCTGCGCCGCAACGTGGCCAGCGTATCGCAGGATGTACTGCTGTTCTACGGCACCCTGCGCGACAACATCGCCTACGGCCTGCCCTCGGCCGACGACGAAGCCATCGTCACCGCCGCCGATATCGCCGGGCTCTCCGAGTTCGTCAACCGCCATCCGCGCGGCTTCGACATGTCGGTGGGCGAGCGTGGCGAATCACTCTCCGGCGGCCAGCGCCAGAGCGTGGGCATTGCGCGCGCGGTGCTGCACAACGCGCCCATGCTGCTGCTCGACGAGCCCACCAGCGCGATGGACTTCTCGTCCGAGTCGGTCATCACCGCGCGCCTGTCCACCTTTGCCGCGCACAAGACGGTGGTGCTGGTCACCCACCGCACCTCGCTGCTGAGCATGGTGAACCGGGTGATCGTGGTCGACGGCGGCAAGATCGTGGCCGATGGCCCGCGTGATCGCATCATGGAAGCGCTGCAGAGCGGGCGGATTGCGAGAGCTGCATGAGCACCGATTCACTGCGCACGCCGGCCTCGCCCTGGCAACGCGCGCGCGCGGTCGCCCGCTCGCTGGGTGCAGCCATCTTCGGCGCCGGCTCGTCGGATGATTCCGCCGCCGGCATGGACACCTTCGAGCGCGAGGTGCAAGACGTGATGTCGCGCCACCAGACGCACCGCGCCCAGCACATCGTGCGCGCCTTTGGCGTGGTGATGGTGGTGCTGCTGGTGTGGGCCGCATTCGCCACCGTGCAGGAGGTGACCCGCGGCGAAGGCCGGGTGGTGCCTTCACGCCAGTTGCAGGTGGTGCAGGCCCTCGATGGCGGTGTGGTGGAGGAGATTCTGGTGCGCGAGGGCGAACAGGTGGAAGCGGGCCAGCTGCTGTTGCGCATCGACCAGACACGCGCCACCTCCGGCGTGCGCGAAAGCGCCGCCGAGGGCTTTGCGCTGCAGGCCCGTGTGGCTCGCCTGCGGGCGCTCGCCGAAGGCGCGTCGTTCCTGCCGCCCAAACCGGGCAGCACCGAGGAAAAGCGCATCCTCGACGACGAGCGGCGCTTGTATGAGGCCAAGACCTCCGAGCTCTCGACGCTGGTGTCGATCAGCCGCGACCAGCTCAGCCAGCGTCAACAGGAGCTTGGCGAAGTGCAGGCCAAGCGCAGCGCAGCCAGGATCGGGCTGGAGCTGGGGCAGCAGGAGCTCACCCAGACGCGGCCGCTGCTGGCCACCGGCGCGGTGTCTCAGGTCGAGGTGTTGCGTCTTGAGCGCGAGATCTCCCGGGCGCGCGGCGATCTCGAGCAGGCCAGTGCGCAGATCGGCCGCATGCAATCAGCCATCGGCGAGGCCTCGCGCAAGATCCAGGAAACCGAGATCACCTTTCGCAACGAGGCGCGCCGCGATCTTGCCGAAGCCATGGGCAAGCTCAACTCGCTCAACGAGGGCGCGGTGGCGCTGGCCGACAAGGTCGACAAGACGCAGGTCAAGTCGCCCGTGCGCGGCCGCGTGCAGCGGCTGCTCGCCAACACCGTGGGCGGCGTCGTGCAGCCCGGCAAGGACATCGTCGAAATCGTGCCGCTCGACGACACGCTGGTGCTCGAAGCCAAGGTACAGCCGCGTGACATCGCGTTCATTCACCCGGGCCAGGACGCCACCGTCAAGTTCACCGCTTACGACTTCTCGATCTACGGCGGGCTCGGCGCGAAGGTCGAAAACATCAGCCCCGACACCATCGTCGACGACCGC
>JANMAS010000610.1:0-9516 GCA_031359975.1 Burkholderiales bacterium
CTCTTCACGCAGGAACTTGAAATAGCCGTTCTGGTTGTTCGAGTTGAAGATCTCGCCGCGGTCGCGAATCTTCGGGTGCGACGCGAGCATCCGCCGAAAGACGGTGGTGCCGGAACGCACACCACCAATGAAGAAGACCGGATTGCCGATCGCGGCGTTGGCACTTTTCATTCGGAACCTCTCTGCAAAATCATCCTGGGGCGCTGGCCACGCGGCGCAGGGCCACCGTTTGAGGCGGTCTCATGACAATGGCGCGTGTATAGCATGCAGCGTCAGCCAAATACCTTCTTGAAACTGAGCCGGCTCCAGGTGTGTATCCATCCGGCATCACTCCCGTAGCGGAGTCGTAACTCGACCCCGGCTTGATCGACGGCCGCCGCCTGCTCGCGTTCGAGCCGCTCGATGAGATCGATCCAGTCGCGCAACGTCGGCACGCCGGAAGTGCCATTCGTTGGCGGCGTCATCACCGGGATGCCGACCCGCAGCAAGGTTTCGCGATAGATCTCGAGCTCGGGCGCGCCGCCTGAAATATCCAGGCTGATCGACGGCAATGGGTACGCTCGTGCCGAGCGCCCCATCAGCACCGCCACATCGAGCTGGGTGTTTTTCGCACCTGCCGGCACACTGGCATGCTGGCTCACCACACGTGGCGCAGACCACTGCGGATGGAACTCGCGCACCGCATTGGCCAGTACGTGGGCGAGCGCCACCTGGTCGGCGCGCGCGAGCACGTCGACATGACGGTGGTTGGCATCGGACGCCAGCATCCAGGGCTTCCAGCGCCAGAAGGGCACGGTCATCAAACGCACGCCATCGCTACCGGTTCCCGAGGCCGCATGCGGATCGCTGTCCATCAAGGTGACTTCCTGAAAATGCCGCATCACGGCATCCAGGTCGGTGTCTTGCAGGGTGGGTTGATACAGGCGCAGCGTGTCTCGACGAACCATCAAGCTGACGCGTGAATCTTGCGGATCGATGCGACGCAGTTCCTCGCCGATCCGCAGCGCCCACAGCACCACCGGGCCTGTGCGCGACGCCGCCAACAACTTGGCCAGCGTGGTCTGCTGGCTGAAGATGCCCAGCGATCGCATCCCGACCTCGCCACAGTCCGGCGAAACCGCGAGCTTGCAATCGCTGGCCAGGCCGTGAAAGGCCTCGAACAACGCCGTCTGGCTGGTAGGCAACGGCTGATCGACAAACAGCGTCACCGCCATCAGCTGGTTCAACAGATTGATCGTCTGGAACACATGCTCGCGATACAGCGATTCGGGATCGAAAAATTCGCGGCCGATGGCGATCACCGCTCGCGGGTGCCGCATGGCGCGTTGCGCGGTGTCGTCGAAGGCCGCGGCGGCCATCGCCCGGATGCGCTCATCCGCTTCGCGCGTGCTGCGCGCGAGAACAGGCAGATGCTGGTCGGGGTCGGCGGCTATCTCGCAGCACACGTCCACCAGATCAACCATCGTCGCGCAGCGCTGCCACGGGTGATCGCACGGGATGCCTTCGAGCGCATGGCCGAGCGCGACGATCGGCATGCCGCTGGCGATCGCCTCGACGGCCTTGATCTTGAGCCCTGTGCTGAAGGCCAGAGGCACGATGACCAGATCCACATCCTGGTAGAACGATTCCACACGATCGACCGGCCCGAGCAGGTCGAGGCCGTCGAGGCCTTCGAGATCCGTCAACTTGGCGCACATGCCGCCGGCCAGCCGAATCGTCACCGGCGCACCGCGCTGCTTGAGCTGCGGCAAGGCCTGCGCCACGAAGACCCGCGCGTTGGTCACATTGATCGAGTTGGTCGACCCCAGCATGCCGACGACCAGGCGCCCCTCATCCTGCGCACGTCGCCGGCGCTCGGTATGCACCATGGGCTCGATGTGCGGCAACGTGATGCAAGGTGTGGGGCTCGCGCCGCGATAGAACACAGCCTCTTCATCCTTGATCGCCCACACCAGCTGGGCCCGCCCCAGCGCGATCGCTTCCTGCTCCAGCGTGGTGTAGAAAAATTCGGGCTGCACGCCATTGGCCTGCAACAGCTCGCGGCGCCCGGTGAACTTGTCATGGGTGTCGAGAATGCGCAGTGTCTTGGATGGCGCGTATTCGAACGCCTTGCTCAGGTAGGCGTAGTTGACGACGAAGGCATCGAATCGCGCGCGCTTGAACAGCCATTGCAGGTAGTCACCAATCGCATCGTCCCACCACTCGTCGATGTGGTAATCCTCCGCGGCGGGGCGCTGGTAGAGCGGCCGGCTCGGCGGCACCAGGTGAAACGAATCCCACTGCGCGGTCATCGTGCGCACCAGATCCTGGGGCACGTGCAGGAACCACCATTCCTGCGGGAAGAACACGAAGTGGATGCGTGCGCCGCGGCGCTTGAGCTCGCTGCACACGGCGTAGATGCGTTTGCGGTTGCCTTGGTCGGTGGGCCAGGTGGGCGTGGGCGACAGCACCAGGATGTCGGCCCCGTTCAACTCGCTCGCACCGAGATCGTCGATCTGCAGGCTCGGCTCGGCCCGCAAGCTGGATTCAGCGGCGGAGAACCGATCCACTCAAGCGTCTCCGGCGGGCAGTGCCATCAGCGCGGCCATCTCGGCCTCGCTGGCCTCGATGAATTCGATCTCGCGAAAGGCCACGCCGAGCTCGCGCTCGTCGGCCGTGGCACGCTCGGCCGGCTGCGGCCTGAATGTCTGGTCGACGCTGAATTCCAGGCGGGTGAGCCCGAGCACCGTTCTTGGAAACAGCACCCCGCCCAGCTCGGTGATGCGTGCCTTGGTCACCCGCGTCAGGGGAATCTCGATGCCGTCGCTGTGCGCACGGATGGTGCCCACCCGGGTATCGCTGGCAAAGGCCAGGCGCAAGACGAACTTCACGCCCACCGTTCGATCCAGATGCACATCGAAGCGGAAGTCGCGCCCCGGGCCGGTCCAGCGAAATGGGCGCCCGCTGCCGTCGCGCTCCATGCTGTGCAAACCCAGCATCGGCGACAGCGGCATGCCGGCATCGATGCGCGCACTTCGGCGCCCCTCGTAGGCGGGGCCCAACGCCGGCAGCATGACGTCGCGGGCATCATGAAATGCGCGCACGCCCACCAGTTCGCGGCGAATCTGCGTCAACTCGCGCTCCAGCGCGCGTGCGGTCACGCGGTCCCGGGCCATCTCGCGGATGAGGCTGTCCAGGGCGCGATGCTCGTCGATGCGTGAACGCACGTCGCGCAGTACGTCGGCGAATTCAGGATCGCTCTCGGGGTCGTAAGGCGTTTGCATACGGGGTGCCGATGAAGAAAGTGATTCAGCCATGGGGCCTACGCAAGAAAGCGATAGCCGAAGCGTTCGATCACCGGCGCATACATCGTTTCGACGAGCTTGACGCTGGCGGGATCGTAAAAATCGGCATAGTTGCGCTTCTTCTTGGGAGCCTCGGCGCGCGCCACGGTGACGTTGAATTCCACGATGGGTATCGACTCCTCAATACCCACCCGCTTGAGAAACTCGGCAAAACCATCGCTCAGCGATTCAAAACGCAAGACCAGGTCGGCATGGTCGAGAAAATCCATGATGTTGTCTTCGATCTTGCTGGTTTTGACGTAGCGCTCACGCAGGTGGAGCAGCCACAACGCAAAACCTCGATTTTTTACCGTGGCCTCGTCAACGCCGATGGTTCCGCGTTTGGCTTTTTTCAGCCAGGGGTAGCTGGTTTCGTCGTTCTTGAGGCGCTCGCAATGCTTGAGATATTTGCTCACCAATTGATCGAACGGATCTCGCACACAGGTGAACTTGAACATGCCGTCGAGCTTGGCGGCGGACATCAGATCGGCTTCGACCAGCTGGCTGTAACTGGCGTGATGTTTGCGCACCAGCAGATTGCCGTCGCGGGTGATTTCTTTTTCGGGCATCTGCTTGCCGTCAACCTTGTCGATCAAGGTTTTTGCGATGGCCTTGCTCGCGGTTTGAGGGTTCGCAAAGAAAATATAGTTATAGCGTTCTGAAAAAACGGCCATTTCGGATTCTCCAACAGATATCTACGTGGTGCGCCAGTGCCGCGTCGTCGTGCCCGAATCTACCCCAGCACGCCCGGCGTGCGCCAGGCCTCGATCCAGGGTTTGGTGCCCTCCGAGATGAGCTCTATCTCTTCGGCAGACAGTACCTTGTGTGCATCGGATTCACGCTTGGAGATCTGGCTGGATATATTTTCGTATCGCGACGGGTAATCGTCGTCCGGATCCGGCACCTCGTCATCCGATTTGGTCAGCATACGAACATCAAACGGAATATTCACAAACTCACACACCCGCCGCAGTGATTCGGCGGGTGAATCCACCAGCCATTCATAAGGCGCCATGAACATGCGATTGCCGTGCTCGGGGCGCGCCGCATCCACCAGCTTGGTGAACCGACGAAATACCGCCAGCATCTCCGGCGCCGATTTGTCGAGCCACTTCAATGCCGATTCATCCATCCCCTCCTCGCGCGACTTCACCAGACGTTTGCGGTAGGAGGACATCACATCCAGCGGGTCGCGGCTGCACACCACCACCGAAGCGTTTGGAAACAGCTTGAAGATCAATGGCAGTTTTTTCAGGTGCCCCGGTGTCTTTTCGAGCGGTTGGCGCCCGGGGTAGACCGCCGTGGAGGCGTACCAGAAGAACGAACTGATCAAATCGTCTTCCGACAACGTTCCTTCTTGCTGCTGCAGTTCCTGAACGAGCGTTCGATAACCCATCAGGCCCTCGCGGCCGCACAGGTAGAGTTTGGTCGGCACGTGAATCGGATCCACCAATGGCTGACGAGGCCGCACGAACACATGCGTTTCGCGACAGTTCTTGATGTTGAAGAGCTCGGCATGGCGGGCAAACGCCACCTGGAGCATCGAAGTGCCGGAGCGCGCCAGGCCGCAGATGAAAAGTGGCTTGGCTTGCTGGCACCAAGCGCGGATCGTGACCAGATCGGACATGGGCTCGTTTCGTAAGCAACGGTCGGGGGGAGGGAACTTCTAGTGTGGCCTAGGCGATCGCCATGGCAACGTTGCAAGACGTTACATGAGTATATCGACGGCGGTGGCCGAAAGGTGCGGCCTAATTACCGTTCTCACTGGGCGAGCGCCCGCTCGGCCGAGCCCGTCGTTGAATGAAGCCGACTCACCCGCCCTGCACAAAGACCTGGCTGACCCATGAATCAGCGCCAGAGCGCTGCCGTAACACCCCGCTGAAATCACCCAAATGACTGGACTGACGTACTTTTGTGTGCTGACGCAGCCACGCACCGGCTCCGAATATCTCATCAGCCTGCTGCAACGCCACCCGCAGATCGTCTGCCATCGAGAGCTCTTCAACCGCGATCAGTTCGAGACATCGTTGCGGCCGGTGTTTCGCTCGCAGCTGCCGCCGATCGAATCGCGCGACGCACATCCTGTGGACACACTGAAGCTGGTTCAACGCGTGTCGCAGGAGGCGTACCCGCGCCGACGCGTGATCGGATTCAAGCTCTATCTGGTGCAAGCGCCCGAGGTGGTGAACCACGTGATCTCGGACGACACCTGCAAGCTGATCGTGCTCGATCGTGACGACAAGCTGGCCCAGTTCACATCGCTGCATATCGCCCAGGAAACGGGGCGGTGGAACGCGTTTGCCGCCGACGAACCCAGGCCGCAGCACCAGATCACCGTCGATACCAAACAGTTGGACAAGTTCATTCAGAAACAGCGGCGTTTGTTCAGTGAACTGTCCACGCACATCGCCAAGCGGCCGAACGTGCTGCGCATCGGCACGGACGAGTTGGACAAACGCCTGCCTGACGTGCTTGGCTTCCTCGGCGTGAATCCAAAGCGTGAATTGGTATCGGATCGCGTCCGGCAAAACAGCCCGGTGATTCGCGATCGCATTGCCAACTGGGACGAGATTTCGGATCATCTGGCGGCCTCGCCCGCTTTGCGTCGAGGCTAGCCGGCCCCGGCCTGATAGGCTCGCGCCACCGAGGTTGTCACCCATCCGCAAGCCGCGGCGGGTGTTGCAATCGCAGTGCGCAGCGCCTCACGGCGGCGCGCGTATCCCTGTCTGGAGCAATTGATGGCTGTTTACTCAGAGCGCTACAAATACATTTTCTTTGCCAATCCTCAGACAGCGAGCAAAGCCATCGCCAAGACCCTGGTCGATTCTCTCGACGGCCAACCCGTGCATCGCGGCTTGAACGAGGAACAACGAGGTTCGCTGGAGAGAATCCATCACATGTCGTGGCAGCTGGTGCAGGATAACGGCCTGATGACGCTCGAACAATTGAATCAGTTGACCAAGGTCACGGGCGTTCGCAACCCCTACGATCTGATGGTCAGCCGCTATCTCAAACATCGGGCGCGCTTTGTCGACGAAGCCGATCGGTACAAATGGGTCGAGCGCAAAGGCAAGGAAGGCGTCAAGGCCAGCATCGAATCCGCACGCACACAGGAATTCCCGCAGTGGGTGATGGCACAACACAAGGATCGCCACGAAAAAGGCGGCACCGCCAATGGCCAGCGCAGGTATCTCGATCACGCTGATCTGATCATCCGCTTCGAGTCGCTGCAAGACGATTTCAACGTCTTTCTGGCGCGTATCGGTGTGAGCGAGCCGATCGAGATCGCGTCGCGGAACGTGACGACCCAACGGCTTGAAGCGCAAACCCCGGACAAGCGGCACTACACCGAGTTCTACGACGATGCCAGCCGTGCCCTCGTGGCGCAGATCCACGCGCCGATCATCGAGCGCTTCGGCTACCACTTCGGGTAGGGCTCCGCTCGTCGGCTACCGGCCGGCAACACCCAGCAGGTTCTTGGAGATCGCCTCGGCCACCGCCTGCGCGCGGTTGCTGGCGCCCAGCTTGCGCAGGATGTTCTGCAGGTGGTTCTTCACGGTGAGCGCGCTGATGCCCAGCGCCTGCCCGATCTCGGCGTTGCGCTTGCCTTCGCGCACCTGCAGCAGGATCTGCCGCTCGCGCTGGGTGAGTGCCGACGCGTGCGGGGCCAGGGCGCTGGCGCGGGCGCGCGCGGGTGAGCGGGTATCTTCACCGGCACTCACACGCAGCGTCATCAGGTGCAGCAGCGGCAGCATCACGGCCAGCGCCCGGGCATCGGCGGCCAGATAGCAGCGGGTGCGCGAGCCCAGCACGAACAACGAATCCACCGCGTCCAGCTCACGGGCACTGGGCACGGCGTGCACCAGCAGGTCGGCAAAGCCTTGCTCGATCAACTGGGCCCTGGCCGGCTCGGTGCCGGCATCGCCAGCATGCAGATTCACCACCGCCGCCTGGCCCGGGTGCTTGAGCCACTGGCCCACCAGCATGCGCAGCAAAGGCCCGCCGGGATCGGCCAGCGCACCGAGCGCGGGCTGCGGCAGCGGCACACCGTGAAACACGTGCACCGCCAGCCCGGGATGCGCGGGCCGCGTGGCGGCGCACACCACCAGCTCATGCGGCAGGAATCGCCTCAGATGCGATTGCATCCACAGAAACAACTGCGGTTTGCGCGACACGCCCGGCGCGGCCTGGCAGGCCTGCCACCAGGCCATCGCGTCGCCGCCTTCGTTGTCCATGGGCTCCCATACGGGTTCCGCGCGCGGCGCCATTCTCGGCAACGGGGTCAACACATCCATGGCGGCCTGACGCGTGGGTAAGCCGTGAGTGTATCGGCCTTGCATGAACAGCCTGTGAATATTCGAAAAACCCTGATGAGCCGTTCGGCTCATGGGGGGCTTCGGCGCTCATCATCCTGTCACGCGGGCCCGGTACAACCGGCTCATGGTTCAGAGTGACTCGCTCGCGATGCCCGCCTGGCGCGATGGCGCTGTGGCGTACCACGCCTTGCACGGTGTCGACCGGCAGATCGTCGGTTCCCGGCATCTCTTTTTCGCGGGCGATGCCACGCTGCTGCCGGATGAATCGGCAGGCCTGTCGGCGATGCGTGCCGACGAATGGCTGGGCGGCGGCACCTTTCGCAACAGCTTGTATTTGGCGCCCTGGGCGCAGCTCACCGATGTGCGTGATCTGCGCCTGATCGTCGATGCCAGCGGCGATGTTCGGGTGCGGGTGGGCTGTGCCGTGAAGGGCCGCGCGGTGGATACGCTGGCCGAGCTGCGTGTGTGCAGCCAGGCGCGCGCGCTGCGCGCACTGGCCTTGCCCGCCGTCACCGATCTGCCGCAAGGGGCGCGGCTGTTCTGGCACGTGGATGCGCTGGCACCCTCGTGTGTGCACGAGCTGGCCTTCGCCACACGCACACCGCCTCGCCGGCAGCCCCGCCTGGCGATCCTGATGCGCACTTTCGGGCGCGGCGCCGATGTGCGCGCCTTGCTCGATCGCTTTGCCGATGCGGCGCGGCACGGCCCACGTCACGCCGCCGCGCTGGACCGCATGGAGTTCTGGCTGCTCGACAGCACCGCCGGCGCCAACGCGGTGTTCGGCGATGAGCCGGCGGCGCAGGCCAGGCACCCGCTGCCGGCGATCAACCTGCGCGTGATTCGCGCTCCCAACCTGGGCGGTGGTGGCAATGCCTCGCACCTGGCCCGGCTGTTCCTCGATCATTGCGCCGATCGTTCCGATGCGCCCGACGAGGTGTTGATCCTCGACGACGATCTCTCCATCTCCTTCGAGAGCCTGGCCCGTTATCTGGCGTTCTGTGGCTGGCGCTCGCGCGATGTGGTGTGCAGCCTGCCGCTGTTGATGCACAGCCGGCCAACCACCGTGTGGGAAGACGGCGGGCTGTGGGGCCGCCTCCATGCGGCCGACAACGACCCTCAGGGCGGCACACGCAGCCTGTTTCCCACCCTGCTCAAACACGGCACCAGCCTCGATGGCTACGACAAGCTCGACGACTTCGGCTCGCTCAACACGGCCGATTACGCCACCTTCGTGTTTTTCGGGTTGCCCCGTGCCGCGCTCGAGCGCATCGGCCTGCCGGCGGCGTTTTTTCTGCGTGGCGACGACATTGAGCTCTCGCTGCGGGCGCGCGCGCAGGGCCTGCCGCTGTTCACCAATCCCAACCTGGCGGCCTGGCACGAACCCGGCCATTCGCATGCGCAGGAGTACATGGCGATCCTGCATGCCGCCATCATCAATCTGAGCTACAGCAGCAACGCCGCCGATGCCTACCTGCGCTTTTTCGAAGAGCGGCTCTACGAACATGCGGCCATCGACGATCTGGCCGGCCTGGCGGTGTATCTGGCGGTGATCGAAGAGCTCGTGAGTGACGACTCCAGCGTGTTGACGCCCCACTTCGCGCCGCACTATCTGCAAGCCCTCGCCGCCCTGGAAATGCACGCCGGCGATACCAGCGCGCACCGGCTTCCCGAACTCGAACGCGAGCGCCTCGAAGCCCGCACACGCGAGAGCGGCGGGCAGGTGCTGCCGTTTCTGCATGCCGGCTATCACCGGCACCCGCCCGGTGGTGCGCCGCTGTTGCTCGTCAACGCCTCACGCGGCGAGTACAGGCAGGTGCGGCCGGCACCGTTTGCGCACAAGGCCGATTCGATGGCCCGCTTCGTGCACGCGCTGGCGC
>JANMAS010000001.1:0-3383 GCA_031359975.1 Burkholderiales bacterium
GCGGTATCGATGGTGGCCAGCGCCAAGCTTCGCGCGAAGGCGTCATGGCGGGTGGCGTATTGGGCGGCGTCGCCGACGTGGTTGACCTCGGACTTTTCGCGTTGGAAGAGCCGCACCGCCTCGGCGGTGGATACCGCTTGCCCTCCCTGCGCGCCGGAAATCACCGGCCAGAGCAGCAAGCCACCGGAGACGGCGGCGATCAGGAACAGATACCAGTTTTGAACGATGAATTGCACGGAGTGGGCCAAGCCGGGTGAGTCAAGCCGGGGATTATAAAATTCGCCGGCCCCCAGGTCGCTACTTCATTTTCCTGCCACCCTTCATCGAGCGCCACCATGTACAAACTCGTCCTCATCCGTCACGGCGAATCCACCTGGAACCTCGAAAACCGGTTCACCGGCTGGACCGATGTGCCGCTCACGCCGCTGGGTGTCGATCAGGCCCGGCAGGCTGGCAAGCTGCTCGCCGATGCCGGATTCGACTTTGATGTGGCCTGCACCTCGGTGCTGCAACGCGCCATCTGGACGCTGTGGCACAGCCTCGATGCCATGGATCGCACCTGGCTGCCAGTGCAAAAGGACTGGCGCCTCAACGAGCGCCACTACGGCGCTCTGCAAGGCCTGAACAAGGCTGAAACAGCCAAGAAGTTCGGCGACGAGCAGGTGCTGGTCTGGCGCCGCAGCTACGACGTGCCGCCGCCTTCGCTGGAAGCCGGCGATCCGCGCTGCGAAGCCACCGATCGCCGCTATGCCTCACTCACCCCGGGCCAGGTGCCGCTGACCGAATGCCTGAAAGACACCGTCGATCGGGTGCTTCCCTACTGGCACGAGGTGCTGGCGCCGATGATCCGCAGCGGCCAGCGCGTGCTGATCGCCGCCCACGGCAACTCGATGCGCGCGCTGGTGAAATACCTCGACCAGATCGGCGATGCCGACATCGTGGGTGTGAACATCCCTAACGGCATCCCGCTCGTCTATGAGCTCGACGCCGCCTTGAAGCCGATCAAGAGCTACTACCTCGGCGATCCCGAAGCCGCCGCCAAGGCCGCGGCCGCGGTTGCCGCCCAAGCGAAAGGCTAGCGGTGGAGCGCGCGCAGCAGATCCGCCCGCAGCTGCGCCGACAACTCCCGCCGATCGACGGCCTCTCCGGCCGTGGGTAGCGGTGCCAGCACCGTCACCCGCACGCAGAGTTCGCGCGCGCACACCACCCGCCACACGCTTTGCACCAGCGTCACCTCGTCGATGTAAGCCGCCGAGGGGCTGACGGCGTGACCGCGCTCGGAGAATCGCAAGGCGATCGGCTGGATCGGCCGGCCGGTGGAGATGGCCGCTTGCAGCAGGCCACCGTGCATCGGCAGCAGTTCATGGCCCGATGAGGTGGTGCCTTCGGGAAACACCGCCACTGTGCGGCCCTCGCGCAGGCCGGCCGCCATCTCATGCACCACCCGGATCGAATCGCGGGCGCGCTCGCGCTCGATGAACAGCGTGCCCGCCACGGTCACCAGCCAGCCGATCACCGGCCAACGCTTGACTTCGGTCTTCGACACGAACACGGCTTCAGGAAACGCCGCGTGAATCGCCACCACGTCGAGCCATGACACATGGTTGGCCACGATCAGCCGAGGGCCGGGCGCCACCTCGCCGTCGATGCGAATGTCGACACCCAGCCGCCGCAGGCTGGTGGTGGCGAACCAGTGAATGCGCCGCTGGCGGCCCGCCTCATCCACCTGCGGCAGCTCACGCGCCACCCACAAGGCCTGGGCCAGATGGGTGAGCGCCGCCAACAAACGCAGCCATCCGCGCAGCCAGCGCATGCCTGGTCCTGGCTCACCGGGATGTGACGCGGCGATCAGCCCGCCCGATAGGCGAGCGTGCCGGCCACCAGGGTGTAGCGCACCCGTGCCGGCAAGGCCATGCCGGTGCCGGCAAACGAAAACGGCGTGTGTTTGCCCTGGCTGGCCAGCAAGGCCGGCTCCACCGGCCAGGTGATGCGCGGATCGAACACACACACGTCGGCCACGCCGCCTTCTACCAACCGGCCCGCGCTCGCTGCCAGCGAGCCCAGGGCGGGCCCGAGCACACGCACCGGATCGCTGGTCACCCGCGCCAGCACCAAAGGCAGCGGCAAGTCGGACTGTTCGCCCCACTTCAGCGCCAGCGACAGCAGCAGCTCCAGGCCGGTGGCGCCGGGCTCGGTTTCGCCAAAGGGCAGGTTCTTGGCATCGTCGGCCACCGGATCGTGATCCGAGACCAGCGCGTCCAGCGTGCCATCGGCCAGCGCGGCTCGCAGCGCGTCGCGATCGGCCTGCTGGCGCAGCGGCGGGCTCAGGCGCATGTCGGGATTGAAAAACCCGATGTCGACATCGGTGAGGTGCAGAGAGTTGATGTTCACATCCGCCGTCACCGGCAGCCCGTCGGCCTTGGCCTGGCGCAACAGGTTCACCCCGCCGGCGCTGGACAGGCGGCACAGATGAACCCGCGCGCCGGTGGCCTTCATCAGCTCGAAGATGGTGTGCAGGGCAATCGTTTCGGCGGCCACCGGGATGCCGGACAGCCCCAGCCGGGTGGCGATCGCTCCCGAAGCCGCCACACCCTGGCCCAGCGCGGCATCCTGCGGCCGCAGCCACACGGTGTAGCCGTAGGTGGAGGCGTATTGCAGCGCGCGATAGAGCACCAGCGTATCGGGCAAGGGCGCGTCGGCCTGCGAAAACCCCACACACCCGGCTTCGGTGAGCTCGGCCATCTCGGTGAGCGCCGTGCCGCCGAGGCCGCGGGTGAGCGCGCCGAGCGGAAACAGGCGGCAGCGGCTGAGCTTGCGCGCCCGGAACTTCAGCATTTCCACCAGACCGGGTTCGTCGAGCGGCGGATCGGTGTCGGGCGGGCACACCAGGCTGGTGACGCCACCGGCGGCGGCAGCGGCCAACTCGCTCTCCAGCATGCCCTCGTGTTCGCGGCCCGGCTCGCGCAGCCGCGCCGCCAGATCCACCAGGCCGGGCGCAACGACGCAGCCCGATGCATCGAGCGTCAGATCGGCGGCGAACTCGGGCGGCGCGGCGCCGATCGACACGATGCGGCCGGCCGCGATCGCCACCGTGGCGATGTCGTCGCGCTGCGACGCGGGATCGATCACCCGGCCCCCCGTAACCAGAATCTTCATGCTGCATTCCCCGCCAGGATCGACATCACCGCCATGCGCACCGCAATGCCGAACGTGACCTGCGGCAGGATCGCGCTCTGCTGGCCATCGACCACGCCGGAATCGATTTCCACGCCGCGGTTGATCGGCCCCGGATGCATGACGATCGCATCCGGCTTGGCCAGAGCCAGCCGCTCGGCGGTGAGGCCGAAAGTCTTGAAATACTCCGCTGCCGAAGGCAGCATCGC
>JANMAS010000005.1:0-8945 GCA_031359975.1 Burkholderiales bacterium
GCCTCCCCGAGAGGAGGCCGAGGTTCTGGCGAAGCGCTTTTTACTGGTTGCGCGTGCCGACCACATCGATTTCCACGCGACGATTCTTCGCGCGGCCTTCGGAGGTCTTGTTGTCGGCCACAGGCTGCTTCTCGCCCTTGCCTTCGGTATAGACCCGGTTCTTCTCGACACCCAGGCCCACCAGGTAAGCCTTGACGGCTTCCGAGCGGCGGATCGACAGGCGCTGGTTGTAATCGTCGGAGCCGATCGAATCGGTATGACCGACAGCGATGATGACTTCGAGGTTCATGCCCTTGGTCTTGGAGACCAGGTCATCCAGCTTGGCCTTGCCTTCAGCCTTGAGGATCGACTTGTCGAAGTCGAAGAAGGCATCAGCGGCGAAGGTGATCTTCTCAGCCACGACAGGCGGCGGGGCCGGAGGCACCACGGCAGGAGGTGCGGGCGGTGCGACGGCAGGAGCCGGCGGCGGGGGAGGAGGCGGCGGCTTCAGAGCGCCATCGCAATTTTCGTCAGCCGTTGCGGGCGTCCAGAAGTTGTCGCGCCAGCACAGTTCGTTGGTACCGTTTTTCCAGACGATGCCATCGACGTTGCGCCAGTTGTCGCCACCCGTCTTCACTTGGGCAAAGGCTGCCGACATCGGCGCCACGAGGGCAGCCGAAGCGAACAGCATCGCCACCGTATTCAGTTTCTTCATTGATTCTCCTCTCGAGGATTGCCGCAGTGGTCTGCGAATAGTCCGAATCGGAAGCCAGACAGCTTGACGAGCACGCACGGAGCACGTGTGATCGCCACCGATGAAGACGATTGTGCCATGTGGGCCTGTGTCAATCGGGTTTTTGCGGGCGTGCGGGTGAACCGTTGGCCCGTATGTTGTCGCCGCGCGACAAGGCTGGCCGCATAGAATCGGCCGATCCCATTCGCTTGCACTGCCTGTCGATCCGCTTCGGCGCCGGTCGAGGGCTCATCGCGCCCCCATGACTCAGTTTGCCAAGGAAACCGTGCCCATCAGCCTCGAAGAGGAGATGCGGCGGTCTTATCTTGATTACGCGATGAGCGTGATCGTCGGGCGCGCGTTGCCCGATGCGCGCGATGGCCTGAAGCCGGTGCATCGACGCGTGCTGTTCGGCATGCACGAGCAGAACAACGACTGGAATCGCGCCTACAAGAAGAGCGCGCGCATCGTGGGCGACGTGATGGGTAAATACCACCCGCACGGTGATGCCTCGATCTACGACACCATCGTGCGCATGGCGCAGGATTTTTCGCTGCGCCACATGCTGGTCGATGGCCAGGGCAACTTCGGCTCGATCGACGGCGACAACGCGGCGGCGATGCGCTACACCGAAATCCGCCTGTCGAAGATCGCGCACGAGATGCTGGCCGACATCGACAAGGACACGGTGGATTTCGGCCCCAACTACGACGGCTCTGAACGCGAGCCGCTGGTGTTGCCGAACCGGCTGCCCAACCTGCTGATCAACGGCGCCGCAGGCATCGCGGTGGGCATGGCCACCAACATTCCGCCGCACAACCTCAACGAGGTGGTGGATGCCTGCCTGCATCTGCTGCGCAACCCCGAAGCCAGCATCGACGAGCTGATGGAGATCATCCCGGCGCCGGATTTCCCCACCGCCGGCATCATCTACGGCGTGAGCGGCGCGCGCGAGGGTTATCGCACCGGCCGCGGCAAGGTGGTGATGCGCGCCAAGTGCCACTTCGAGGATATCGACAAGGGCTCGCGCCAGGCGATCATCGTCGACGAGATCCCGTATCAGGTCAACAAGAAGACGCTGCAGGAGCGCATCGCCGAACTCGTCAACGAAAAGAAGATCGAGGGCATCAGCCACATCCAGGATGAATCCGATCGCACCGGCATGCGGGTGGTGATCGAGCTCAAGCGCGGCGAAGTGCCCGAGGTGGTGCTGAACAACCTGTACAAGCAGACGCAGCTGCAGGACACGTTCGGCATCAACATGGTGGCGCTGATCGATGGCCAGCCCAAGCTGTGCAACCTGAAGGATCTGCTCGAGATCTTCCTCGAGCACCGCCGCGAGGTGGTTACCCGCCGCACGGCCTACGAATTGCGCAAGGCCCGCGAACGCGGCCACGTGCTCGAAGGCCTGGCCGTGGCGCTGGCCAACATCGACGAGTTCATCGCCGTGATCAAGGGCTCGCCCACGCCGCCGGTGGCCAAGGCCGGGCTGATGAGCCGCAGCTGGGATTCGCCTATGGTGCGCGAGATGCTCTCCCGCGCCGAGGCCGATACCCCCGGCGGCCGCGCCGCCTATCGCCCGGAAGGCCTGCCCGTCCACTACGGCCTGCAGCCCGACGGCCTGTACCGCCTCTCGGACGACCAGGCCGGCGAAATCCTGCAGATGCGCCTGCAGCGCCTCACCGGGCTGGAGCAGGACAAGATCATCACCGAGTACCGCGAGGTGATGAGCGAGATCGCCGATCTGCTCGACATCCTGTCCAAGCCCTCGCGCGTGACGACCATCATCTCCGACGAGCTGATCGCGCTGAAGGCCGAGTTCGGCGGCACCAAGCTGGCCGCGCGCCGCAGCACGATCGAGCGCAATGTGCAGGAGCTCGGCACCGAAGACCTGATCGCCCCCACCGACATGGTGGTCACGCTCTCGCACACCGGCTACATCAAGAGCCAGGCGGTTTCCGAATATCGCGCGCAAAAGCGCGGCGGCCGCGGCAAGCAGGCCACGCAGACGAAGGAAGACGACTGGGTCGACCAGCTCTTCATCGCCAACACGCACGACTGGATCCTGTGCTTCAGCGATCGCGGCCGGGTGTACTGGCTCAAGGTGTGGGAAGTGCCGCAGGGCTCGCGCAATTCGCGCGGCAAGCCCATCGTCAACATGTTCCCGCTGCAGCCGGGCGAAAAGATCACCGTGGTGCTGCCGCTCACCGGTGAATTCCGCGTCTTCCCGGCCGATCACTACATCTTCATGGGCACCGCCCTGGGCACGGTGAAGAAAACCTCGCTCGACGAGTTCTCGAACCCGCGCAAGGCCGGCATCATCGCGGTCGATCTCGATCCCGGCGATTTCCTGATCGGCGCCGCGCTCACCGATGGCCAGCACGATGTGATGCTGTTCTCCGATGGCGGCAAGGCGGTGCGCTTCGACGAAGACGACGTGCGTGCCATGGGCCGCCAGGCCCGCGGCGTGCGCGGCATGATGCTCGAAGAAGGCCAGAGCGTGATCGCCATGCTGGTGGCCGATCGCGATGAAACCACCACCGTGGACGACGGCGCGGCGCGCATGAGCGTGCTGTGCGCCACCGAAAACGGCTACGGCAAGCGCACCTCGATCGTCGAATACACCCGCCACGGCCGCGGCACCAAGGGCATGATCGCGATCCAGCAAACGGAGCGCAACGGCAAGGTGGTGGCCGCCACGCTGGTGCGGCCGGACGACGAGATCATGCTCATCACCGACCGCGGCGTGCTGGTGCGCACACGTGTTTCCGAGATCCGCGAACTGGGCCGCGCCACGCAAGGCGTGACGCTGATCGCGCTGGACGACGGCACCAAGCTCAGCGGCCTGCAGCGCATCGTCGAAAACGATGCCAACGGCGATGGCGAGGCCGATGTCGATGCCGATGGCGCCGCACCCGATGGCGGCGCAGGGCCGGTCGAAGGCGGCAACCCGTAGCCCCTTCAATCCACATGCCGACATGAGACATCCTGGGTCAACCTATCCGCCACGGGCCGCCGCGCCGGGCCGTCCCAAGCAAGGCCCGACCCTCTCGGAGGGTCGATCGCCGTATCCGGCGATCGGGGTGCACCAATGAGCGAGCCCACCGCCCCGACGCCCGACGCCGAACTGCACGCCCTGCGCGAGCAGATCGATGCCATCGATCGCCAGCTGCTGGCCGCGCTGAACCATCGCGCCAAGCTGGCGCTCACCGTGGGCGACGTCAAAAAGCGCCAGGGCACGGTGGTGTTTCGGCCCGAACGCGAAGCGCAGGTGATCGATGGTCTGAAGGCCGTCAATCAAGGCCCGTTGATGACCGACAGCATCGCGCCGATCTGGCGCGAGGTGATGTCGGCCTGCCGTGCGCTCGAAACACCCACGCGGGTGGCGTATCTCGGCCCGGCCGGCACCTTCAGCGAACTGGCCGCGCTGGGCTACTTTGGCGCCTCGATCGTGCACGTGCCGTGTGCGAGCACCGACGAGGTGTTCCACGCCACCACGGCGGGTGCGGCTGACTTTGGCGTGCTGCCGGTGGAAAACTCCACCGAAGGTGTCGTCACCCGCTCGCTCGATCTGTTTCTCACCACGCCGCTGTTCATCATCGGCGAGACCAGCCTGTTCGTGCGTCACAACCTGCTGCGCAAGGAGCAATCGCTCCTGGGCATCCGCGCGGTGTGCGCCCATCCGCAGGCGCTGGCGCAATGCCACAACTGGCTCAGCCATCACCTGCCCGATGTCGAACGCCGGCCGGTGGCCAGCAATGCCGAAGGCGCACGGCTGGCGGGGCTGGATCCCGCCTTGGCAGCCGTGGCCAGCGAGCGGGCGGCCAGCGAATGGGGCCTGCACATCGTCTCGCCCGCGATCCAGGACGACGCCCACAACCGCACCCGCTTTGCCATCGTCACCCACCCGGATCGGCACCCGCAGCCCAAGCCTTCGGGCCACGATTGCACCAGCCTGATCGTCTCGGTGACCAACCGCCCCGGCGCGCTGCACGACATGCTGGTGCCGCTGAAGCAGCATGGCGTGTCGATGACACGGTTCGAATCGCGCCCCGCGCGGTCGGGCCAGTGGGAGTACTACTTCTACATCGACGTGCAAGGCCACCCCGACGAGCCGCATGTGGGCCAGGCGCTGCGCGAGCTGCGGGCGGCGTGCGCCTTCTTCAAGGTGCTGGGCACGTACCCGATCGACGTGCACTGAGGGCTCGTGAGCCAAGCCTCGCAACGCACGGAAACACCCGTGTGCCAACAACTGGCCATCGTCGGCTGCGGGCTCATGGGCGGATCGTTCGCGCTGGCCTTGAAGCGGCGTGGCCTGGTGGGGGAGGTGGTGGGCTTCAGCCCGTCGCTGACGAGCGTGGAAACCGCGCTGCGGCTGGGCGTGATCGACCGTGCCGCCACGACCATCGCGCAGGCCGTTGCGGGCGCTGATCTGGTGCTGGTGGCGGTGCCGGTGGCCGCCAGCGGCGCGGTCTTCGCCGAATTGCGCGAATCACTGGCCGACGATGCCTTGCTGATGGATGTGGGCAGCACCAAGGCCGATGTGGTGCAAGCCGCGCGCACCGCGCTCGGCCAGCGCCTGCGCCAGTGGGTGCCGGCCCACCCGATCGCCGGCAAGGAAACAGCCGGCGTGCAGCACGCCGACGACACGCTGTACCTCGGCCGCCGGGTGGTGCTGACACCGCTGGACGAGAACCCACCCGAACTGATCACGCTCGCCGCGCGCATATGGCGGTCCATCGGCGCCGAGGTGGTGTGCATGAGCCCCGCCGCACACGATGCCACCATGGCCGCGGTGAGCCATCTGCCGCACCTCATCGCCTTCGCGTACCTCGACGGGCTGCTGCACGGGAACGCTGACAAAACGGTTGACGACGACGCAACACCGCCGCTGGCCCAAACCCTGGCCCTCGCCGGCCCGGGCTTTCGCGATTTCACCCGCATCGCCGCCGGTGATGCGGTGATGTGGCGCGACATCCTCTCGGCCAACGCCGCCGAGGTGTTGCGCCAATCGAAGCAGTTTCGGGCCGCACTCAGCCGCTTCGAAACCCTGATCGAACAAGGCGACACCGCCGCGCTGCAACAGGCCATCCAGCGCGCCGCAGACACCCGCGGCGCCTGGCAATTGCCTGGCCCGCCGAGCCCGCCCTGACAGCGCCGATTGCATGTTCGATATCCCTCACCTCGACATCCCGCCGCTCATGAGCGCCGGCGGCACGGTGCGTTTGCCCGGCTCCAAGAGCATCTCCAACCGCGTGCTGCTGCTCGCGGGCCTCAGCGAAGGCGTGACGCTCGTGCGCGAGCCGCTGGCCAGCGACGACACGCAGGTGATGATCGCCGCGCTCGAGGCGCTCGGCTGCCAGGTCGAGCCACAAGGCAACGACCTGCGCATCACCGGCATCGGCGGCCGCCCCACCTGCCGTGAAGCCGAGCTGTTCCTCGGCAACGCCGGCACCGCGATGCGCCCGCTCACGGCGGCGCTCGCGGTGATCGCCGCCACGCAAGGCGGCCGCTTCACGCTCGACGGCGTGCCGCGCATGCGCGAGCGGCCGATCGGCGATCTGGTGGATGCGCTGCGGCAGCTCGGCTGCCCGATCGACGATCTCGGCAACCCCGGTTATCCGCCGCTGCGTGTGCACGGCCGCGTCGGCGGGCAGCTCGACACCTCGGCGCCGATCCGCGTGCGCGGCGATGTGTCCAGCCAGTTTCTTACCGCGCTGCTGCTCTCGCTGCCGCTGGTAGCCGACCAGGCGCCCGTGGTGATCGAGGTCGTCGGCGAGCTGATCTCCAAGCCCTACATCGAGATCACGCTGGCCTTGCTGGCGCGGTTTGGCATCGAGGTGCAACGCGAGGGCTGGCAGCGCTTCACGATTGCCAAGGGCAGCCGCTATCGCTCGCCGGGGCAGATTCATGTGGAAGGGGATGCGTCGTCGGCGTCTTACTTCATCGCGCTGGGCGCGATCGGCGCCACCACCGAGCCGCTGCGCATCGAAGGCGTGGGGCTGGACTCGATCCAGGGTGACATCCGTTTCGTGGAAGCCGCGCGCGCCATGGGCGCGCAGATCGACGGCGGCGACGGCTGGCTGGCGGTGCGCCGCGGCGCCTGGCCGCTGCGCGGCATCACGCTGAACTGCAACCACATCCCCGATGCCGCGATGACGCTGGCCATGATGGCCCTGTTCGCCGATTCGCCCACGCGCTTGGAAGACATCGCCAGCTGGCGTGTGAAAGAAACCGACCGCCTCAGCGCCATGGCCACCGAGCTGCGCAAGCTCGGCGCCGCCGTCGTCGAAGGGGCCGACTTCCTCGAAGTGCATCCGCCCACGGTCTGGCACGCCGCCAGCATCCACACCTACGATGACCACCGCATGGCGATGTGCGCGTCGCTCGCGGCGCTGAACGGCGCGCTGCCCGGCAGCCACGCCGCGATCGCCAAGCCGGTGCGCATCCTCGACCCGCGCTGCGTGGGAAAAACCTTCCCGGGCTACTTCGAGGCCTTCTTCGACCTGGTGGCACCGGTGCCCGGCACCGTGCCCGTGCTCACCGTCGACGGCCCCACCGCATCCGGCAAGGGCACCTTGTCGAGCACGCTGGCTGCGCGTCTGGGCTACCACCTGCTCGATTCCGGCGCGCTGTACCGCGCCACCGCGTTGGCGGCGATCCAGCATGGTGTGGCGCTGGAAGACGAGGCCAGCCTGGCCACGATTGCCAGCTCGCTCGACGTGCGCTTTTCCGACGGCCGGGTGTGGCTGGACGGCGAAGACGCCAGCGAGGCGATCCGCCACGAGGATGTGGGCTCGATGGCCTCGCGCATCTCCGCCTTGCCGCAGGTGCGCAACGCCCTGCTGAGCCTGCAGCGCCAGTTTTGCCGCATACCCGGCCTGGTGGCCGACGGCCGCGACATGGGCACCACCGTCTTCCCCGGCGCCAGCCTCAAGGTTTACCTCACCGCGAGTGCCGCGCAACGGGCCGAGCGCCGGTATAAGCAATTGATTGACAAAGGGATTTCGGCTAAACTCGATAGTCTTCGCGCCAACCTGGAAGCGCGTGATCTGCGAGACACCGGTCGCGCCGCATCACCGCTGAAAGCCGCAGAAGATGCGCTGCTTCTGGATAACTCGGATCTGTCGGTCGATGCGTCGGTCGATCAGGTGTTGAGCTGGTGGGAACAGCGCTTGAGTTTCTGATACGGCGATACCTCGATACCTGTTCAGCGATTTTTTCAACGCCCGCCGCCCTCCCCATCTTGCGATGTTCAGTCGCGCCGGGGGCAGCGATGTCGTCAACCTAACCCCCACGGGCCCCAAGCCTGTGATTCGAGTCGGGCTCGCCCGACGCCAGGAAAGCCTCCATGTCCCAAGCCCAAGTCGCCGATTCCGGCGCTGAATCCTTTGCCGCCCTCTTCGAAGAAAGCCTCAAGCGCAGCGAGATGCGCACAGGCGAAGTCATCATCGCCGAGGTGGTGCGCATCGAGCATAGCCACGTGGTGGTCAATGCCGGCCTGAAGAGCGAAGCCTACGTGCCGATCGAAGAATTCAAGAACGATCAAGGCGGCGTTGAAGTGCAGGTCGGCGATTTTGTGTCGGTGGCCATCGACGCGGTCGAAAACGGCTATGGCGACACCATCCTGTCGCGCGATAAGGCCAAGCGCCTGGCTTCCTGGCTCTCGCTCGAAACCGCGCTCGAATCCGGCGATTTCGTCTCCGGCACCGTCTCCGGCAAGGTCAAGGGCGGCCTCACCGTGCTGGTCAACGGCATCCGTGCCTTCCTGCCCGGCTCGCTGATCGATACCCGCCCCGTCAAGGATCTGAGCCCGTACGAGGGCAAGACCATGGAGTTCAAGGTCATCAAGCTCGACCGCAAGCGCAACAACGTCGTGTTGTCGCGCCGCGCGGTGGTCGAAGCCTCGATGGGCGAAGAACGCGCCAAGCTGATGGAAACGCTGCGTGAAGGCGCGATCGTCAACGGCGTGGTCAAGAACATCACCGAATACGGTGCGTTCGTTGACCTGGGCGGCATTGACGGCCTGCTGCACATCACCGACATGGCCTGGCGCCGTGTGCGTCACCCCAGCGAAGTGGTCACCGTCGGCCAGGAGCTGTCGGCCAAGGTGCTGAAGTTCGACGCCGAGAAGAACCGCGTCTCCCTGGGCATCAAGCAATTGGGCGACGATCCGTGGCACGGCGTGTCGCGCCGCTACCCGAACAGCACGCGTCTGTTTGGCAAGATCACC
>JANMAS010000056.1:0-2073 GCA_031359975.1 Burkholderiales bacterium
CAAGGTGGCCTGCGCCGGGCCGCTGCTGTCGGCTGAGATCGATGCCATTTCCAAGGCACTCAGCGCGCCGAAGCGCCCGCTGGTGGCGATCGTCGCCGGCTCCAAGGTGAGCACCAAGCTCACCATTTTGCAAAGCCTGGCGAAGAATGTGGATCAACTGATTGTCGGCGGCGGCAACGCCAACACCTACATGCTTTCCGCTGGCTTGTCGATCGGCAAGAGCCTGGCCGAAGCCAGCCTGGTGGGCGAAGCCAAGGCCGTCATCGAAGCCATGCGGGCGCGCGGCGCCGCGGTGCCGATTCCGGTGGATGTGGTGGTGGCCAAAGCGTTCAAGGCCGATGCGGTGGCCACCGTCAAGGCAGCCAATGATGTGGCCGCAGACGACCTGATCCTCGATATCGGCCCCAAAACCGCCGCGATGCTCGCCGAGCAGCTCGGCAAGGCCGGCACCATCGTCTGGAACGGCCCGGTGGGCGTGTTCGAGTTCGATGCGTTTGCCCATGGCACCGAAACCATCGCGCGCGCCATTGCGGCGTCCCCCGCGTTCAGCATTGCCGGCGGCGGCGACACCTTGGCGGCGATCGCCAAGTACGGCATCGAAGCGCAGGTGGGCTACATCTCCACCGGCGGCGGCGCCTTCCTCGAAGTGCTCGAAGGCAAGACGCTGCCGGCCTTCGAGATCCTGAGCCGCCGGGCTGCGGGCTGACAGGGCCCACCGGCACCCCGCTGGTCGTGGGCGGGTGAATTGATCGCACCGTAACTCAAGGTAATCGCTGGCCGCCGTTCGCCGTGATAATCCACGGGTTAAACACAGAAGAAAGAGCCGGAGATGGAACGCGCCACCAAAATCGTTGCCACGTTAGGCCCCGCATCGAGTGATCCGGATGTGTTGGAGCGCCTGCTGCGAGCAGGCGTGAACGTGGTGCGGCTCAACTTCAGCCACGGCAAGGCGCAGGATCACATCGATCGCGCCACCATGGTGCGCGACATCGCCCGCCGCGTGGGCCGACCGATCGCGCTCATGGCCGATCTGCAAGGCCCGAAGATCCGCGTCGGCAAGTTTGCCGAAGGCAAGGTGATGCTCGAAAACGGCGCCGCCTTCGTGCTCGACGGCGGCATGACCGAACCGGGCGACATCAACGGCGTGGGCCTCGACTACAAAGAGCTGCCGCGCGATGTGCGCCCCGGCGACACCCTGCTGCTGAACGACGGCCTGATCGTGCTTACCGTGGATGATGTGCGCGGCGAGAAGGTCTTCACCCGCGTCAAGGTGGGCGGTGAGTTGTCCAACAACAAGGGCATCAACAAACAAGGCGGCGGCCTCACCGCGCCCGCCCTCACCGCGAAGGACATGGACGACATCAAGACCGCGATGGCCTTCCAGTGCGATTACCTCGCGGTGAGCTTCCCCAAAAACGCCACCGACATGGAAATGGCGCGTCAGCTGGCCAACGTGGCCGGCGAGGCCTATCGCCACAAGCCCGCGATGATCGCCAAGATCGAGCGCAGCGAAGCGATCCCTCACCTTGAGGCGATCCTGCGCGCCAGCGACGGCATCATGGTCGCGCGCGGCGATCTGGCGGTGGAAGTGGGCAACGCCGCCGTGCCGGCGCTGCAAAAACGCATGATCCGCATGGCGCGTGATCTCGATCGCATCGTGATCACCGCCACCCAGATGATGGAAAGCATGATCATGAACCCGGTGCCTACCCGCGCCGAGGTGAGCGACGTGGCCAATGCCGTGCTCGATGGCACCGACGCCGTCATGCTCAGCGCCGAAACCGCCGCCGGCAAATACCCGGTCGAGACGGTGGAGCAGATGCATCAGATCGCGCTCGAGGCCGAGCGTGCCGAGAACACCCAGTTCGATACCGATTTCATCAACAAGCGCTTCGGCCGCATCGATCAATCGATCGCGATGGGCGCGATCTTCACCGCGCACCACCTCGGCTGCAAGGCGATCGTTGCCCTCACCGAAAGCGGGTCCACCGCACTGTGGATGAGCCGTCACAACATCAATGTGCCGATCTACGCGCTCACCACCAAGCCGCGCAGCGAAGCGCGCATGGCGCT
>JANMAS010000072.1:0-5558 GCA_031359975.1 Burkholderiales bacterium
GATTCGTCTCGGTGGCATCGATTGCAGCGCCACCTACCTGCACGATCCGGACGATCCGAAAGACGGCGTGACCGTGACGCTGCCGCTGTTCGCGCTCAATCAGGCGAGCGAAGAGCGCTGCGAATGGCTGGTGCCCGGCATGCTTTCCGGCAAGGTGCTGGCGCTGGTGAAAAGCCTGCCGCAACGGCCGCGCTCGCGCTTGCTGCCGCTGCCGGAGTTCGTGTCTGAATTTGTCGAGACGGCGCGCTTTGGCGATGGCAGCCTGATCGAGGTGCTGCTGAAGGCCGTGCGCGAACGCACACAGCTCGCGGTGCAGCGCGGTGATTTCAAGCTCGACGCCTTGCCTGCGCACCTGTTCATGAACTTTCGCGTGGTGGACGAACACGGCCGGCAGCTGGGCGCGGGGCGGCATCTGGCATCGTTGAAGGCGGATCTGGGCGGGCAGGCGCGATCGGCGTTTCAGGCGTTGGCAGTGATGAAGACGGCCCCTCGACCGCTGGTTACAGCGGCCACTCCCCCGAGGGGAGAGCCGGCCGACTTGGGAGCGGCCCGGCGTTCGGCCGGCTCGGAGGTGCCTGCGCTCACCCATGCAAAAACCAAGGCCGAGGCCCCATCCGCCCGCTACACCGCCTGGTCGTTCGGCGAACTCCCCGAGCTGATGGAAATCCGCGCCGGCAGTCAATCGCTGATCGGATTTCCGGCGCTCATCGACAAGCTCTCGCATGTGGAGATCGAGGTCTTCGACGAGCCCGATGTGGCCGCCGCGCGCCACCGCGCCGGCTTGCGCCGCCTGGTGATGTTTGCGATCAAGGCGCCGCTGGATTACCTGGCAAAGAACATCCCCGATCTGCGCACCATGGCGGTGGCCTACATGAGCCTGGGTTCGATGGAGGAGCTGCGCGATCAGATCGTCGAGCTGACGATCGATCGTGCCTTTCTCGGCGATCCGCTGCCCACCGATGCCACTGCCTTTTCCGCCCGCATCGAAGCCGGTCGGCCCCGGCTGAATCTCATCGCGCAGGAGATCGCGCGCACCGCCGCCAGCGTGCTCACCGCGCACGCGGCCGCGCTGCGCAAGCTGCGCGACAGCCGCGCGCCCAAGGAGGTGGCTGATGATGTGACGGCGCAACTGCAACGGCTGGTGGGCAAGCGCTTTCTCACGCAGACGCCGTATGAGCAACTCAAGCACCTGCCGCGTTACCTCGAAGCCGTGGTGATGCGCCTGGACAAGCTGCGCACCGATCCGGCGCGCGACGCCACACGGCTGGCCGAATTGCGACCGATCGAGCAACGCCTGCTGCGCCGACTGGCCGACCGCAAGGGCGCCCCCGACGCTCAACTCGATGCCTATCGCTGGCTGGTCGAAGAGCTGCGGGTGAGCCTGTTCGCGCAGGAATTGCGCACGCCCACGCCGGTGAGCGCCAAGCGGCTCGACAAAGCCTGGGCGCAACTCATCGGGTGAGCGCGATCGCCGCATGGCGATGTGAACAAGTTGTCAGTGGCTGCGCGGTTTTGCCCACAGGGCGCTTCACAGGGGCCGCCTACACTGCCGGCTCACCGCGGCAAGGGGCTGCGGCAAGCACACAAGGGAGTTCGAATGGACTACATCATCATGGCCGTGGTCGGCTTCATCGTCGGGCTGATCGCCCGCGCCATTCTTCCCGGCGCCCAGAGTCTGGGCATCATCCTGACCGCGTTGCTGGGCATCGCCGGCTCGCTGATCGCCGGATTTGCCGGCCAGGCGATGGGTTGGTATGCACCGGGCCAGGCCGCGGGCTGGATCGCTTCGGTGATCGGCGCCATGCTGCTGCTGTTCGTGGTGGGCAAGATCAAGGGCGCCAAAGGCTGATCCACGCCGCTGCGGCGTGTGACATTCCGGGCGCTTCGGCGCCCGGTTGTCATTCAGGGCCGCAACACTTCCAGCGCGCGATCCATGCCGCCGGCTTCGATCGAGATCATCGCCTGTTCACGCACCGCGGGCTTGCCATGGAAGGCGATCGACAGGCCCGCCACCGCCATCATCGGCAGATCGTTGGCGCCATCGCCCACCGCGATGGCCTGGCGCGCATCGATGCCCAGCCGCGCGCACACCTCGCGCAGCATGCGGCTCTTTTCCTGCCCATCGCAGATATCGCCCCAGGGCTGATCGACCATGCGGCCGGTGAGCGCGCCATCGGCGATCTCCAGCACGTTGGCGCGGGCGAAATCGAGCCCGAGGCGCTGTTGCACACGATCGGTGAAGAAGGTGAATCCGCCTGAAACCACCAGCGTCTTCAAACCAGCCGCCTGGCAAGCATGCACGAAGGTTTCGGCGCCCGGGTTGAGCTGCAGATGATCGGCGTACACCTGATGCAGCGCCGCCTCGGGCACGCCGCGCAGGAGGGCCACGCGTTGGCGCAGGCTTTCCTTGTAGTCGGCCATCTCGCCGCGCATCGCGGCCTCGGTGATGGCGGCCACTTCGGCTTTGCGCCCGGCCACGGCGGCGATCTCGTCGACACACTCGATGTTGATGAGCGTGGAATCCATGTCGAAGGCCACGAGCCGATAGTCGCGCAGGCGCAAGGGCGGTTCGATGCCGCGGATGAACAGGCCGGGAGACACAGCGGTGCAGGGCATGAGGAATGGCGCGTTTGCACGGCACGCCGCGCGGGGCTAGACTTTTGGGGCGAATCCGGCATTACACAACACGTCGCGCTGCGCACAGACGGGCTGCGGTCTGGCTGGCAGGGCCGCGACAACGCGATGGAAAACCATGGCAAGCGGCATTTTCGTCAGCTACCGGCGCGATGACACCCGTCATGTGGCCGGCCGGCTGGCCGATGACCTGGCACCGCACTTCGGCCAGGACAACATCTTTCGCGACATCGAGGCCATCGATCCGGGGGTTGACTTCGTCGAGGCGCTCGAAGGCGCGCTCGGCTCCTGCGTGGTGATGCTCACCCTCATCGGCCCGCATTGGCTGGATGTGCGCGATGCCAAGGGCGTGCGCCGCCTCGATAACCCGAAGGACTGGATTCGCGCCGAGATCGCCGCGGCCTTGTCACGCGGCGTGCGGGTGATACCGGTGCTGGTGGAGGGCGCTGCGCTGCCGGACGAGCAAAGCCTGCCGCCGGAGATGCAGGCGCTGTGCCGGCGCCAGGCGCTGGACTTGGCCGACAACCGCTGGCGCGGCGATTTGCTGCGCCTGGTCGAGACACTGGCGCGGGTGCCCGGCCTGAAGCGGCTGTCGGTGGCTGACAGCCAGCGCGGCGGCGCGTCCGTCGATCGCAGCCCGCCACCCGTGGCACCGCCGCCGGTGGCCCCCGCGCGTCGCGGCAACTCGCAGTTGTGGATGGGTGTGGGGATCGGCGTGCTGGGCTTGCTGGGCGTGGCCTACATGGTGGATATGTCGGAATCCGACAGCGCGGTCACCGGTGCGCGGCCGCTGATCGGCAACCTGGGCAATGCGCCGCCCGCGGCTGGCCTGGATCCGCAGCCTTCCGGTGGCGACGCGCCGCCGCCGTCGCCGACGATCCCCAATCTCGCCGGCGCCTGGCGCGGCGTGGAGGGAACCAGCTTCCAGTTCCTTCAGCGTGGCGATCAAGTCTCGTTTGCCGCCTATGCCAACGGCCAGCAGATCGGCGCCGGCAACGGCCAGTTGCAGGAGAGCATGCTGCATGTGGCGATGACGATGCAGATGCCGGGCATGGCGCCGATCAACTACCAGTGCAGCCTGCAGGCGGCAGCCGACTACCGCGCCTACAACGGCAGCTGCCAAGGCAGCGATGGCTCGCAGACGCCCGCGCAGATGTTCAGGTGATTGTCGGCACCCCGCTCGCCGGGTACGGCGAGCGACCCTCCGAGAGGGTCGGGCCTTGCTTGGGGCGGCCCGGCGCGGCGGCCCGTGTGCTGCTGCGCTCAGCGCGCGACGGTGAACGCGCTCATGGCGTGGGCGAGCTTGTCGGATTGGCCGGTGAGCGATTGCGCGGCGGCGGCTACTTCTTCCACCAGGGTGGCGTTTTGCTGCGTGGCGCCATCGATCTGGGCGATGGCCTGGTGAACCTGCGCGATGCCGTCGCTTTGCGACAAGCCGGCGCTGGCCATCTCCGCGATGAGCCGCGAAACGCGTGATACGCGGTCGAGCAGGATCTTCATCGTGTCGCCCGCCTGACCCACCAGGTGTGTGCCGGCATCGACCTTGTCGCGCGAGTCGCCGATCAGCAGCTTCACTTCCTTGGCCGCGCTGGCGCAGCGTTGCGCCAGACCGCGCACCTCGGAGGCGACCACCGCAAAACCACGGCCTTGTTCGCCCGCGCGAGCGGCCTCGACGGCGGCGTTCAGCGCGAGGATGTTGGTCTGGAAGGCGATGCTGTCGATCACGCCGATGATGTCGGAGATCTTGGTCGACGACTGGTGGATCTCTTCCATGCGCTGAACCACCTTGCGCATGATGTCACCGCCGTCGCTGGCTACATCGCGTGCCTGGGTCATCTCGGTGCTGGCGGCCATGGCCGTCTGGGCGTTGTGGCGCACCGTGTCGGCGAGCCGGTTCATCGAGCGCGAGGTTTCTTCGAGCGCGCTGGCCTGCTCTTCGGTGCGGCTGGAGAGGTCGTTGTTGCCGTGGGCGATCTGTTGCGAGGC
Source organism: Burkholderiales bacterium (assembly GCA_031359975.1). Classification (GTDB taxonomy): domain Bacteria; phylum Pseudomonadota; class Gammaproteobacteria; order Burkholderiales; family Burkholderiaceae_C; genus JANMAS01. Next base: position 4,621 of record JANMAS010000072.1, read on the forward strand.
GGCGGCCACGCTGTCGACCGAGTCGCGCACGCCGATCACCGTTTCGCGCAGCTTCTTGCGCATCGTGTTCAGCTCGTAGCGCAGCCACGAGAGCTCGTCGCGGCCGCTGGAATCGATCTTGGTTTCGAGATCACCACCCGCAATGCGCATCACGGCGTTGGCGGTGTCTTCCACCGGTGCCTTGATGCTCATGCGAACGAAATAACCACCCACCAGGCCGATCAACGTGCCCACAGCGGTGATGGCGCCGATGCGCCATTGCAGCGCCTGCGAGTCAGGCAGTGCCACCAGCGCTTGAATCGACAGGGTAGCGACGACGATCAGCAGCGCGGTCATCAACGCGAACCCGTAAGACACGCGGTTGGCTTGACTGACGCGTCGAAGCAGGTCGATCATGGGTTTGCTCCAGCAGGGGCGAGTTAGGAGTTCATGGGGTCGCGCGATCAAAACAAGCTGGTGACGGCAAATCAGCGTCGGCATCTCGAATGTCAACGAGTCTGTTATCGGCGAGCTTCGCCCAAAGATGAGTGCAAAGGTGGCCCGCGCCAAGCTGGCGTTGTCGGCAGTGGGTGGGTACGCAGGCCACGCAGCCCGCGTGCGATCAAGGCGCGGCGGCCAGTGGCGTGCCCAGGGAGCGCAGCACATCGCGGATGAATTGCGCGCGATCGCGCGGTTCGGCGATCTCGCGATCGATGCGCAGGCGTTCGTTGCCGGCGAGCTTGATGGCACGGTTCTTTTGCACCAGTTCGATGATGCGCATCGCATCGATCGGTGGGTTGGGGCGGAAGATGACGTTCATCACCTTGGGGCCGGCGTCCACCTTTTGCACGCCGTAGGGCTTGGCCAGGATGCGCAGGCGGTGGGTGTCGAACAGTGTCTGCCCTTGCGCGGGCAGCTTGCCAAAACGATCGGTGATTTCTTCCAGCAGCGCATCGAGC
>JANMAS010000085.1:0-1963 GCA_031359975.1 Burkholderiales bacterium
CCGGTAGGTCGTCTTGAATTGGCCGTTTTCGCGATAGAGCATCGTCAGACCCGATCAATGATCTTCTCGCCGAACAAACCCTGCGGTCGAACGAGGAGGAACAACAAGGCCAGCACATACGCAAACCAGATCTCGATGCCACCGCCGAACATTGGGCCGATGTAGATCTCCGAGAGCTTTTCACCCACGCCGATGATGAGCCCGCCGACGATTGCGCCCGGTACCGAGGTGAGCCCGCCGAGAATCACCACCGGCAAGGCTTTCAGCGCCACCAGCGACAGCGAAAACTGCACGCCCAGCTTGCTGCCCCAGATGATGCCGGCCACCAGCGCCACGAAGCCGGCCACGCTCCACACGATCACCCAGATGCGGTTCAACGGAATGCCGATCGACTGTGCGGCCTGGTGGTCATCGGCCACGGCGCGCAGAGCCCTGCCCGTAGCCGTTTTCTGGAAGAACAACGACAGCAGCGCCACCAGCACCGCGGCGATCAGTGCCGCGTAGAGATCTTCCTTGTTGACCAGCACACCGCCCGGGAACACGGTATCGAGCAAGAAGATGGGATCCTTGGGCAGGCCGATATCGATCTTGTAGATGTCGTTGCCGAAGATCGTCTGGCCCACGCCGTCGAGCAGGTAGGTGATGCCGATGGTGGACATCAGCAGCGTCACGCCTTCCTGGTTCACCAGCTTGCCGAGCACCAGCTTTTCGATCAGCCAGGCGACGACGATCATCATCGCCATCGCCAGCACGAAGGCGAGAATGTTCGCGAAGATCTGGCTTTGAATGCCGGTCAACTGCGGGATCCATTCCGAGAACCGCGCCATGCCCAGCGCTGCGAACAGCACCATCGCGCCCTGCGCAAAATTGAACACGCCGCTGGCCTTGAAGATCAACACAAAGCCGAGCGCGATCAGCGAATACAGCATGCCCGCCATCAGGCCGCCGATCAGGGTTTCAAGAAAAAAGCCCATCCGGCCGGCCTTTCAGTGCGACGTGCCCAGATAGGCACTGATGACATCCGGATTCGCGCGCACTTCGTCGGGTGTGCCGTCGCCGATTTTCTTGCCGTAGTCGAGCACCACCACGCGGTCGGAGATGTCCATCACCACGCCCATGTCGTGCTCGATGAGCACGATGGTGGTGCCGAACTCTTCGTTCACATCGAGGATGAAGCGCGACATGTCCTGCTTCTCTTCCACGTTCATGCCGGCCATCGGTTCGTCGAGCAGCAGCACCTGCGGCTCCATCGCCAGCGCACGGCCCAGGTCCACCCGCTTTTGCAGGCCATAGGGCAGGCGGCCTACCGGCGTCTTGCGCCAGGGCTGGATCTCGAGGAAATCGATGATGTGCTCCACAAACGCCCGTTGCGCGATCTCTTCGCGCTCGGCCGGGCCGATGCGGATCGCCTGCCACAGCAGGTTGCTGCGCATGTGCAGGTTGCGGCCGGTCATGATGTTGTCGAGCACGCTCATGCCCTTGAACAGTGCCAGGTTCTGGAAGGTGCGCGCCACGCCCATCTCGGCCACCTGGCGCGAATTCATGTGCTTGAAAGTCTCGCCGCGAAAGGTGATCGAGCCTTCCTGCGGGGTGTAGACGCCGTTGATGCAATTGAGCATCGAGCTTTTACCGGCGCCATTGGGGCCGATGATGGCGCGCACTTCATGCTCGCGCACATCGAAGCTGATGCTCGACAGCGCCTTCACGCCGCCAAAGCTGAGCGAGATGTTCCGCACATCGAGGATCACGTCGCCGGGCTCCTTCACGCTGCGCTCCGCAGGGCGGGAAAGGTCTTTGCATCGGCGATCTTCAAGGTGGCCGACACCACGCCGGTGCGCCCATCTTCGTAGGTCACCGCGGTTTCGATGAACTGCTCGGCCAAACCGCCGTACAGCGCATCCACCAGCACCTGGTAGCGCTGACCGATGAAGCCGCGGCGCACCTTGCGCGTACGGGTGAGCTC
>JANMAS010000101.1:0-2491 GCA_031359975.1 Burkholderiales bacterium
CCGATCGGGTGGAAACTTTCGACGCGCAAGCCTTGGCTGAGGCTTTTCTCGGCGATTCGATCGTCTCCAACATTCTCGCGATGGGCTATGCGTGGCAACGCGGCCTGATGCCGGTGAGCCTGGAAGCGCTGCTGAAAGCGATCGAGCTCAACGGCGTGGCGGTGGAGTCGAACAAGCTCGCGTTTTCGCTCGGCCGCCTTGCTGCGGCCGATCCGCAAGCCTGCCGCGAGCTGCTCGCCCAGCCGCAGGCGGATGTGGCGCAGGAGGCCTCGCTCGATACCCTGATCGCCCGAGGTGTGTTGCACCTCACCGGCTACCAGAATGCCGCGTACGCCAAGCGCTTCACCGCCCTGGTGGATCAGGCTCGGCAGCGCGAGCTGGCGCTTGGCGCGGATGCCGAGCTGCCTTTCACCCGCGCGGTGGCGTCGAGCTTTCTCAAGCTCATGGCCTACAAGGACGAATACGAAGTGGCGCGCCTGTACACCAATGGCCACTTCGAACAAGAGCTGGCCAAGCAGTTTGAAGGCGACGTGAAGCTGGAGTTCTACATGGCGCCGCCGCTGTTGAGCCGGCCGAAAAATGGCCAGGCACCGCGCAAGATGCGCTTTGGTGGCTGGATGCTGGGTGCCTTGAAGCTGCTGGCCAAAGGCAAGGCTATCCGGGGCAGCGCGATCGATGTGTTTGGCTACACCGAAGAGCGCCGCATCGAGCGGGGGTTGATCGAGTCTTTCGAAGCGCGAGTGCGCGAGTTGCTGCCTTCGCTGTCGGCCGACAAACTTAAACTCGCTCGCGAGATCGCCGCGGTGCCGGCCACGATGCGCGGCTACGGGCATGTCAAGCTGGCCAACATCGCGCTGGCCACGGCACGCGAGGCCGAGTTGCTGCATCGCTTCGATTCCAAGCGCTACGCGCGGCCGCAAACTGCTCCCGTGGCTGGGCAGCTGCGGGGGATTGCGGTGGTGTCGAGGTAGGCGCTTTCTTGGCGGTATGAGCGTCGCGGCCGCCTTGAGGTGCTCGGTCTCCCAAGGCGGCCACGCAACTCGCCGCTTCTCAGCACTTGATGTGCGCCTGGAACCATGCCTCGGTGAAGTTTGGCTGCCCGGGCGCCGACAACCATTTCGCGTTGTTGGGGATCTGCGTGAACACCATGCCCCACGGCGATGGCGCGCTGCCGTTGGTGCCCAGATTGATCGGAACCAAGGTGGGTTGAACCCAAGGGGGCACGAAGTTGGCCATCCACGGGTAGCCAATCGGCGGGGCCGGCGTCGGCGAGTAGGGCAGGCCCGCCGTCACCTTCCAGTGCTGCGTGTTGGTGAGCAGCGTGGTGCCGGCGTTGTCGAACGTGCAGCCTGGATCGCCCGTGAGCTGAAACTTGCCCAACAGATCGGGCCCGAAACCGCCGATGTCCTTCACCCAGATGTTGATCCAGTAGTCGGGGAAACGTGCCCCCGAGATATCGGGCATCAACGGCATCAGGGCTGGGGTGGTGACCGGCCATCCAAAGGCATTCACGAACTGGAATCCCTGGTCGGCTTGCGAGGTGCTGATATGCATCTTGAGCTCGTCGTCGCCGTTGACCTTGGCGGATACAAACGTGGTTGCGCTCGCCACCACCGGAACCAGCACCGCGGCTGCCAGCAGAGATCCGAGAAGAAATCTTTTCGACATGATGTTTCCTATGACGCCACCCGATGAGGTTCCACCAGTCGGGCTCGATGGCCCAGGCCGACCGGTTGGGTCCGAAACCGATCGGACCGGGAGCGATGACCGAGTCTGAAACGGGGCCAGCGGATCAGAATCTGAAGCGCATCAATCAACACCGAGGATTCGACCGCTTCGTTGGGGTACACGCTCTGGCCAGCCGAGAACCGACACGCCGCAGTCAGAAAAACGATGTCAACATTGGCCATTAGCCGGAGATAGAGAACCTCTCGCATGTCAAACCCATCCAGCCACAACAACGATTCAACCTGGCACGACGAAACCCGTGTGCTGCATGGCGACCATGGCCTCTCGGATGACGCGGCACTGGTCGCGCCCATCCACTACAGCGCCACCTTTCGCGTCACCGATGCGGCTGGCTTTGCCGAGATGGCCACGCAGCCTCGTCATGCGGCCTACTACACCCGCTATGGCAACCCGGTGCACGAGCGGGTGGCGGCCATCCTCGCCGGGCTTGAAGGCACCGAGACGGCGTTACTCACCGCATCGGGCATGGGTGCGATCAGCACCACGGTGTTGGCGATGGTGTCGGCCGGCGATCACGTGGTGGCGCAGAGCCGGCACTACATGAGCACCGGCAAATTGTTCACCGAGGTGTTGCCGAGGTTTGGTGTGGAGGTGACGATCGTCGAACAGAGCGATCTGGCGGCGATCGAAGCGGCGCTGCGGCCCGAGACGCGGCTCATCATGGTCGAAAGCCCCGTCAACCCGACGCTGGTGCTCACCGACCTGGCCGGCGTGGTGGCGCTCGCCCGGCCGCGCGGCATCC
>JANMAS010000113.1:0-4379 GCA_031359975.1 Burkholderiales bacterium
GCGCCATCCGCCCGGCCATCGCGGCCAGCCGCCAGCCGGGTGCGGAAAGCTTCTTCTTCCTGGCCGATTACCACGCGCTGATCAAGTGCGACGAGCCGGGGCGCATCGAGCGCTCGCGGCTGGAGATCGCCGCAACCTGGCTCGCTGCGGGCCTCGACCCCGCCCGCGTCACCTTCTATCGGCAAAGCGACATCCCCGAAGTGACCGAGCTCACCTGGCTGCTGACCTGCGTCACCGCCAAGGGCCTGATGAACCGTGCGCATGCGTACAAGGCCGCCGCCGATGCCAACCTGGCCAGCGGCGATGATGTGGACGCCGGCATCACGATGGGCCTGTTCAGCTACCCGATCCTGATGGCCGCCGACATCCTGATCTTCAACGCCCACCAGGTGCCGGTGGGGCGCGATCAGGTGCAGCACATCGAGATGGCGCGCGATGTGGCGCAGCGCTTCAACCACCTGTTCGGCCAGGGCCGCGAGTTCTTCACCCTGCCCGAGGCGGTGATCGACGCCGAAGTGGCCACGTTGCCGGGGCTCGACGGCCGCAAGATGTCGAAGAGCTACGACAACACGATTCCGCTGTTCGAAGGCGGCGCCAAGGGCTTGAAGGACGCGCTGGCACGGGTCGTCACCGATTCACGGCTGCCGGGTGAACCCAAGGATCCGGATGCCTCGCACCTGGTCACCCTCTTCGAGGCTTTTGCTTCGCCCGACGAGCGCCTGGCCTTTCGCTCCGAGCTGCGCGCCGGCCTGGGCTGGGGCGAAGCCAAGCAGCGGGTGGGCGAACGCATCGAACGCGATATCGCGCCGATGCGCGAGCGGTACGCCGATCTGATGGCGCACCCGGAACGCATCGAAACCATCCTGCTCGACGGCGCCGAAAAGGCGCGTGCGATCGCAGCGCCCTTGGTGACCTCGCTGCGCGAAGCGGTGGGGCTGCGGCGCTTCGTGGCGGTGGCGGCGCCGGCTGCGGCGAAGGCCGACAAGGCCAGGTCCAACCTGCCGCTGTTCAAGCAATACCGCGAAAGCGATGGGCGCTTCTACTTCAAGCTCAACGCCGCCGACGGCCGCCTGCTGCTGCAAAGCCAGGCCTTCGATCAAGGGCGCGAGGCAGGCCAATGGGTGGCGAGGCTGAAGAGCGAAGGCGTGGCGGCATTGGCCGATGCGCCGGTGCGGCGCGCCGAGGGTATCGAAGCCGAACAGGTGCGGCAGGCGCTGATGCTGCTGGCCGATTCACCATAGTTCGTGATTGAGCGAGCGACGCGCTCACCCGCGCGCCCGCAGCTCGATCAGAATCCGCGACCAGGGAGAAAATAATGATGATGACGATGGTTGGATGGGTGCGCTGCACAAGCGCCAGGTGGCTCGTGGTGCTGGCCTGCGCCACCGGTGGCGTCGAGGCCATCGCGGCGCCGCCACCGGCCGAGTATTTCACCCGCTGGCCCGCGATCGCCGAGGTAACGATCTCGCCCTCGGGCAAGCACGTCGCGCTGCGCATGAAGGCCGATTCCGGCAAGCTGGTGGCCGCGGTCGTCGATCTCGACACCATGGGCCCGCCCAAGGTGGTGGCGGCATTCGGCGATGCCGACGTGATCGACGTGAACTGGGTCAACGACGAGCGCCTGCTGCTTGTCGCCAGACAGCCCGACGTGGAACTCGAGCTTGAAGGCCGGGGCACGTTTGCAGTCAATATCGATGGATCTGGCATGCGCCAGTTGACAGCTTGGCGGCTGTCCAGCCAAACCGGCAGCACGTTCATCAAGGATCGCACACTGAACTACCAGTGGAACTACCTGCGCTCGATCGACGACGGCGGCAGTGACGTCTTCATGGAACGGCTGATCCGCAACGGCGCAGGCGATGTCGTGGAAAGTACGCTGGGCCGGTTGAACACCGTCAACGGCGTGCTGACAACCGTCAGCAAGGACATGCCGAGCAACTCGTGGGGCTGGATCTTCGATGCCAAGCATGAACCACGCGTGCTCAGCGTGGCGCTCAATGGGCGCATGTTCGTCTACTGGCGCCAGCCTGGACAAGACGCGTGGGCCAAGATTGCCGAATTCGCGCTCTACACGGAAGAAGGCTTCAGCCCCCTGTACCTCGAAACCGATTCGCAGTTGATCGTCTCTGCCCGAGGCGACCGCGACACCACGGCGCTGTACGTTTACGATCTGAAGGGCAACAAGCTGGATAGCGCGCCGATCGCCGGCCTGGCCGATTTCGACTTCGGCGAATCCCTGATCGTTGACTCAAGCACCCGCCGTCTGGTGGGCGCGCGCACGACCACCGATAGACCCGTCGACGTGTGGTTCGACGATCGGCTGGCCGGCATCCAGAAATCCGTCGACAAGGCCTTGCCTGCAGGCCGCTTCAATCTCCTGATCTGCAAGCGATGCGAATCGGCAAAACGATTTGTCATTCAATCCCGCTCCGATCGCCAGCCCCCCGAATACTTTGTCTACGATCAGCAGAAAGCGGCCGTCAGGCGCATCGGTGCCGCGCAGCCGTGGATCACCGAAGACACCCAGGGGCGGCGCAGCTTTCATCGCTTCGCGGCCCGCGACGGCTTGTCGATCCCGGTGTATGTGACGCACCCCCCGGGCAGCACGCCCACCGATGCGCTGCCTGCCGTGGTGATGATCCACGGTGGGCCCTGGGTGCGCGGCGCCAGCCTCGCCTGGGAGGCTGACGCGCAGTTTCTCGCCTCGCGCGGCTACCGCGTCATCGAACCAGAGTTTCGTGGCAGCGAAGGCTATGGCTACGCGCTCTTCCGCGCCGGCTGGAAGGCCTGGGGCACCACGATGCAGGACGATCTGAAAGACGCGGTGGACTGGGCCGCCAAGGAGCGGTTGATCGATCCAGCGCGTGTGTGCCTGTACGGTGCCAGCTACGGCGGCTACGCGGCGCTGATGAGCCCGATCCGCTACCCTGCGGCCTATCGCTGCGCAGCCAGCTTCGTGGGCGTGACCGACATCGATCTCATGTACGGCAGCGGCCACAGCGATCTCAGCGTTCAATCCAAACGCTACGCGATGCCCACCTTGATCGGCGATCGCGTCACCGACGCCAACCTGCTGCGCGCCGCTTCACCGCTTCAGCGCGTCGCCGAAATCAAGATCCCCATCCTGCTGGCGCACGGCGGCCTGGATCGGCGCGTACCGATCGAACATGCCAACAAGTTCGCCTCGGCCGCCAAGGCCGCCGGCGTCAAGGTGGAGGTGGTCGACTACCCGCACGAAGGCCATGGCTGGTACGACCCCGACAACCACACCGACTTCCTCAACCGCCTCGAAGCGTTTCTGGCGAAGTCGATGGCTGTGCGCTGAACGCGCTTCAGGCCTTCTTCGCCACCAGCGTCAGGATGTCGTAGCTGGCCACCAGCTCGCCATGCTGGTTGCTCACTTCCACATCCCACGCCACCACGCCCTGGCCCACGCCTTTGGGATCCGTCTTGTTGCGATCGATCTTGCGCTTGCAGGTGAGGCGCGCGCGGATGGTGTCGCCAATGCCCACTGGTTTGACGAAGCGCAGCGTGTCGAGGCCGTAGTTGGCCAGCACCGGGCCGGGGGCGGGTGAGACGAACAATCCGGCGGCGGCGGAGAGCACGAAGTAGCCGTGCGCGATGCGTTGGCCGAACTGCGTTTCCTTCGCGGCGATCTCGTCGAAGTGCATGTAGAAATAGTCGCCGGAGATACCGCCGAAGGCCACGATATCGGCCTCGCCCACGGTGCGGCGATGGGTGAGCAGCGAATCGCCGATCCGCAGATCCTCGAAGTGGTGGCGGAACGGATGGATCGCCGACTCGCGCACCTTGGCGCCGCGCACATGCTCGCCGGTCACCGCCGCCAGCATCGTGGGCGAGCCCTGGATGGCGGCGCGTTGCAGGTAGTGCTTGACCGCGCGCACGCCGCCCAGCTCTTCGCCGCCACCGGCGCGCCCCGGGCCGCCGTGTTTGAGTTGCGGCAAGGGTGAGCCGTGGCCGGTGGACTCGGCAGCCGCTTCGCGATCGAGGATCAACAGCCGGCCGTGCCACGCGGCGGCCACGGGAATGGCCTTGGCGGCGATGGCCGGATCCTTGGTGACCAGCGTGCCCACCAGGCTGCCGCGGCCGCGTGCGGCCAGGGCCAAGGCTTCGTCGATGCCGTCCGCGTGTGTGTCGTAAGCCATCAAGGTGCTGACCGGGCCGAAGGCCTCGATGTCGTGGACCGCGTCGTTGGCGAATGGCGTGCGGCTCAGCAGCAGCGTCGGCGCGAAGAACGCGCCCTCGGCCACGCCGTCGCCGAGCGGCGCGAAGCCGTCGCGCGCGCCGCAGACCAGCTCGGCGCCTTGCAGCAGCGTGGCGACGCGCTCCGCCACGTCGGCGAGCTGCGCCTTCGAGGC
>JANMAS010000216.1:0-2007 GCA_031359975.1 Burkholderiales bacterium
CAGCGCGACGTCCATGCAGACAGAGCCGCGCGTGGCGTCCCCGTGTAACCGACAGGGGCGGCAGCGTAGCAGAATCGTGGCATGCACTATTTGATCGGCGACCTGCAAGGCTGCCACGACGCCTTCGCCCGCCTGCTCGCCGAAATCGGCTTTTCGCCTTCGCGCGACCGCCTCACCGTGCTCGGCGATCTGGTCAACCGCGGCCCGCAATCGCTGGCGGTGCTGCGCACGGTGCGCGACTTGGGCAACGCCGCCGAAGCCCTGCTCGGCAATCACGACCTGCATCTGCTGGCGGTGGCCTACGGCGTGCGGCCCGAGCACCAGAGCGACACGCTGCGCGAAATTCTCGAAGCACCCGACCGCGAGACCTGGCTCGATTGGTTGCGCCAGCGCCCGCTAGCCCTCATGCGCGAGGGCTGGCTATGCGTGCATGCCGGCGTGGCGCCGGCCTGGAGTGCGGCGCAGACCCTGGCCTTGGCCGCCGAAGTCGAGCAGATGCTGCGCGGCCCCGATCTCGGTGAATTCCTGCCGCTGATGTACGGCAATCAGCCGGCACTCTGGAGCAACGCGCTGCAAGGCGCCGAGCGCTGGCGCCATGTCATCAATGTGCTGACGCGCATCCGCTTCTGCCACGCCGATGGCTCGCTCGACTTCAAGGCCAAGGAAGGTGTGATTCAGGCGCCGACCGGCCTCACGGCCTGGTTCGAGTTCCCGCAGCGCGCCAGCACCGGCACGCCGATCGCCTTCGGCCACTGGTCCACCCTGGGCCTCGTCAACCGCCCCGAGCTGCTCGGCATCGACACCGGCTGCGTTTGGGGCGGCGCACTCACCGCCGTGCGCGTGGATGGCGGGCGGCGCGATGTGTTGCAGGTGAACTGCGCGCAGGCGCAGCAGCCGGGATGAGAGAATCTATCGCGCTGGAAGCGTGGCAGAGTGGTCGATTGCACCGGTCTTGAAAACCGGCGACCCGCAAGGGTCCGTGAGTTCGAATCTCACCGCTTCCGCCACGCGTAGTCCATGAGGCTCTTGCGCACGCGTTGATCGGCATCGCGCTCGGCGTGCGCAACGACGATCACTTCGCCGATGTGGTCGACGATCCCATGCTTCTTGAGGACCTCGCCGATCGCCAGCGCGACACCATCGGACATCTTCCCAGCCTTCGCTTGGGCGATGGTCTGTTGCGCGTACTCAAGGTGCGCGCCGAGCGCCCTATCACTCATCCGCTCATCACCAAGCGCGGCCTTCGCTGCAGCGACGTATTGAGCACAATTTTTCACGATCAGAACCTCCTTTCAAAAGGAGCCCAAGTGTACCGCCAATGTGCGGTATAGTCACCGCGTTTTCACGGTGATTGAAGGGCGCCAACATGACACACCGCACAGAACATGCAACCACCATCACGCCCGAACTCGGCGTGCTGGCCGAGCTGATCTACCTGGTCGAAATGCTGGCCGAGGACGGCTTCCAGCCGACCGACGAAAACGCCGCGCTCTTCATGGCCTTCGACGAGGCCCTCGAGCAGGGCAAGCACCTGGTCGCCGAGCGCCTGGCCATGCGCTCGCGCCTGGCGCTCGAGGCGGGCCCGGTGACGGCGCACGCGCAGCTCGCGATCGCGCTGACCGAGCACAGCCAGGCGAGGCGGGCATGAAGCGCCCGGTGACACCGTTCGGCCAGGCCGACCAGCTCGAACGCTTCGTTGCCGCGGGCCTGGCCGCGCAGACACGCATCGACGGGATGCTTGATGCGGTGGCCACCGCCGAGCCCCGCCCCGTCGACCTGGTGGTGTACGGCCTGACGCTGGCGCAGGCCTACGCGCTGGCCGAGCTGTGCAAGCGAATCGGCTGGTCGGACGCACGCAAGCTGGCCATTGACGACGCCGAGACTCACCTCATGATCGCCGCGACCAGCAAGCTCGGCCGCGCGCTCGCTGACGAAGGCGTCAGCGTCCGATGATCGCCGCCGACCTCACACCGCAGGCCTGCGTCGAGATCCAGATCCAGCGCGAGG
>JANMAS010000155.1:0-11352 GCA_031359975.1 Burkholderiales bacterium
GCATGAGCACCAAGGGCACGGTCGCCTCGGCCACCGCGCTGGCGGTGCTGCTGCAAGAAGGCATCGGCGACACGATTCGCGTATCGCTCACGCCGCAGCCCGGTGAAGCGCGCACGCAGGAGGTGGTGGTGGCGGGCGAGATCCTGCAGTCGCTCGGCCTGCGCATCTTCAATCCCAGCGTCACGGCCTGCCCAGGCTGCGGGCGCACCACGAGCACCACCTTCCAGGAACTGGCCAAGCAGATCGACGATCACCTGCGCACGATGATGCCGGTATGGAAGATCCGCTATCCGGGTGTGGAATCGCTGCGGGTGGCGGTGATGGGCTGCATCGTCAACGGCCCTGGCGAGAGCAAACATGCCGACATTGGCATCAGCCTGCCCGGCACGGGCGAAGCACCGGCGGCGCCGGTGTTCATCGATGGCGAAAAGCGCCTCACCTTGCGTGGTGAAGGCATTGCGCAAGAGTTCCACAAGATCGTCGAGGATTACATCGAGCGGCGCTTCGGCGTCGCCGCCATGGCCTCCTGAGCCGCCTTTCCGGTCCCGTTGCGGCTCCTTGCCGTGGCGGTGATGCCGCCATCCGTTCGAGTCAACCCATGCCAACACCCATTCAGGCCGTCAAAGGCATGAACGACATCCTGCCGCCTGAATCGGCGCGCTGGGAGTGGTTCGAAGAGGCCATGCGCCGCGTCATGCGCCGCTACGGCTACAGCAACATCCGCACGCCGATCGTCGAGCCCACGCCGCTGTTCGTGCGCGGTCTGGGTGAAGTGACCGACATCGTCGAGCGGGAGATGTACTCGTTCATCGACAGCATGAATGGCGATGCCTTGAGCCTGCGCCCGGAAGCCACCGCTGGCGTGGTGCGCACGGTGATCGAGCACTCGCTGCTGCGCGAAGGCGGCAAGCGCCTGTTCTACATCGGACCGATGTTTCGCCACGAAAAGCCGCAGCGCGGCCGCTCGCGACAGTTCCACCAGGTGGGCGTGGAAGCGCTGGGCTTCCCGGGCCCGGATGTCGATGTCGAGGTGATCCTGCTGGCGCGCGCCTTGTGGCGCGAGCTGGGCTTGACCGATGTGCGGCTGGAGATCAACAGCCTCGGCCAGCCCGATGAGCGCCTGGCGCATCGTCATGCCTTGATCGCCCACTTCGAGGCGCATCGCGAGTTGCTCGACGCCGATGGCCAGCGCCGCCTCCACAGCAACCCCCTGCGCATCCTCGACAGCAAAAACGTGGCAATGCAGCCGATGATCGAAGCGGCGCCGAAGCTCATCGATTTCCTGGGTGCGGCGTCGCTGTCGCATCTCGATGGCTTGCGCCGGGCGCTCGACGCCGCGGCGCAGCCGTACCGGATCAATCCGCGCCTGGTGCGTGGGCTCGATTACTACAACCTCACCGTGTTCGAGTGGGTCACCGATCGGCTGGGATCACAGGGCACCTTGTGCGGCGGCGGTCGTTACGACGGCCTCATCGAGCAACTCGGCGGCAAGCCTGCTCCCGCGGTCGGCTGGGGCATGGGCATCGAACGGGTGATCGAGCTGACCAAGGAGCTGGGCATCGACGTACCGGCGGCGCCGCCCGATGCCTACGCCGTCGTGCCCGACGCAGCCGCCTTGCCGGTGGTCACCGCCTGCATCGAAGCGCTGCGCGCGCAAGGGCTGGCGGTGGTGCTCCATGCCGCGGGCAAGGATGGCCCCGGCGGCATGAAAGCGCAATTTCGGCGCGCCGATGCCAGCGGCGCGCGCTTTGCCCTGATCTTCGGTGCCGACGAACTGGCGCTGGGCCAGGTGTCGGTCAAGTCCCTGCGCGATGCGCAGGCCCCGCAGCTCACCCGGGAGTTGGCGCAAGCCGATGCCTGGGCGCGCGAACTCCGCGGCGCATAATCGAAGGTTTTGCACCCGGCCCCTCAAGGGTTCACGATGGCCAGTTCTCTCGACCTGCAAGAGCAGGAACAACTCGACACCCTGAAGGCATTCTGGAAGCAATACGGCAACCTGATCACCTGGGTTCTCATCATTGGGCTGGCGGGCCTCGCCGGCTGGAACGGCTGGCAGCAGTGGCAGCGTTCGCAGGCCACCAGCGCCGGAGCGATGTTCGACGAACTCGATCGTGCGGTGCAGGCCGCCGATGCCGACCGTGTCGCCAAGGTTTTCGGCGATCTGAAGGCCCAATACCCACGCACGGTGTTTGCTCAGCAGGCGGGCTTGTTCGCGGCGCGTGCGCTGTACGACAAATCCAAGGTGGACGAAGCGGTTGAAGCGCTCAAGTGGGTGGCCGACAACGCAACCGAAGATGAATACAAGGCGATTGCGCACCTGCGTCTGGCGGCCATACAGGCTGAACGCAAGCAATACGACGAGGCGCTGAAATCGGTGGCCCTGGTCACGCAGCCCACCTTTGCCGCGTTGGCCGATGATCGTCGTGGCGACATCCTGCTCGCCCAGGGCAAGCCGGACGAAGCACGCGTCGCCTTCGAGGCGGCCTGGCAAGCGATGCCTGAGACGCTGGAGTACCGCCAACTCGTCGAAGCCAAGCTCAATACGCTGGGTGTGCAACCCAAGGCCAAGGTCGTGCCGGGCGCCGCGTCTGGCGCCGCATCGGCTGCCGCGTCGGGGGCTTCGGCATGATGAATTGGCGCGCGCGGCGCGCAGCCTTGGTCATCGTGATGCTGGCGGGCGCGCTGCTCTCAGGCTGCGGCATCTTTGGCCGCGACCGCCCGAAACCCATGGCGCTGGATCCGATCGAGCCCAGGATCGCCGGCCGCGCGGTGTGGAACCAGCGCCTGGACAACGTCAATTTCCCGATGCAGGTCACGGTGCGCGGCGACCGTTTCTATGTCGCCGGGGGCGACGGCACGGTGATGGCGCTGGCCGCCAGCGACGGCCGGGAAGTCTGGCGCGGCAGCGCCGGTGGCAAGCTCAGCGCGGGGGTCGGCAGCGATGGCCGATTTGCCAGCGTTGTCACCCGCGACAACGAACTGGTCACGCTCGACAACGGCGCGGTGGTGTGGAAGAGCCAGTTATCGGCGCCGGTGGTGACATCGCCGCTGGTGGCCGGCGGCCGGGTGTTCGTGGTGGGCATCGATCGTGTCGTGCAGGCCTTCGACGCTGAAAGCGGCAAGCGGCTGTGGACGCTGCAGCGGCCGGGCGACGCGCTCACGCTGGCGGCGCCGAGCGTGATCGCCGCCTATCACGACACCTTGCTGGTCGGGCAGGGCGTGCGGCTGGCATCGGTCGATCCGCTCAAGGGAACCGTGCGCTGGGAAGTGGTGGCTGCAACGCCGCGCGGCACCAACGAGGTCGAACGCCTGGCCGATCTGGTGGGCCCCGGCCAACGCGTGGGCGACAGCATGTGCCTGCGTGCCTTCCAGGCCGCCATGGCCTGCATCGACGTCAATCGCGGCACGCTGGTGTGGAGCCAGAACACCGGCGGCATCATGCCGGTGGGCGGCGACGCGGATTACGTCTTCGGCGGCGATGCGAATGATCGTGTCACCGCCCGTCGGCGCAGCAACGGCGATGTGGCGTGGACCAACGAACGATTCCTGCACCGCTCGCTGAGCGCGCCGGCAAGCACCGGTACCACGGTCGTGTTCGGCGACGGCGACGGCTATGTGCACTTCCTCTCGCGCACCGACGGCACGCCCGTGCTGCGCCTGACAACCGACGGGTCGGCGGTGGTGTCGGCACCGGCCGTCTCCGGCACCACGCAGCTGGTCGTCACGCGCAAGGGCGGGCTGTTTGCTTTCCGCCCTGAATAAGCCAGGCACTGCGCGATGAAAGCCGTGATTGCTTTGGTCGGCAGGCCGAATGTCGGCAAGTCGACGCTGTTCAACCGGCTCACCCGCAGCCGCGATGCGATCGTGGCCGATTTCGCCGGCCTCACCCGCGACCGCCACTACGGCGATGGCCGCATTCCCGGCTACACATTCATCGCCATCGATACCGGCGGCTTCGAGCCCGATTCCGACACCGGCATCGTCAAGGAGATGGCGCGCCAGACGCGCCAGGCGATCGCCGAGGCCGATGCGGTGGTGTTCGTCGTCGACATCCGCGCCGGTGTGTCCGGGCAGGATCACGATATCGCGCGTTTCCTGCGACTGGCCAACAAGCGCGTGCTGCTGGCGGTGAACAAGGCCGAGGGCATGTCGGAATCGCCCATGCTGGCGGAATTCCACGAGCTGGGCATCGGCGAGCCGCATCCGATCTCCGCCGCCCACGGCCAGGGCATCCAGAGCCTGGTGGAGGCGGCGCTGGAGGGCCTCGGGGCCGAAGACACCGATGAGGCCGACGACCGCGACCGCGACGGCCCGATCCGGCTGGCGGTGGCGGGGCGCCCCAATGTGGGCAAATCGACGCTGATCAACACCTGGCTCGGCGAAGAGCGCCTGATCGCTTTCGATCAGCCGGGCACCACGCGCGATGCCATCCGCGTGCCGTTCGAGCGCGAAGGCAAGTCTTTCGAATTGATCGACACCGCCGGCCTGCGTCGCAAGGGCAAGGTGTTCGAGGCGATCGAAAAATTCTCCGTCGTCAAGACCTTGCAGGCGATCTCGGATGCCCACGTGGTGGTGCTGCTGATCGATGCCGCCGTGGGTGTCAGCGACCAGGATGCCCACATCGCCGGATACGTACTCGAAGCCGGCCGGGCGGTGGTGATCGCGGTCAACAAGTGGGACGCGGTCGACAACTACCAGCGCGAGATGCTCGCGCGATCAATCGAGCAGCGGCTGGCCTTCCTGCGATTTGCCCCCGTGCTGCGCATCTCGGCGCTCAAGCGCCAAGGCATGGGCCCGCTGTGGAAGGCGATCGCCGATGCCAACGCATCGGCCACGCGCAAGATGTCCACCCCGGTGCTCACGCGCCTCATCCGTGAAGCGGTCGAGCACCAGGCACCGCGCCGCGCCGGGGCCTTCCGGCCCAAGCTGCGCTATGCCCACCAGGGCGGCATGAATCCGCCCGTGGTGGTGGTTCACGGCAATTCGCTCAGCCACATCACCGATGTGTACAAACGCTATCTCGAAGGGCGCGTGCGCGATCACTTCAAGCTGGTGGGTACGCCGCTTCGCATCGAGTTGCGCGATTCCGCCAATCCGTTCGACGAACACTGACGGCCCTGGGGCAAGACCCGCTCCGGGCGCCTCTCGATGAGGTGCGGCGATGATTCCTTGGCACGCCGTACGGCATTGACGCTGTGTTAACGTCTTTGCTTGTTCGGTCATCCATCACGGAGCATATCGTGAGCAATAAAGGGCAACTCCTGCAAGACCCCTTCCTGAACGTCCTCCGCAAAGAGCATGTTCCAGTTTCCATCTATCTCGTCAATGGCATCAAGTTGCAAGGGCATATCGAATCCTTCGATCAATATGTCGTTCTGCTGCGCAATACGGTCACCCAGATGGTCTACAAGCATGCCATTTCGACGGTCGTGCCTGGTCGCGCCGTGAATTTCCACCCGGCCGAATCCGGCGATCCGAGCTGACCCGGGTCGCTTCGCGCTCCCTGGAGGTTTCACTCACTTTGGCATCTTCTCCTTCCTCGCACGCGGCCACCCACGCGGAGGCGGCGCGTGCCGTTCTGGTGGGCGTGGATGTGGGGCGTGACAGCACGTTCGATCCGACGCTCGATGAACTGGCCTTGTTGGCCGAGTCCGCCGGTGACGTGGCCGTGGCGCGTGTCATCGCGCGACGAAAAGCGCCCGACGCGGCGTTGTTCGTCGGTGAAGGCAAGGCCGACGAGATCAAGGCTCTGGTCGAGATGCATGGTGCGCACGGCGTGATCTTCGATCAAAGCCTGTCGCCCGCCCAGCAGCGCAATCTGGAACGGCATCTGGGCGTGCAGGTGTCGGATCGCACCGCGCTGATTCTCGACATCTTCGCCGCGCGGGCGCGCAGCCACGAAGGCAAACTGCAGGTCGAACTGGCCAGGTTGCAATACTTGTCCACACGCCTGGTTCGGCGCTGGAGCCACCTGGAGCGCCAGCGCGGCGGCATTGGTGCGCGCGGCGGCCCCGGCGAGGCGCAGATCGAGCTCGATCGCCGCATGATCGGCGAGCGCATCAAATCACTCAAATCGCGGTTGGACAAGGTCAAGCGCCAGCGCAGCACCCAAAGCCGCGCGCGTCAACGCAGCGGCACCCTGCGGGTGTCGCTGGTGGGCTATACCAATGCCGGCAAATCCACCTTGTTCAACGTGCTGGTGAAAGCCCAGGCGTATGCGGCCGACCAGCTCTTCGCCACGCTCGACACCACCACGCGCAACTGGTATTTGCCGGGCCTGGAATCGACGGTTTCGTTGTCCGATACCGTGGGTTTCATCCGCGATCTGCCACACAAGCTGGTCGAAGCCTTCCAGGCCACGTTGCAGGAAGCCATGGACGCCGACCTGCTGCTGCACGTCGTCGATGCAGCCAGCCCGACCGCGGCCGAACCGCAGGCCGAGGTCGAGCGTGTGCTCACCGCCATTGGTGCCGACCAGGTGCCGCAGGTGGTGGTGTTCAACAAGACCGATCTGCTGGCCGACGACATGACACCGCGTGCGGTGTCGGACTGGATCGAGCGGCCCGGCGGCGTTCGGGTGCCGCGGGTGTTTGTCAGCGCCCGTACCGGCATGGGCCTCGATGTCTTGCGCCGCGTGGTAGGCGAAAGGCTCTGGACGGTAGACGCCAAGGCGCCCGCGAGTGCCCCCGAGGTACCCGACCCGCTCGATATCCCCGACACTGCCGACCTTCTCATTAACGATCTGCCTGCTGCGCCTTGGGCGCGTTGACCATGATGTCTCATACCCGACCCTCCTCGTTTCCATCGCGCCTCGCCACCCTGGCGCTGGCCTGCGCCGCCCTGCTGAAAGGTGCTGGCCAGCGGCTGCTGCGTGGCCGTGCGGCGGCGCCGGTCGTCGCCCTTCGCGACGGCGTCGTCTTGAGCTCCGGCCGCAATGATGGCCCGCCCGATCTCGATGAGCTGTGGCGCGATTTCAACCGCAAGCTCACCGGCTTGTTTGGCGGCAAGGGCGGCCCGCGCGGTGATCGCCCGGAACCCAGCGGCCCGAACTTCCAGCCGCCCGATATCAAGACAGCCGGTATCGGTGTCGGCCTCATCGCCGGTGTCGTGGTCGTGATCTGGTTGCTCAGCGGCTTCTACATCGTGCAGGAAGGCGAGCAGGCGGTGGTCACCACGTTTGGCAAGTACACCCGCACCGTGGATGCCGGCTTCCAGTGGCGCCTGCCGTATCCGTTCCAGTCGCGCGAAACCGTGGCGGTCACCCGGCTGCAATCGGTGGAAGTGGGCCGCAGCACCGTGGTGCCGAGCACCGGCCTGCGCGATTCCTCGATGCTGACGATGGACGAAAACATCATCGACATCCGCTTCACCGTGCAGTACCGGCTCAAGGATGCGCGGGCGTTTCTGTTCGAAAACCGCGAGCCGGATGCGGCGGTGATGCAGGCGGCTGAATCCGCCGTGCGGGAGATCGTCGGCCGCAGCACGGTTGATTCGGTGCTCTACGAGCAACGCGACGCGGTGGCTTCCGACCTGGTGAAATCCATCCAGGTGCAGCTCGACCGGCTCAACACCGGCATCGTGGTGGTCAACGTCAATGTGCAGAACGTGCAGGTGCCGGAGCAGGTGCAGGCGGCTTTCAACGATGCGGTGAAAGCCGGCAACGACCGCAACCGTTTCAAGAACGAAGGCCAGGCCTATGCCAGCGATGTGATCCCCAAGGCCAAGGGCACGGCTTCGCGGCTGAAAGAAGAATCAGAGGGCTATCGTGGCCAGATCGTGGCTCGCGCCGAGGGCGATGCGCAGCGCTTCAACTCGGTCCTTGCCGAATACCAGCAGGCGCCGCAGGTCACCCGCGACCGCATGTACATCGACACGATGCAGCAGGTGTACTCGAACGTCACCAAGGTGCTGGTCGACAGCAAGTCGAACTCCAATCTGCTGTACCTGCCCCTGGACAAGCTGATCCAGCAATCGGCCACGGTCACGCCGCCAGCACCTTCCTCGGCGGCCGTGCCCAGCACGCCGTCGGACGGGCAGGCCTCCGCCGACGCACGCTCGCGCGACAACGCGCGTGGCCGCGATCGCGATGGCCGCTGAGAACAAGAACCGGGAACCCAAATGAATCGCATCGGACTCTTCGTCGCCGGCGCACTGCTCGTGCTCATGATCGCCGCCTCGACCCTCTTCATCCTCGATCAACGCAACGTGGCCGTTGTGTATGCCCTGGGCAAGATCGAAGAAGTGATCACCGAACCCGGACTCAAGTTCAAGCTGCCGCCACCGTTCCAGAACGTGGTCTACCTCGACAAGCGCGTGCAGACGCTCGACAGCCCGGAAACCCGCCCGATCTTCACGGCCGAAAAGAAAAGCCTGGTGATCGATTGGCTGGTGAAATGGCGCATCGCGCAGCCGCGGCAGTTCATCCTCAACAACGGCTCGGATTTCCGCAACCTCGAAACCCGTCTGGGGCCTGTGGTGCAGGCGGCGTTCAATGAAGAGGTGACGCGTCGCACGGTGCGCGGCGTGTTGGCCACCGAACGCGACGCGGTGATGAACGAAGTGCGTCGGCGCCTCACCGATGAAGCCAAATCCTTCGGTATCGAGATCGTCGATGTGCGGATCAAGCGGGTCGATTTTGTCGCCGACATCACCGATTCGGTGTATCGCCGGATGGAATCGGAGCGCAAGCAGGTGGCCAACGAACTGCGTTCGCAGGGTGCCGCCGAGGGCGAACAGATTCGAGCCAATGCCGATCGCCAGCGCGACGTGATCGTGGCCGAGGCCTACCGCGATGCGCAAAAGATCAAGGGCGAAGGCGATGCCAAGGCCACCTCGATCTACGCCCAGGCGTTTGGCCGTGATGCGCAATTCGCGCGCTTCTACCGCAGCCTCGAAGCCTATCGGGCCAGCTTCAACAGCAAGTCCGACATGATGGTGATCGATCCCAACAACGAATTCTTCAACGCCATGCAGGGCCAAGGATCCGGGCTCGGCACCGGCGCGAAGCCGAAGTAGGGCGGGATGAGCGAGATCCTGCTCGGCGCTCTGGCCTTGCTCCTGGTGGTCGAAGGGCTGCTGCCCTTCATCAGCCCGCGCACCTGGCGCGGCGTCTTCGAGCAGGCGACCAAGATGAGCGACGGTCAGATCCGTTTCATCGGATTGAGCAGCATGATCCTGGGTGTCGCCCTGCTGATGCTGTTCCTGCCATAGCGGCCTGTCGTCGGCGGGCGTCAGCCTGGAGGCACTCTACAATCCCTTCTTTAACCGAGCCTGCATTTTCATGTCCTCAGCGTGGCTGCTGCCCGAGCACATCGCGGATGTCCTGCCAGCTCAGGCGCGGCGCGTCGAAGCGCTGCGGCGGCTTGTCTTGCAGGCGGCGGGCACCTATGGTTTCGAGCTGGTCATTCCGCCCTTGCTTGAACACCTCGAATCGCTGCTCTCCGGCACGGGACGCGAGCTTGACCTGCGTACCTTCAAGCTGATCGACCAACTCAGCGGCCGATCGCTCGGCTTGAGGGCCGACACCACGCCGCAGGTGGCGCGCATCGATGCCCATCTGCTCAACCGCGTCGGCGTCACCCGGCTGTGTTACTGCGGCCCGGTGCTGCACACGCGACCGGCGAGCCTGTACGCCACCCGCGAGCCTTTGCAGTTTGGCGCCGAAATTTTCGGCCACGCCGGCCTGGAAGCCGATCTGGAGGTGCAGGAGCTGGCCTTGCAGGCTTTGCGTGAGTCGGGCGTGAACGACCTCCTCATCGATCTCGGCGACGCGCGCATCCTGCGCGGGCTGCTGGCCGGTGTGATGGCGGATTCCAGCCGCCTGCAAGACGTGGCGCTGGCGCTGGCCGCCAAGGATGCGCCCACGCTGGCGGCGCTCACCGATGCTTTCCCCGAGCGCGCACGCGTTGGCTTGCGCGCCTTGCTGGATCTTCACGGCGGCATCGACGTGCTGGCCCGTGCGCGGGCCGTGCTGCCCGGCTCACCGCTGCTCGCCCATGCGCTGGACGATCTGGCCTGGCTCGCCGGCCACCTCATGCAGGGCCGGCAGCAACTGCGGGTGGCCTTTGATTTGTCAGACATGTCGGGCTACGCCTACTACAGCGGCGTGCGTTTCGCCGTCTACGGCGGTGGCGCGCACGACGCGATCGCTCGCGGCGGACGCTACGATGAGGTGGGTGCCGTGTTCGGCCGCAATCGCCCGGCAGCGGGATTCAGCATGGATCTGAAGATCGTCGCTGAATTGCTCGAGCCGATGGCGCCCCGGCTGGCCATCCGTGCGCCGTGGGGCGAAGATGCCAGCTTGCGAGCCGCGATCCGGCAGCTTCGCAGTACCGGTGAAACGGTGGTTTGTGCGCTGCCGGGGCACGATGATGAAGCCCAGGAATTCGAATGCGATCGTGAGCTGGTTCAGTCCGGCGACGAATGGTTGGTCAAGGCGCTGTGAGGTTGTCGGCGCGTGAGGAACACAACGAGATGGAAACCAAGGCAAGGTCGTCCCGACAAACCCCCCGCGGCGGACGCAACGTGGTGGTGGTGGGTACGCAGTGGGGTGACGAAGGCAAGGGCAAGGTCGTCGATTGGCTGACCGATCACGCCCAAGGCGTGGTGCGGTTTCAGGGCGGCCACAACGCCGGCCATACGCTGGTCATCAAAGGCGTGAAGACGGCCCTGCAACTGATCCCGTCCGGCATCATGCGCGATGGTGTGGCCTGCTACATCGGCAACGGCGTGGTGGTTGATCCGTCGCACTTGCTGATCGAGATCGCACGGCTCGAGAAGACCGGCCTCGATGTGCGCTCGCGGCTGTTCATCAGCGAGTCGTGCCCGTTGATCCTGCCCTTCCATGTGGCGGTTGACAACGCGCGCGAAGCGCTGCGCGAATCGAGCGGCAGCGGCAAGATCGGCACCACCGGCAAGGGCATCGGCCCGGCCTATGAAGACAAGGTCGCGCGCCGCGCGTTGCGCGCGCAGGATCTGAAGCATCCGGATCGTTTTGCCGGCAAGCTCAAGGATCTGCTCGAGGTGCACAACCACGCCTTGAGCGGCTACCTGCGGGGTGCGCCCCTGGCCTTCGAGCCGATTTTCGATTCTGCGATGCAGGCCGCGCAGCAGCTGTTGCCGATGCTTGCCGACGTGGGCTATCGCATCCACACCGCCTGCGCCGCCGGAGCCAACCTGCTGTTCGAAGGCGCGCAAGGCACCTTGCTCGACATCGACCACGGCACCTATCCGTACGTCACCTCCAGCAACTGCGTGGCCGGCAATGCGGCTGCCGGTGCCGGCGTGGGTCCGGACATGCTGCATTACATCCTGGGCATCACCAAGGCCTACACCACGCGGGTGGGATCGGGC
>JANMAS010000173.1:0-9125 GCA_031359975.1 Burkholderiales bacterium
TCGATCGGCTACGTCGAGTATTCGTATGCCAAGACGAACAAGATGTCGCATGTGCTGCTGCAGAACCAGGGCGGCGCGTTTGTCTCGCCCGACGACACCTCGTTCAAGGCCGCCGCGGCCGGTGCCGACTGGGCCAAGAGCTTTTATCAGATCCTCACCGATCAGCCCGGCAAGGAGAGCTGGCCGATCACCGGCGCCACCTTCATCATGATGTACAAGGCGCCGGAAAAGCCCGCGCCCGCATCCAACGCGCTGAAGTTCTTCGAGTGGTCGTACGGCAACGGCGACAAGATGGCCACCGATCTCGAATACGTGCCGCTGCCTGATGCGGTGAAGGCCCTGGTGCGCAAGGAGTGGGGCAACATCAAGGACGCCGCCGGCAAGCCCATCGCCTTCAAGTGATCGTTGCCTGGAGAACCGCATCGTGGCCGCTACACTCCCCGCCAGCCCGTTTGACAACCAGGAAGCCATGGAGCGTACCGCGCCCGTCGGCAGGCCGCCCGTGCGGCAGCAACGCAAACCCTGGGCTGACGCCGCCTTCTCGCTGGCGGCGCACAGCGCGGCCTGGCTGACGCTGGCGCTGCTTGCCGGCATCATCGGCTCGCTCGTCGTCGGCGCCTGGCCGGCGATCACCGAGTACGGCCTGGCCTTCCTCTGGAGCACCGATTGGGATCCGGTGGAAGACAAGTACGGCGGCCTGGTGATGATCTACGGCACGCTGATGACCTCGTTCATCGCGCTGCTGATCGCTGTGCCGGTGAGCTTCGGCATCGCGCTGTTCCTCACCGAACTCTCGCCCAACTGGCTGAGGCGCCCGCTGGGCGTGGCCATCGAATTGCTGGCGGCGGTGCCGTCGATCGTCTACGGCATGTGGGGCCTGATGGTTTTCGGCCCCCTGCTGGCCACCTATGTCCAGCAGCCGATGCAGGCGCTGTTCAGCGG
The DNA here is from genome assembly GCA_031359975.1 of Burkholderiales bacterium. GTDB lineage: Bacteria > Pseudomonadota > Gammaproteobacteria > Burkholderiales > Burkholderiaceae_C > JANMAS01. The sequence continues at coordinate 943 of JANMAS010000173.1, forward strand.
CGTGCCGCTGCTCGGATCGCTGGTTTCCGGCGCGCCGGTGGGCATCGGCATCCTGTCGGCCGGCATCATCCTGGCGATCATGGTGATCCCGTTCATCGCGGCGGTGATGCGAGATGTGTTCGAGGTCACCCCGCCGATGTTGAAGGAGTCGGCCTACGGGCTCGGCTCCACCACCTGGGAGGTGGTCTACAAGGTGGTGCTGCCGTACACCAAGACGGGTGTCGTGGGCGGCGTCATGCTGGGCCTGGGCCGTGCGCTGGGCGAGACGATGGCGGTTACCTTCGTCATCGGCAATTTCAACCAACTCGATTCGCTGTCGTTGTTTGCCGCGGCCAACAGCATCACCTCCGCCATTGCCAACGAATTTGCCGAAGCCGCACCCGGCCTGCACCAGGCTTCGCTGATGTACCTCGGGCTGGTGCTGTTTGTCATCACCTTCGTGGTGCTGGCTTGCTCCAAGCTGCTGCTGGCGCGCATGAAGAAGGGCGAGGGGTCCAAGTCATGAGTCTTTCAACACTCGACTCGGGGCGCATGGCGATGCATGCGCGTCGCAAGCGCACCAATGCGATCGCGCTCACCCTGTCGCTGGGCGCGATGGCCTTCGGCCTCATCTGGCTGGTGTGGATCCTGGTGGAAACCGTTCGCCTGGGCATCGGCGGCCTCACGTTCGCCGTGTTCACCGAGATGACGCCGCCGCCGCAAGCCGATACCGGCGGCCTGGCGAACGCGATCGCCGGTTCGGCGGTGATGGTGGGCCTGGCCACCGCGATCGGCACGCCGATCGGCATCCTCGCCGGTATCTATCTGGCTGAATACGGCCAACGCACCTGGCTGGGCCGCATCACCCAGTTCATCAACGACATCCTGCTCTCGGCGCCGTCGATCGTCATCGGGCTGTTCGTCTACGCGGTGGTGGTGGCGCAATTCAGAAGCTTCTCGGCCATTGCCGGCGTTCTGGCGCTGTCGCTCATCGTGATTCCGGTGGTGATCCGCACCACCGAGAACATGCTGTCGCTGATCCCGAATGCCTATCGCGAAGCGGCCTATGCCCTGGGCACGCCGAAGTGGAAGGTGATCATGTCGGTCACGCTGAAATCGGCGCGTGCGGGTGTGCTCACCGGCGTGTTGCTGGCGCTGGCGCGCATCGCCGGAGAAACGGCGCCGCTGCTGTTCACAGCACTGAGCAACCAGTTCTGGACGCTGAACCTCGGCGAACCGATGGCCAGCCTGCCGGTCACCATCTTCAAGTTTGCGATGAGCCCCTATGAAAACTGGCGCGAGCTGGCCTGGGCCGGTGTGTTCCTGATCACGATGGGCGTGCTGGCGCTGAACATCCTCGCGCGCGTGGTCTTCCGCAACAAATAATCATCATTCACCCAGGGCGAAACACCATGGATGCACGAGTCGGATCCTCCATCACCGAGAAAGCCAAGATCTCGGTGCGAGATCTCAGTTTCTACTACGGCGGCTTCAACGCGCTGCGCCGCATCAACCTCGAAATCCCCGAGAAGAAGGTCACCGCCTTCATCGGCCCTTCGGGCTGCGGCAAGAGCACCTTGCTGCGCGTCTTCAATCGCATGTTCGAGCTGTATCCCGAGCAGCGTGCCGAGGGCTCGATCACGATGGATGGCGAAGACATCCTCAAGACCAAGCTGGATGTGTCGCTGATCCGCGCCAAGATCGGCATGGTGTTCCAGAAGCCCACGCCTTTCCCGATGTCGATCTACGACAACATCGCGTTCGGCGTGCGCCTGTTCGAATCGCTGCCGCGTGCCGAAATGGATGAGCGTGTCGAGTGGGCCTTGAAGAAGGCCGCGCTGTGGACCGAAGTGAAAGACAAGCTTCAGCAAAGCGGTTCCGGCCTGTCTGGCGGGCAGCAGCAGCGGCTGTGCATCGCACGCGGCATCGCGATCAAACCCGAAGTGCTGCTGCTCGACGAGCCGTGCTCGGCGCTCGATCCGATCTCCACCGGCAAGATCGAAGAGCTGATCCACGAGCTGAAATCCGACTACACCGTGGTCATCGTGACGCACAACATGCAGCAGGCTGCCCGGGTGTCCGATTACACCGCCTACATGTACCTCGGCGACCTGATCGAGTTTGGCCCGACCTCCGAGTTGTTCATGAAGCCGCGCAAGAAGGAAACTGAAGACTACATCACCGGGAGATTCGGATGACGACACCACTGCCGTGGCCGGCCGAGCGCCGGGCCGCTCCGTGGGCCACGAAGAGGCCCACCTTGTGGACCTCGGCGGCCGGCATCCCCTCGGGGGATCGGCCGATGGTTTCATCGGACGAGGGGCTCCAATGAGCAAACATCTTTCCACGCAGTTCGACGCCGAACTCAGCGGTATTTCGACGCGGGTGCTCGAAATGGGCGGCCTGGCCGAATCGCAGGTGGCGCAGGCGATTTATGCGCTGACCAATTTCAGCGGCGAAACGGCCACGCAGGTGATCGCGCAGGAAGAGCGCATCAACCAGATGGAAGTGGAGATCGACGCCGACCTGTCGTCGATCATCGCGCGCCGGCAACCCACCGCACGCGACCTGCGCCTGCTGATCGCCATCTCCAAGACGATCGGCAACCTGGAGCGTGTGGGTGACGAAGCGGCCCGCATCGCGCGCACCGTGCAGCGCCTGATCAACACCGGCGTCTTCAGCCGCTTGCGCCTGCCGGTGGGCGATGTGCAGTTCGAGGCCACGCTGGCGATGGAATCGCTGCGCAAGGCGCTCGACGCCTTTGCCCGTCTCGATACCGCCGCCGCGCTCGACGTGATCAAGCAGGACAACCGCATCGACCAGGAATTCGACGGAATGATGCGCAAGCTGATCACCTACATGATGGAAGATCCACGCACCATCTCGGCCAGCATCGATCTGGTGTTCGTCGCCAAGGCCATCGAACGGGTGGGCGACCACGCGAAGAACCTGGCCGAGCAGGTGATCTATATCGTCAAGGGCACCGATGTGCGGCACAACCCGCTCGCGGCGGTCGAATCGATCGCCATCGGCGAATGAAGGGGCGAACCATGGGCCGAATCCTGGTGGTTGAAGACGAGTCGGCGATTGCCGAGTTGATCTCGATCAATCTGCGTCATGCGGGCTTCGAGGTAACGATCGCGGCCACGGCAGAACAGGCCACGCTGGAGGTGGACGGCGTGATGCCGGATCTGGTGGTGCTCGACTGGATGCTGCCGGGGCAATCCGGCCTGTCGCTGGCCAAACGCTGGCGCACCGAGAGCCGCACCCGCGACATGCCGGTGATCATGCTCACCGCGCGCAGCGAAGAGGCCGACAAGATCTCCGGGCTCGATGCCGGTGCCGATGATTACCTCACCAAGCCGTTTTCGACACAGGAACTGCTGGCGCGTGTGCGCGCAGTGATGCGCCGACGCGTGCCGGAGGCGCTGGATTCGGCGGTGGAAGTGGCGGGTCTGCGCCTCGATCCCACCACCCACCGTGTATCGCGCCTGGGCCGAGAAATCAAGATCGGCCCGACCGAATTCCGCCTGCTGCACTTTTTCATGACACACACCGAGCGGGTGCACAGCCGCGCTCAATTGCTTGACAGGGTGTGGGGCGATCACGTGTTCATCGAAGAACGCACGGTGGATGTGCATGTGAAGCGGCTGCGCGAAGCGCTGGCGCCGGTGAGTGCGTCCAACCTGATCGAAACCGTGCGCGGCGCCGGCTACCGGCTGACACAGCAAGCGCCTGTGTTGGCGGGCTGAGCGCCGCAAGCCGGCCTGAATCGTGGCCATGGGCTGGCTGATATCGCGCCTGGGCGCGGTGCTGCTCGGGGCGATCATCGGCAGCTTCGTGGCCACGCGTGGCGTCGAGGTGAGCGGCATGTCGCCGCTGGGCGCCGCATTGGGTGCGGCGCTGGCGGCGGGGGCCTTGTTGCTCGTCGATGGGGTGCGCTTTGCGCGCTTCAGCAGCTGGCTGCGGCACGGTGCGCAAGCCACTGCGCCGAAGGAGTCTGGCCTGTGGGGCGAGGCGGCCTATCGCGTGCAACGCGGGTTTTCGCAGCGCGATCTCGCCACCGAACAGGTGCGGGCGCAGCTGGCGCAGTTGATGTCGGCGATCGAAGCCTCGCCCAACGGCGTGCTGCTGCTCGATGCGCAGGATCAGATCGAATGGTGCAGCGCCGTCGCCGCGGATCATCTCGGGCTGGATCCGGTGCGCGATGTGCGCCAGCCGGTGACCAACCTCGTGCGGGCGCCGGCCTTCGTCGCTCACATGCAGGCCCTGGCGTATGGCGAAGGCGTCAAGTTTCCGGGGCCGACCGGGCGCGGTGTGCTGTCGGTCTTCGTTCGCCCTTACGGCGAAGGCCTGAAGCTGGTGCTCACGCAAGACATCACCGAACGCGAACGAGCCGACGCGATGCGGCGCGATTTCGTGGCCAACGTGTCGCATGAGATCCGCACCCCGCTCACGGTGCTGGCGGGTTTTGTCGAGACGATGGCCAACATCCCGCTCACCGAAGCCGAGCGCAAGCGGGTGCTGGTGCTGATGGAGCAGCAGACCGGCCGCATGCAGGCGTTGGTGGCCGATCTGCTCACTCTGGCCAAGATCGAAGGCAGCCCGCGCCCGCCTACCGACCAGTGGGTGAGCGTGGCCACCCTGATGGGCCAGGTGGAAGCCGAGGCCAGGTCGTTATCGGCGGGGCGGCACCACATCGAGTTCGAACGTCGCGGCGATGTGCAATTGGCCGGCAACGAAAGCGAGCTCGTCAGCGCACTGGCCAATCTGGTGGGCAACGCGGTGCGCTATACGCCGGACGGCGGCCGCATCGATGTGCGCTGGCGATCGCGCGACGATGGCGTCGGCGAGCTGGAAGTGCGCGATACCGGCATCGGCATCGCCGAAGAGCATCTGCCGCGCATCACCGAACGGTTTTATCGCGTCGATACCAGCCGCTCGCGCGATACCGGCGGCACCGGTCTCGGGCTGGCGATCGTCAAGCACATCGTGCAGCGGCATGGCGGCGAGCTGGCGATCGATAGCGAAAGAGGTCGCGGATCGAGCTTTCGCATCATCTTGCCCGCGGTGCGGGTGAGAGCCGTTGCCCTGCCTGCCGTGGCGCCCGAAGCACCGGGCATCACGGGCGCCTGAACAGCGACAGCACTTCCTTGCGGTCGGTCGGGCGGTTGACCCGTGCCAGCAGCTTCCACTCGGGCCCCGGCGGCTCGGCCAGGGCACCCTGAACCACGCTGTGCCGGCACATGCCAGAGGCGCTTGTGCCAACGGCATCCACCTCGTAGCGCCCGAACACTTCGAGCGCGGCGATCTGTGACCGGCTGAGGCTGGGGCCGATGAGGCAGCTACCGCCGGGAATGTGGGCCTGCACCCGGGCGACAAGCGGCCGGTAGCTGCGCGCGTAATCGAGCAACGGCAGCATCAGCGTCATCGCCAGCAGCCAGCACAAGGCCACGCCGCCGGCGGGAATCAGCAGGCTCTTCCACAGCGCGTGCTGATTGCGGGCGGTGCGCCAGCGCACCAGCGCCACCCAGGCCAGGGTGCCGGCGACCGCGACAACCAGCATCGCGGCTGAGAAGGCCGGCGCGAATCCCGGTGCCAGCTTGATCACATTGGCGGCCGGTTTGGCCGGGAAGCCGGTGATCAGCGAGCTGTAGATCACCCACACAGCCAACGCCGCCACGGTGAAAAAAACCACCGAAAACCAATCCACCGCCGACGCCGTGCTGCGCTTGAGCGTGGGCAGCGCAAACGATGCAAGCACCGCCAGGCCGGGCAACGCCAGCATGAGCGCGCGATCCGAACCGCCCATGCCGATGCTGGCCACCATGGCGATCAGCACCGAGACCAGCGGCACCGAGATGTGACGATGGTTCAGGTGTCGGCGCCAGCGCCACAGCGTCAACAAGGCCAGCGGCCATGAGGGCCAGCAGAACCACAACAACAGCCGCGCGATTTCCAGCGGCTGGCGGAAGTCGGCACGCAAGCCCATGCGCAGCGCCCAGCCACCCGAGAGATACCCCACCACGATGGCAGCGGCAGTGGCCGCCACCAACCAGGGCAACAGCCGCCGCGCGGCGTCGTAGCTCGACATCGCGCAAATCACGGCTCCCCCCACACCCAAGGCCATGGCCATCGCGGGTGCGCCGCTGTCGGCCATGGCGGCCAGGGCCACCACCGTGGCGATGCGGCTGCGCCAGTGGCGATAGGGCGCCGAGGCCAATGCCCAGAGAAACAGCGAGACGCTGAACAGCTGGGCCAGTTCGGGTGTGGTTTCGTGGCCGAGCTGCAGCAGGCCGAGGCTGGCGATCAGCGCCAGCAATGCGCCATCGGCCATCGCGCGGGAGTAATCGATCGACAGCGCCTCGCCGCCAAATGCAAACGGCACGGGCTGCGCAGCCTCGGTGCGCGCCAGATGGCAGGTGGTGTACCAGACAAGCGTCAACGTGAGCGCGAGCAGCAGCGCAAACGGCAGGCGTGCGGCGATCGCCGGGTCGAGCCACGGTGACAGCAGGCGGATGAAACCCGCGCCCAGCCAGTACGGCAGCACACCGCCCTCGAGCCCCAGCCCGCCGAGCGTGGGATGCAGCCAGGGCGAACGCCCTTCGGCGATCGACGACATCGCGCCGAAGGCGGTGATGTCGGCGTTTTTCCAGGGGTCGCGGCCGAACAGGCCGGGCAACAGATAGGCCGCGCAGAAGAGCAACATGGCCCAGCGCGGCACGCGCTGCGCGGCGCGTTGGGTGACGAGGGCCGGGTTCGGTGTATTCACGCAGCGCGATGATGCCGCAACTGATACGCAGTTTTGATGGCGCCAACGAAAAGGGCAGCCGAAGCTGCCCTGATCGACGTGCCGCGAGTGCGGCAGTCAGGCCGTGACGTCACTTGATGCCGACACGCGCAAACTTGTTGCGGAATTTCTCGACGCGACCGCCCAGCGAATCGATGCTCTTCTGGGTGCCGGTATAAAACGGGTGCGATTCGCTGGTGCTTTCCAGCTTGAACAGCGGCAGCTCGCGGCCGTCTTCCATCTTGATGGATTCTCTCGTTTGCGCGCACGAACGCGTGACGAACTTGAAGCCGTTGGAGAGATCCACGAAGCAGACTTCGCGGTAGTTGGGGTGAATGCCTGCTTTCATGCAGTCCTCGCTGAGTTGCCGGGAGCCACACCAAACCGTTTGGCGCACTTACCGACGAGGTAAAAAAAGATGCTCAAAAATGTTCAAAACCGGCGGCCTCGATGCCGTGGCCGGTTTCGCACAACCAAAAATTATAACAACTAACCCCCGCGCCGCATCATGTCGAAGAAGTCGAGGTTGTTCTTCGATGCCTTCATCTTGTCGAGGATGAACTCCATCGCCTCGATCTCGTCCATCGGATAGAGCAGCTTGCGCAAAATCCAGGTCTTTTGCAGGATCTCGGGCTTGAGCAGGATTTCTTCGCGGCGCGTACCGCTCTTGTTGATCAGGATCGACGGATACACGCGCTTTTCGGCCATGCGGCGATCGAGGTGGATTTCGCAGTTGCCCGTGCCCTTGAATTCTTCGTAGATCACTTCATCCATGCGGCTGCCGGTATCGATCAGCGCGGTGCCGATGATGGTCAGCGACCCGCCTTCCTCGACATTGCGAGCCGCGCCGAAAAAGCGCTTGGGCCGTTGCAGCGCGTTGGCATCCACACCGCCGGTGAGCACCTTGCCGGAGGAGGGCAGCACGTTGTTGTAGGCGCGGGCGAGGCGGGTGATCGAATCGAGCAGGATCACCACATCCTTCTTCAGCTCGACCAGGCGCTTGGCGCGTTCGATCACCATCTCGGCCACCTGCACGTGGCGCGCGGCCGGCTCGTCGAAGGTGGAACTGATTACTTCGCCGCGCACGGTGCGCAGCATTTCGGTCACTTCTTCCGGGCGCTCGTCGACGAGCAGCACGATCAGGTAGACATCGGGGTGGTTGGCGACGATCGCATGCGCGAGCTGCTGCATCATCACCGTCTTGCCGGTCTTGGGCTGGGCCACCAGCAGGGCGCGCTGGCCTTTGCCGATCGGTGCGATCAGATCGATGATGCGGCAGGTGACGTTTTCGTCGGTCTTGATGTCGCGCTCGAGCTTGAACTGTTCCTTCGGGAACAGCGGCGTCAGGTTCTCGAACATGATCTTGTGCTTGCTCTCCTCCGGAGCCAGCCCATTGACACGATCCACCTTGACC
>JANMAS010000208.1:0-1753 GCA_031359975.1 Burkholderiales bacterium
GCGCGGGCAGGCTGCCCTTGGCCAGGGCGCCCGACATGCCGAGGTAGCCCTCCAGCGCGGCCGGGCTGCTGGCGACCAGGCGGAACAGGTTCGGCACGCTGCCGATCTGCTTCTTCACGGCTTCGAGAAGCGGGCGGGCCGATGCAGGGGCGGCGTCGATGCTGGCGGGGGTGACAAGGCGGGACATGGTGTGGACTCCAGGGGTTGGTTGGGCCGGTGAGTGCCGGTGAAGAGAATGTAGATATTCCCGGCCACGCCAACTAGACTGCATATCCGTGAAGCTTCCTCTCAATATTCGAAACAATGGACCGACTCGACGCCATGTCCGTGTTCGCTGCCATCGTCGATGGCGGCAGCTTGTCGGCGGCCGGCCGCCAACTCGGCGTGCCGCTGGCGACAGTCAGCCGCAAGCTCGCGGACCTGGAGGCGCACCTGAAGACGCGACTGATCACGCGCTCGACCCGCAAGCTCGTGCTGACGGACGCGGGGCGCGACTACCTCGCCGCATGCCGCCAAATCCTGGAGCAGGTCGACGAGGCCGAGCGCGCAGCGTCGGGGGCCTACGCCAAGGTCAAGGGCCAGCTCGTGGTGGCAGCGCCGATCGTGTTCGGTCGCCTTCACATGGTGCCGGTGGCCGCCGCCTTCCTGGAACTGCACCCGGAGGTCGACCTCCAGCTCCGCCTGGGCGACCGCAATGTCAACCTCATCGAGGAACATGTCGACGTGGCCTTGCGCATCGGCACCTTGCCCGACAGCAACCTCGTTGCGACGCAAGTCGGCGCGATCCGTCGCGTGGTGTGCGCGAGTCCGGACTACCTGCAGCGATTCGGCACGCCACGATCGCTTGAGGATCTGCCAACGCACCGCTGCATCAGCTTCGACGGCCTGGAAGGATCCGCCACCTGGACCTTCTCGGGCAGCGATGGCGAGAAGCGGCCGGTAGCCATCCACTCGCGCCTGACGGTTTCCACGGCGGACGCGGCCATCGCGGCATCGACCCTCGGACTTGGCCTGACGCGTGTGCTGTCGTACCAGGTTGCCGACGCCTTCCGCGACGGTCGCCTCGTTCGAGTGCTGCCCGAAGCGGAGCCACCGGCGGTTCCGGCCAGCCTGATCTATCCGGGCCAGGGCCGGCTTCCGATGAAGACCCGGGCATTCATCGACTTCGCGGTCGTCCAACTGCGTGAGCGCCTGGGGGCACTCGACGCGACGGTGCCGAGCGATGACGGTGACCCTATCGGCGCCGCTGTCGCACTACGGCCATCCACCCCAGTTCAGCGAAGGCGGCGGAGGCTCGAGCGGTGAAATCGGGCAATTCAGGAGACCCGGAACCATGCGACTCCGCACGACCGCCACGCACACCTGAAAGACCACGCCCAGGAGCGCCGGACTTAACGGCACCTACCTTGAGAGCAACGCCGCCACGCGACTCTGCAGAGCGGGAACGACATCGGCAACGAACCACGGATTGATCTTCAGCCAGATGTTGTTGCGCGGGCTGGGATGCGGCATGGGCAGTACAGCCGGCCATTGGTTGCGCCATGCCGCAACGGTGTTGGTGACGTTCTTGGACTCAGCGTCGGGCAAATGCCATCGTTGTGCGTAGTCGCCGATGACCAGCGTCAGTTCGATCCGCTTCATCTGATCGAGCAATCCCTGACGCCAGAGCGGCGCGCATTCGCTGCGCGGTGGCAGATCGCCCGATCGCCCGGTGCCGAGAAAGCAGAAGCCCATGGGCAGGATGGCAATGCAA
>JANMAS010000209.1:0-8144 GCA_031359975.1 Burkholderiales bacterium
GGCGGTGCCGCGGCGGCCGGCAACTGGGCGGTGAAGGTGAGTGTCGAGCCCTCGCCGAGGTGGCTGGACACCACCACATCACCGCCCATCGCACGGGCAATCTCGCGCGCGATGGTGAGGCCCAGGCCCGCGCCTTCGAGCGGCATGGCGGGTGAACTGCCCGACTGGCGAAAGGCCTCGAAGATCTGCGCCAGCTCGCCCGGCGCGATGCCCGGGCCGGTATCCCTGACACCGACCACCACCATCGATGGATCACCCTGGCTGCGGGCCACCACCAGGGCCACTTCGCCCTGCGGCGTGAACTTGATCGCGTTGCCCAACAGGTTGTGCAGCACCTGCCGAAAGCGGGCCGGGTCTCCCAGTACCCAGCATGGCCTGGGCACATCGAGTTGCTGGATGAACCGCAGGCCCTTGTCATCGGCCCGCACGACATGCACCCCGGCCACCTGATCCACCTGCTCGCCGATGTCGAACACCTCCCGCTGCATCGACAGGTGCCCGGCCTCGATGCGCGAGATGTCGAGCAGATCGTTGATGAGCGACATCAGATGCCGACCCGAGCCTTCGATCAGCTCCACCCGCCGCAGCAGGGCAGCGTCCGAGATCTCCATGTGCATCACCCGGGCCAGCCCCAGAATGCCGTGCATCGGTGTGCGCAACTCATGGCTGATGTTGGCCAGGAACTGGGACTTGATCGCACTCTGGTGCAAGGCCAGCGCCAGCGCCTGATCCTTCTCCGTCGCGAGTGCCTGGGCACGCAGGCGCAACAGCACACCGTCCGTGAGACGCCGCTCGGAGCGGCTGGCCGTGGTGAGCTGCAAGGCCATCAGCATCAACAGGCCGACACCACCAAACCAGCCGAAGTCGTCGGACCGGGCGACCATGCCGCCGATGGTGGGCAGCAGGATGGGGATCACGTAGGCCGCGGTGGCGCGCTTCGAAACCTGCAGGCCGAAGGTCGCGACGCACGAAATACAAGCCAGTGACGCCGCGGCCAGCGAAGCGATCGGGATCGACTGCGCCATGAGCCAGTAGCCCGCCGCACCCCATACCAGGCCGTCGATGGCCAGTGAGGCCAGCGTGGCGCGCTGCCACGCCGCCCCGGAAGCGTCGGGCTGATTCATGAAAGCCCGGGCCTGAATCAACCGGGCGCCGGCGATCAGCAGCTTGACGACCACCCAGGCACGCACGATCTGGCCATCGACGAAGCCCGCCATGTAGAACGCCAGCACCACCGCGAACATGCTGGCCACCACGATACCGATGTGCGAATGCGTCCAGACCATTCGCAGCTGTTCGTCGACCATTTGCTCGCGCGCGTCGAGGTTTGAGGCGCGATCAGTCAGGTCTTGCCGGCCATCACCCATGCCGAACTTGGTCTTCATCTGCCCTCCGGTTCGGCATCAACCACCCCTGCCTTCGGAAGCGTGCGCTCGAGATTCGGCGCGTCAGGTCGCTGGCCGAGGTTTTACGTGTTGTGGGCGGCCTGTCAAGTGCGATGGTCACAATCCACCGCGCCGGCAGTGCATAAACTGCGGGGTTATCGCGCTTGTTCTGGAGCCACCATGCCTGACCACCGCCATGTCACCCTGTTCCACGCGCCCCACAGCCGCTCCGCCGGTGTGCGCGTGTTGCTCGAGGAGTTGCATGCCGACTACGACCTGCAACTGCTTGATTTCAAGGCCGGCCAGCAGCGCGCGCCGGAATTCATGGCCATCAATCCGATGGGCAAGGTGCCGGCGGTGCGCCACGGCGACGCGCTGATCACCGAGCAACCGGCCATCTACATCTACCTGGCCGATCTTTACCCCGAGGCCGGGCTGGCACCCGCGCTCGACGATGCGCTGCGTGGGCCGTACCTGCGCTGGCTGGTGTTTTATGGCTCGTGCTTCGAGCCGGCGGTGGTGGATCGCGCCCTCAAGCGCGCGCCGGCACCGGCGTCCACCTCGCCCTACGGCGACTGGGACACCATGCTGGGCACCCTGGTGCAGCAGCTCACACCGGGCCCCTGGCTGCTCGGCGAGCGTTTCACCGCGGCGGATGTCCTGTGGGGCACGGCGCTCACCTGGACCACCGGTTTCAGGCTGGTGCCGCTGCTGCCGCCCATCGAGGCCTACATGCATCGCGTCAACGCGCGAACGGCGGTGATGCACAGCCGCGCGCTCGACGAAAAGCTGCTGGCCGGCGAGGGTTGAGCCCATCGCCGGCAAGCCTCAATCGCCGGGCATGTCCTTGCGCAGCTTGATCGGGTCGGCAATTTTCTTGCGCAGTTGGATGTTGATCATTTCGACCACCACCGAGAACGCCATCGCAAAGTAGATGTAGCCCTTGGGCACGTGCGAATCGAAGCCTTCGGCTATCAGCACCGCCCCCACCAGCACCAGGAACGACAGCGCCAGCATCTTGATCGTGGGATGCCGATCAACGAACTCGCCGATCGGCTTGGCCGCAAACATCATCACGGCCACCGACAGCACGATGGCGATCACCATCACCATTTTCATGTCGCCGGCCAAGCCCACCGCGGTGATCACCGAGTCGAACGAGAACACGATGTCGATGATCGCAATCTGCACCAGCACGGCGCCAAAGCTGGCACCCGCAGCCCCGGCGGCGCCGGCATCCTCATCCTCGCCCTCCAGCGAATTGTGAATCTCGTGCACGCTCTTCCACAGCAGGAACAAGCCCCCGCCGATGAGGATGAGGTCGCGCCCGGAGATCGGCTTGAACAGCGTGAACAGCGGTTCCGTCAGGCCGGCGATCCAGGCCAGCGTGAGCAGCAGCAGGATGCGGGTGCCCATCGCCAGGAGCAGCCCGATGCGCCGGGCGCTGTTGCGTCGCGCCTCGGGCAAACGGCCCACGAGGATCGAAATGAAGATGATGTTGTCGATGCCCAGCACGATCTCGAGACCGGTGAGGGTGGCCAGGGCAACCCAGGCGTTGGGGTCGGAAAGCCAGTCGAACATTCAATTGTCCTTTTTGTCCAGGGCCGGGGGGCTGAAGGGTAACCGGCCAGCCCACCCAGGCGACAAGCGTTCGATACGCGCTCGGTGAACTTCGCGTTATACCGCCACGGGCGGCGATTTCGAGGCGCCCTTGGGCGCTTTTTCCTTGGCCGGCTTCTTGTCGGGCGGGGGCAGCTTTTCCATATCCAGCTGCAATTGCGAGCGGCAGCGATCGAGCAGGCGAATGCCGTCGTTCAATGGCAGTTCGCCCATCAGCGTGAGCAGATATTGGGCATCGGGAGCCGTCATGGCGAGTTCATCCTCCTTGGGCCGCTCATCGCCGAAGGTGACGCCGAAGTCTTCTGCCAGCGCCTCGTTGGTGACCTCGCAGGTGCTAATCAGCAACTCCCGCTCGAGGCTGCCCAGCGTGTGCTTGATCGGCTTGTAGACACCGCGCAGCTCCAGCGAGCGGGCCGATCGGGTGAGGCCCTGGATCAGCCGCTGGTGATCCTGATCGACCTTGGCCTTGCTCAGCATGCACAGGGTGAGCAGCAGACGCATGTCCGACGAGGTGTTGGCTGATTTGTCGGGCAATTCACCCAGTTCTTCGAGGCTGGCGGCGCGCAGGAACGAGGGCAGCAGGCCGACATCTTTCACTTCCCTGGAGAAATCCAGCGCGATCACCTTGGCCGGCACGTCGGCCCACCAGCTCAGCAGGCGGTGGTACTGCAAGCGCTCGCGAAACCGCTCATCGCGCCAGAACTCGGTGATCGGCGGAATGCCCTGATAGCCCCGCATGCGCATGATCTGGTTGTAGAGCGACTCGATGAAGTAATCCTGCCGCCGCAGGTAGCAGATCACTTCGATGTCGAAGTGGGGAACAAAGCGCTTGAAAAAAGCGGAAATCCGCTCCTTGGGTGCCGACAGCTCTTCTTCGCTCAGGATCAGCGTGTCGCAGCCGGAGCGCTGGAAATCCTCCATCACACCGCGATATTCGGTGGCCTGCTTGGTGGCGTCGTTACCTGTGGCGGCGCGCGTGAGCGAGATGTGCTTGGTGTGCGTGCTGCCGCGATCGGTGGCGCCGTAATGTGCCTTGACCTCCGCGCGCAGGCGTCCCCTGCCGTCGAACAGCGACTTCTGGATTGAGCTCGTTCCCGTCTTGGGCGTGCCGATGTGAACGATGAGGCGAGGTTTCATGATGCACCGCGAGCGTCTGCTCTCCATTCAACGGACAGGTGCCCCGACAAGCAAGCGGCGTTCCGGCCAGCCCGCCTTGCGGGGCGCGCAACAACCCAGTTTATTCGCAGTTCCGGTCACCCGGCCTGGCTTGGCCCGGATGGCATGCCCGGGTGGGCGGACGCGATGCTAGGCTTCCCACCTTGCCCATCGACGTCACGAAAGCGGGATCACGCGTGAGCTTCACGATCTGCCATGTCAGCACGTTCTCGCCCACACAATGTGGCATCGCCAGCTATGCGCAGGATCTGATCGCGGCCCTGCCCCGCGTTCGCCATCGGGTGGTGGCCAGCGAGTACGGCACGCCGCCATCGCCCGACGACCCCCGCGTGATGCTGCGCATGCCGCTCAGCGATTCGAAATCGCATCTCGATGCGGCTCGGCTGATCAATGAATCGGATGTCGATGTCGTCTCGCTGCAGCACGAATTTGGCATCTTTGGCGGGCCCGATGGCAACTACCTGCTGCGCTTCCTGCGCCAGATCCGCAAGCCCATGGTCACCACCCTGCACACGGTGAACGAGAGTTTCAGCCCCGAGCGCGTCGAGATCGTGCGGCAGCTGTTTCGCCGCAGTTCATCGGTGGTGGTGCTCACCGAGCGCAGTGCCGAGATCTGCCGGCAGATGTTTCCGCGCATGGCGGGGCGCGTGCGGGTGATCGAGCACGGCGTGCATCCGGTGCCCTTCATCGAGCCGCGAACCTCGCCGATGCGTGCGGGGATCGGAGGCGACTGGGTGTTCGTGGCCAGCGGCCATCTGGCCGCGCACAAGGGCTATGACGACGCCTTGCGAGCTCTGCAGCTGTTACACCGCCAAGGCGTGGATTTCCGCTTTCTGATCCTCGGCCAGGGGCAGGCGCAGTTTGGTGGCGGTGACGACATCGATGCCGTGCTAGCCAAGCTGGTGATCAAGCTCGGCCTGCGCGACAAGGTCATCCGGGTGCGCGAGTTCGTTCCCACGCCGCTGATGCTCGACACCTTTTGCGCCGCCGATCTCGGGCTGGTCACCTACAACCGGGCCAACCACAATTCGAGCGGCGTGTTGTCGGCGATGTTGGCCTGCGGCCGGCCGGTGGTGGCCACCGGGTTCGAGTTCGCGCGCATGGTCGCCCAGCGCACCGACAGCGTGCGCATCGCCCGCATCGGTGACGCGAAAGACATCCATCGCCGCATCACCGAGCTGATTTCGCATCGCGCCGCGATGCCCATGTACCAGCGCCGCGCCTACACCTTCATGGAGCCATCGCACTGGCCTCGCGTCGGCGAGCGTTACGCGCGGCTGTTTCGCGACGCGAGCCAACACCCAGCCGACTGAGCCGCGGCGCACTCGGGCCGCAGCCCGTACGGCCCCGGGCGGCCCGGGCGCGTCACTGGGCTTGGGTTTGAGGTGCCGGCTTCGGCTGCGTGCTCGGATTCGCGGCGCGCTTTTCGTCGCGAATCTTCTTGTGCGCTGCGCGCGCCTGCTTCATTTCGTCGCTGGAGACGGTGCCATCCCCGTTGAGATCAGCCTTGCTGAAACCCTTGGCCATGTGCTTGTTGGCCTTGGCTTCGTCGGCCGAGATCTTGCCATCACCGTTGGTATCCAGGCGCTTGAAGGCCGCAGTTCCCTTGTCGCCACCGGCGGGGGGTGCGGCTGGGGCTTGCTGGGCGAAGGCGCCGAGTGCGAAGGTGGTGGTCAGCAGGGCCAGGGCGAGTCGTTTCATGGGGAAGTTCTCCGGCAGTCGAGCCACGAGGTGGCGATGTCATCGTAACGTCGGCCAGCCGATGGGCGTTGAACCCGTTGGCCCGTTTTACACGACTTTACGGCTCGCTCGCATGCAGCAAAGAGCCTGGCCCGGACCGCCTTGAGCGTGCGCCTCGGGCGGCACGCACAATGCACCCATGCCACCGATCGAACCCTCCACCCCCCTGCCGGCGTCGTTCAACGATCCACAGGCCGCCCTCCAGCACATCCGGCTGATCTACGACGCCGGCGTGGCGCACCTGAAACAGTGGATGCAGGCGTTTTTTGCCGGCGATATCCCCACCAGCCGGGTGCGCGCCTTCTACCCCCGGGTGCGGGTGCGCACCAGCACCTATGCGCGTGCGGATTCGCGGCTCGCGTATGGCTTTGTCGCCGGCCCCGGCCTGTACGAAACCACCCTCACACGCCCCGATCTCTTTGCCGGCTATTACAGCGACCAGCTTCGCCTGCTGATGGCCAACCATTCGGTCGAGGTGGAAGTGGGCGCCAGCCGCCAGCCGATGCCGGTGCACTTTGCCTTTGCGGAGCACGACCATGTCGAGGGCTCGCTCAGCCCGCAGCGCCGGATGATGCTGCGCGACCTGTTCGACCTGCCCGACCTGGCCGCGATGGACGACGGCATCGCCAATGGCACCTATGAGCCCATGCCGGGCGAGGCCATGCCGCTGTCGCTCTTCACAGCGCCGCGGGTGGACTACTCGCTGCATCGCCTGCGCCACTACACAGGCACCGTGCCGGAGCATTTCCAGAACTACGTGCTGTTCACGAATTACCAGTTCTACATCGACGAGTTCGTGCGCATCGGCCACGAGTTGATGTCGCGGCCGATGGGCCAGAAAGCACTGATCGACAGCTTCGCCGATGGCGTGCTCGGTGATGACGACTATGTGGCGTTTGTGGAACCGGGCAATGTGATCACCCGCCGCGCGGGCCTGCCCGCCGAGCCGGGCGACGACCTCGGCACCGCGCCGCCGCGCCTGCCGCAGATGCCGGCCTACCACCTGGTGCGGCCGGATGGCAGCGGCATCACGATGGTCAACATCGGCGTCGGCCCCTCGAACGCCAAGACGATCACCGATCACATCGCGGTGCTGCGGCCGCATGCCTGGATCATGCTCGGCCACTGCGCCGGCCTGCGCAACACGCAACATCTGGGCGACTACGTGTTGGCGCACGGCTATGTGCGCGAAGACCACGTGCTCGACGAAGACCTGCCGCTGTGGGTGCCGATCCCGCCGCTGGCGGAGATCCAGGTGGCGCTCGAAGGCGCGGTGGCGGACATCACCCAACTGGCCGGCTACGAGCTCAAGATGCTGATGCGCACCGGTACGGTGGCCACCACCGACAACCGCAACTGGGAACTGCTGCCCTCGCGCAACGTGAGCACCACACCCGATCGCCGCTTCAGCCAGAGCCGGGCCATTGCGCTCGACATGGAAAGCGCCACCATCGCCGCCAATGGCTTTCGATTTCGGGTGCCTTACGGCACGCTGCTGTGCGTGAGCGACAAACCGCTGCATGGCGAGATCAAGTTGCCGGGCATGGCCAATCAGTTCTATCGCGAACGGGTGGATCAGCACCTGCGCATCGGCATGCGCGCCATCGAGCGGCTGCGCGCCGCCGGTGTGGGCAAGCTGCACAGTCGCAAGCTGCGCAGCTTCGCCGAAGTGGCCTTTCAGTAAGCCAGCCTCGATCGAGCAGCCCTCCGGGTGGCGCGCCGCCGACACCATCGCCCCCCGTGGTGGCGCCCTTGTGCGCGGCATGCCGCAGGCGTACGCTGTGCAGGTCATCCACCACGCGAGCGTCTGATGGCCGTGGCCGATTGGCTCAAGGACTGATGTACCGGGTTCTGGCTGCGGGTCTGCGGCGATGACAGACGCAAGGAGTGCCGCCCATGCCAAGCCCAGCCTTTGCCGGCCCCACCCAGATCCGCACACTCGTGCTGGTTGGGCCGGCAGCCTCAGGAAAGACCAGCCTCGCCGAGGCCCTGCTGCACCGCGCCGGCATGATCGGTGCCCCCGGCAGCCTCGAACGCGGCAGCATGGTGAGCGATTTCGATCCGCTGGAAAAACGGATGTTGCACTCGCTCAACGCCTCGGTGAGGCTGGTCTTTCCTGAGGCTGCCGGCCCAACCAGCACGAGTGTGCGGATCTGGGTGGGGCCGGCAAAGGCTGGGCTTGGCATGGGCGGCACTCCTTGCGTCTGTCATCGCCGCAGACCC
>JANMAS010000237.1:0-5119 GCA_031359975.1 Burkholderiales bacterium
GGCAGCCTGCACGCCGCCGACCCGAAGCTGGCCCTTCAGATGGCGCGCGACGTTTACACGCGCCGCCAGGAAGGCATCAGCATCTGGGTCGTCCGCTCCGACCAGATCGTCGCCAGCGATCCGGCCGACAAGGCGATGTACTTCGATCCGGCGGAAGACAAGGTCTACCGCCACCCCACCTTCTACGAACTGCCCAAGTCCGTGGACCATATGTGAGCTGATCGGATGACTGTCATGCAAGCCTCGATCACCCTGAAACGCGCGCCCGAAGTGCAGTACCTGCTGCGCATCGGCGATGCCTGCCTGATCCTCGGCCAGCGCCTCGCGCAGTGGTGCGGCCATGCGCCCATTCTTGAAGAAGACATCGCGATGGCCAACATGGCGCTCGATCTGGTGGGCCAGGCGCGCGCGCTGCTCACCCATGCCGGCCAGCTCGAAGGGCGGCTGGGCGGCGAGGTGCACGATGAAGACCAACTCGCCTTTCTGCGCCAGGAGCGCGACTATTTCAATCCGACGATCGTCGAGCTGCCGCGCGGCGACTTTGCCTTCACCGTGGTGCGCAATGCGATGCTCGCCACGTTCATGAAGCTGCTGTGGGAGCGCCTGCAATCCTCCACTGATGCGGAGCTGGCCGGCATTGCCGGCAAGGCGATCAAGGAGGCGCGTTATCACCAGCAGCATGCGGCTGACTGGGTGGTGCGCCTCGGCGACGGCACCGAAGAATCACGCCAACGTACCGAAGCCGCGCTAGAACAGCTGTGGCTCTACGGCGCCGAACTGTTCGAATCGGATGCGGTGGACGAACATGCCCACGCCACCGGCCTCGGCCCGAAGTGGTCTGATCTGCAAGAGCCCTGGGCCAAGGAGATGCAGGCCATCCTCGACGAAGCCGGTTTGGCCGTACCGAAGCCTTCAGCCTTCCGCAGCACCGGCAAACAAGGTGTGCATAGCGAACACATGGGCTTCATCCTCACCGAGCTGCAATACCTTCAGCGCGCGTATCCCGGCGGCGTCTGGTGAGCGCGATGGTCGACATTCAATTCGCCTCTCGCATCGAACATGCGTGGCATGTTCTCGGCACCGTGCTCGACCCCGAAGTGCCGGCGCTGTCGGTCTGCGATCTCGGCATCGTGCGCGATGTGCAAGAGCGCGAGGAGGGTGAAGGTGGGGGCCTGCACATCGTGCTCACGCCCACGTACTCGGGTTGCCCAGCCACCGAAGTGATCGAGCGTGATGTGATCAACGCCATCGCTGCTGCAGGCCTCGGCCCGGCGCACGTCACCCTGCAACGCGCACCGGCCTGGACGACCGACTGGATCAGCGCCGAAGGCAAGCGCAAGCTGCTGGCCTACGGCATCGCCCCGCCCGGGCAGCTGCCGGCCGACGGCGTGGCGCCGATCCGCTTCATGGCGCGCATCGCGTGCCCGCGTTGTGGCAGCAAGAACACCGAGCGGCTGTCGGCGTTTGGGTCCACGGCGTGCAAATCGTTGTACCGCTGTGTCGCTTGCCGCGAGCCGTTCGAATACTTCAAGCCCATCTAGGCGGCTACCCGCCGCGAGGTCGTCCATGAGCGTCATCTTCCACCCGCTGCGCGTGCGCGAAATCGTGCCCGACACCCCAGAGGCCGTCGTCGTCTCGTTCGACGTGCCGCCCGAACTGCGCGATGTGTTCGGCTTCACCCAAGGCCAATACCTCACGCTGCGCACCGAGATCGACGGGCAGGATCTGCGCCGCTCGTATTCGATCTGCGCCGGGGTTGACGATGGCGAGTTGCGCGTGGGTGTGCGCAAGGTGAACGGCGGTGTGTTCTCCAACTGGATCAACACCCATCTGCAGCCCGGCCAGATGATCAACGTGATGGCGCCGCAAGGCCGCTTCTTCGTGCCGCTGGATCCGGCGTCGAGCCGCCATCATCTGGGCATTGCGGGCGGCAGCGGCATCACGCCGATCCTGTCGATCATGAAAACAGCGCTGGGCCGCGAGCCGAAGAGCCGCTTCACGCTGATCTACGGCAACCGCCTGCTCAAGTCCACGATGTTCAAGGAAGAGATCGAGGATCTCAAGAACCGCTACATGACACGCCTGGTGCTGCACCATGTGTTTTCCGACGAGCACACCGAAGCCGCCATCAATCGCGGCGTGATGAACCGCGACAAGATCGGCGAGTTCTTCGGCCCGCTGATCCCCGCCGCCAGCATCGATCACGCCTACATCTGCGGCCCGTTCCAGATGAACGACGAAGCCGAGGCCGCACTGCTCGCCGCCGGTGTGCCGGAAGAGCGCATCCACATCGAACGTTTCGGCGTGGCGCTGCCCGCACCCGGTACCGGCGCGGTGCAAGCGCCGGTGGGTGCGGTGGTGCATGAGGCCAAGCCGGGCGATGCCGAGCAGGCCCGCATCGTGATCGTGCGCGATGGCATGCGGCGCGAGATCAGTTTTGCCAAGGGCCAGCCCAGCATCCTGGATGCGGCGTCCGCCGCCGGCCTGGAAGTGCCGTATTCGTGCACCTCGGGGGTGTGCGGCACCTGCCGCGCCAAGGTGATCGAAGGCGAGGTGCGCATGGAGCGCAATTTCGCGCTCGACAAGAACGAAGTCGCCGCCGGCTTTGTGCTCACCTGCCAGGCGCATCCGCTCACCGAGCGGGTGGTGCTCTCGTTCGACGAGCGCTGAGCCCGAACCATCACCCCACATGGCCCGCGGCCGTTCGCCCCATTACGACGACCAGCGCGAGATGATCCTCGAGCGGGCTGCGCGCCTGTTCGCCAGCCGCGGCTATCCGGCCACCTCGATGAACCAGGTGGCCGATGCGTGCGGTTTGTCGAAGGCCACGCTCTATCACTACTACCGCGACAAGTACGCGCTGCTGGTGAGCATTGCCGAAGGCCATGTCTCGCGCTTGCAGGAACTGGTGGCGCAGGTGCTGGCCACACCGGCCACACCGGAGGCCCGGCTGCGCGAGCTGATCCGCCGCATCGTGCAGGAATATGCCCACGCCCAGCATGCGCATCGGGTGCTCACCGAAGACGTGCGCTTTCTCGAAGACGCCGATCGTGAGCGGGTGCTCGCCCAGCAACGCGAGGTGGTGGCGGGCTTTGCACATGCCGTCGCCAGCCTGCGGCCGGATCTCGACGACGACACACTCAGCAAGCCGCTAACGATGCTGCTGCTGGGCATGATCAACTGGCTGTTCACCTGGATGAAGCCGGATGGCCGCCTCAGCCACGAGGCCATCGCGCCGATCGTGGCCGATCTGTTTCTCGGTGGGGTGCAGGCGGTGCGTGCGCCGGCCAAGCTGCCCGCCGTTGCGCCTATCACGCCTGCCGAGGCGGCTTGACGAATCAACGTTTGTGAATCGGAGTTTCTGATGACCCCCACCTTGCAGAGTTTCATCGGCGGCCGCTGGCAAGGCCAGCAGAGCGCCCAGGTCTTGCGCAGCGCCATCAACGGCAAGCCGGTGGCCCACACCCATGCCGAGGCGCTCGACTTCGGCGAGGCGCTGCACCACGCGCGCACCGTGGGCCTGCCTGCCTTGCTGGCGATGACGTTCCAGGAGCGCGCCACCCGCCTGAAGATGCTGGCCAAATTCCTCACCGAGCACAAGGAAAAGCTCTACGCCATCTCCGCCCACACCGGCGCCACCCGCGCCGACAGCTGGATCGATATCGAAGGCGGCTCGGGCACCTTGTTTGCCTACGCCAGCATGGGCAGCAACGAGCTGCCTTCGAGCAACGTGGTGCATGAGGGCCCGGCCATCCCGCTGGGCAAGAAGGGCGGCTTTGCCGGCACGCACATCCTGGTGCCGCGCGGTGGTGTGGCGGTGCACATCAACGCGTTCAACTTCCCCATCTGGGGGCTGCTCGAAAAGTTTGCGCCCACCTTTCTCGCCGGCATGCCGTGCATCGGCAAACCCGCCACCGCCACCAGCTATCTCACCGAAGCGGCGGTGAGGGTGATGCATGAATCCGGCCTGTTGCCCGAAGGCAGCTTGCAGCTGGTGATCGGCGGCACCGGCGATCTGCTCGATCGGCTCACCGGCACCGATGTCGTCACTTTCACCGGCTCGGCCGATACCGCGGCCAGGCTGAAGGTGAATCCGAACATCATTCGCCAATCGATCCCGTTCAACGCCGAAGCCGATTCATTGAACTGCGCGATCCTGGCACCCGACGTGTCGCCCGACGATGAAGAGTTCGATCTGTTCGTCAAGGAAGTGGCGCGCGAGATGACCACCAAGGCGGGCCAGAAGTGCACCGCGATCCGCCGCGCCATCGTGCCGCGCCAGCACCTGGATGCGGTGGCCGCCAGGCTCAGCGCGCGTCTGGCCAGGACGGTGGTGGGCGATCCGGCGCGCGAAGAGGTGCGCATGGGCGCGTTGGCTTCGCATGCGCAGCTGGCGGATGTCACCGAGCGCGTGGCCACGCTGATGCAGGGCGCCGAGCTGGTCTACAGCGCGGGCGACGGTTTCCGGCCGGTGGGCGATGGCGTGGCTGAAGGCGCGTTTTTCTCGCCCACCCTGCTGCTCAGCCGCAAGCCATTCGAGAACGACGCGATCCACGATGTCGAAGCCTTCGGCCCGGTCAGCACGTTGATGGCGTACGAGGGCATCGACGAAGCATTGACCCTGGCCGCGCGTGGCCGCGGCAGCCTCGTCGGCACCTTGGTCACCCGTGACCCGAAGATCGCCGCGAAGGCGATTCCGATTGCCGCCGCCTGGCACGGCCGGCTGCTGATCCTCGACCGCGAAGCCGCTGCCGAATCCACCGGCCACGGCTCGCCGCTGCCGCTGCTCAAACACGGCGGCCCGGGGCGCGCCGGTGGCGGCGAAGAACTGGGCGGCATCCGCGCCGTCAAGCACTACCTGCAACGCGCGGCGGTGCAAGGCTCGCCGACGATGCTGGCGGCCGTGACCGGCGAACACATTCGCGGCGCGGCGGTGCGTCAGCAGCGAGTCGCCGATCTTCAGGTCCTCGAAGTGGCTGCGGAACGGGTGGACAGTCGTGTCGTTGACCTTCGCGCCGCGGATGTGCTCGCCGCACCGTCGGCGAGGCCGACATCGTCGCGTTCGGCGGCATCTCGGGCGACTACTTCTACATGCACTTCGACGCCATCGCAGCAAAAG
>JANMAS010000255.1:0-7950 GCA_031359975.1 Burkholderiales bacterium
GCGATCGGCATGGGCCTGAACCTGCCGATCCGCCGCGTGCTGTTCAGTACGCTGACCAAGTTCGACGGTGTCGGCGACCGAACGCTGAGCGAATCCGAAGTGCACCAGATCGCCGGCCGCGCCGGCCGCTACGGCATGCACGAAGAAGGTTTTGTCGGTGTGCTGAAAGAAGCCGAACCCACCGCCGCCCGCACATTGAAGGAGCTGCTGCCCAAGGTGCCCCGCGCCCCGCGTGATTTCAAGGCCCCGGTGGCGCCCAACGGCTGGCATGTGGAAACCATCGCCACCCGGCTGAACAAGACACGCCTGCGCGATGTGCTGGATGTGTTTGTCGATCAGCTGCGGCTCGATGACGCGCACTTCGCGGTGGCCGAGCTGGAGCAGATGCTCGAACTCGCCGAACAGCTCGACCGCAGCGCCGCCCGGCTCACGCTGAAGGAACGCTTCATCTACGCGCAGGCGCCGGTGGACACCCGCACCGATGCGCAGTTGCAGGGCTTTCTCGACTGGACCAGCAACCATGCCAGCACCGGCCGCGCCGGCAGCCCGTGGTTTCTCGACGAAGTGGATGGCCACAGCCGGCTCGACCGCATGGAGCAGGCGCTGCGGGCCTGCACCCTGTGGCTGTGGCTCGACCTGCGCTTCCCCGGCGTGTTTGGCCATGTGGAGGCGGTGATCGACCTGCGCAGCCGCCTGAACGACGGCATCGAGCGTCAGCTCAAGGGCAAACGCCCGCTGGCGCAGCGCCGGATGTCGCGCTGAGCCCGGTCGCGCAACGCCATGAAGTACCTGGCCGGTTATGCGCCCGAGCTGCTCGAAAGGGTGCGCCGGTTGATCGACGCCGGCCGCCTGGGCGAATCGGTGCGCGAACGCTACCCGCTCGGCCATGAGGTGCGCACCGATGGCGCCTTGTACGAGTACGTCTCGGCGCTGAAGAGCCGCCACCTGCGCAACGCCGATCCGATCGCCAAGGTGGCCTACGACAACAAGCTGCATGTGATCAAGCACATGCTCGGCACCCACACCACCATCTCGCGCGTGCAGGGCGGCAAGCTCAAATCAAAGCGCGAGATCCGCGTGGCCAGCCTGTTCAAGCAAGCGCCCGCCCCTTTCCTGAAGATGATCGTGGTGCACGAACTCGCCCACATCAAGCAACGCGAGCACGACAAGGCGTTTTACGCGCTGTGCGAGCACATGGAGCCGGCGTATCACCAGCTGGAGTTCGATGTGCGGCTGTGGTTGACGGTGCTGGAGATAGAGCCAGATCGCTGCGCCTGACGGGGCGCAGGGCGCAGCCAGAATCCCACCAATGCGGCCACGCTCAACGCGCCGGAGCCGAAGCCGCGCTCACGGCCGCCGCGCACGGATCCCCCCCATCCCGGCTACCGGGATCGACAAACGCCAGCAACGCCGCCGGCCCGGCCACGGCGCCCAGCGCCACGGCGGCCAGGGCGCGGGTGGCGAGGTGCTTCTTGTCGAGGCTCACCGTGGGATCGGCCAGGGTGCCAGTGACCAGCAGCGGTGTGCGCAGCGACATCAGCGAAAAATCCTTGGGCTTGACCACGGCGCGCAGGTTGAGTGATTCGCTTCGTAGATCGATCTGCCCATCCACACGCAAGGTGCTGTCGCGGCTGTCGATCACCGCGTTGCGCGCCGTCGCCACACCATGATCGATGTTCATGCCGAAGTGCGCACAGCGCAGCGGCAGAGACTCATCGCCACGCACCGCCACGCCCAGGGCCTGGGCCACGTCCAGGCCAGCGAGTTCGGTGGCGAGGTGGGAGAGCGTGCCGTCTTTCAGGCTGGCGTTCAGCTTGCCTTCGAGCGAGCCGAGGATCTCGGCGGTGGAGCGGCCCGCGCCCTTGGCCTGCACATCGGCCTGCAAGGCGCCGGTGACATACGCGCGCACCGGCCGGTCGCCACCGTGCAGCGCGGCTTGTCGTTCGGCGCGCAGGCCGGCTGGCGGCTGCGGCGGCTTGTCCTTGGCGGTCGAGGCGGTCGTCGTGGCTGGGGGCTTCCGCACGGCGCGCACCCACCCCGCCACATCGATACCCACCATATGCAGATCGGTGGACCAGGTGGCCGGTTCGGCGGTGCCATCGAACTGCGTGGAGCCGCTCACCTGCCCACCGGCTACGGTGGCTTTCAGATCTTGCAGTTGCAACACACCCGCTTGCAGCAGCACCTGGGTTTGCAGGTTGCGCAGCGGCGCCAGGCCTTCACTGCCGAAGTCGAACTCGTCGATCGCCACCTGGATATTGGCATCCATCGCACGCAGCGAGGGCAGATCGAAGCGTCGCTCGGGCAGCACCCGCGTGGCGCGCGGCTTGGGCGCGGCGTTGCCGCCGGGCTCGGTGCCGGTGCCCACTGCGGGGCCGAGGTCGGCCAGTGCCAATCGGGTGCCGGTGAGCTTGCCGCTGAGCAAGGGCCGCGCTGATCGCGTGTTGTAGCGCATGTCGGCGGCCAGGCGGCTGCGGCCTATCGACAGGCTATCGGCCCTCAGATGCCATGTGCCCGGGTCGTGGCTCAGATGCCCCACCAGATCGAAGGGTGGCGAACGCGGCAGCGTGACACGGATGGGCTCACCCACCGCAGCCAGCGAAGGGCCCTTGACGCGCAAATCACCATCCAGCCGCTGGGCCCCGATGAGGGCGGCGGCGGTGCCGTCGAAGTTCAAGCTGGCTCGGCCGATTTCGCCATCGAGGTGCAAGGCCACCGCCGCCGCAGGCGCGCCGGGGGTGTCGGCCATCAGCAGCGGCAAGGCGCCGCCGGCTCGTGCCAGCAAGCGCACCGGCAGCTTGCGGTAATCGCCCACCGCCGTCACCTCGTAGCCCGGCGCGGTCTCGCCGAGCACGCTGCCCTCGCCGCCTTTGACGACGATCTTCAAACGCGTGTCCACCAGGCGGTCGTCCACATGGATCTGGCCGGAGCCGATCCACAGCTCGCCAAACCGCGGCATGGCGGCCAGCGTGTCATCGGTGCCGGCCGCGGCCGGTGCGGCATCTCGCAGGGCCCAGGTGGCACGGCCTTGCGCGTCGCGCATCAAATGCGCGGTGAGCTCGCGGGCGCGCAGCTGCTCGATGCGCAGGGTGCGGCCACGCTGCCAGCGCCACAGATCGCTCCAGCGCCATTGCAGGACAACCTCTTTGGCATCCAGCAGATAAGGCACCGGCATGCCCAATGGGGCATCGATCGTCAAATGCCCCACGGTGAGGCGCGGGTGCCAGAAAAACCGCGCGGCAAAGCCGTCGTCGATCTTCACCGGCACACCGGCGCCACGTGTCATCGCATCCTGAACCGGATGGCGCAGAAACGGCCAGCCTGCGATTTCGCACAAGGCCAGCAGCAGCACGGTGGCGCCAACAGCCACGAGCCCGCTGAACGGCCCGCGGCGCGCCGGAGCGGCCGCCAGATCCATCATCGTCGCGCGGGTGATTGACCGGCCTTTTCAGCCGCCTTCAATGCATCCGCCTGCTCGCGATTCTCCGGCGCCGCGTCTTGCGCGGCCTGGGGTACCTGGCCGGATTTGACAAAGGCCTCGGCGGACTGGCGGTGCCGGCGTGCGGCGGTGATGTTGCCTTCGCCCTGCATGGCGGGATCGGCGGATGTCTTCTTCATCGGTGCTCTCCTGGTTCAACGGCTTGATGCTCCGAGCTTGACGGCCCGTGCAAATCCCCGGCATCGGCACCGACGCCGATTGTTTGTCAGTGGATGCCCACAAGCCCTACAGCCGCAGCAGTGCCGCCGTGGCGGCGCAAACGATCAGGAAGGGGATCGAGATGCGATGGAATGCGCGCAGACCCTCAGGCAGCCGGGCGAGCCGCAGCGCGATCAGGTTGGCCAGGGAGCCGAGCACGCAGCCAAAGCCGCCCACGCTGACACCCGCAGCCAGCGCCGGCAGGTCATGCACATAGGGCTCGAGCACAATCGCGGCCGGCACATTGCTGATGAACTGAGAAGTGACGATCGCCGCGAGGTAGGCGTTGAGGCCCTTGTCGATCGGCAGCGATGTGGCGAACCCGGTCACCATCGGCAGCGCGGCAAGCTGCCGCAGATCGACGAACATCAACGCGATCGTCAGCAACAAGGCCCAGTCGATACCGCGCAGCACACGCGGGTACAGCAGGGCCAGGGCGCCGAGCACCAGCGCCAGGCCCTGCCACATCCAGTGCCTGTCGAGCGCGATCACGAAGGCCACGAACAGCGCCGCGGCCAAGCCCAGCAGCCTGGGTTCGATCGCCGGGTGCGATGTATCGGGCCGCAAGGCGATGGGTGTGCGCCGCACGAGCACGAACACCGCCACGATCAACCACACCATCATCACGGCCACGGTGGGTGCCATCATCCCCATGAATCCGCCGATGCTCTCGCCCGAGCGATGCCAGAGAAACAGGTTCTGCGGATTGCCGATCGGCGTGAGGGCCGAGCCGGCGTTCACCGCCAGCGCCTCCAGCACCACCAGGCGCGCGAGCGGCAGATCGGCCTGGGTGGCCAGCACACGCGTCAGCGGCACCAGCAGGAACAGGCTCACATCATTGGTGACCAGCGCCGAGAGCACCGCCGCGCCCACGGTGAGCCACAGCGCCAGGATGCGCAGATCGGTCACCCGCGAGAGCAGGCGGCGCGCGGCGGCCTGCAGCACACCGCTGTGCTCCACCGCCTGGGTGATCGCCAGCAATCCGGCCAGCGCGCCCACGGTCTGCCAATCGACCAGCCGCAGCAGTTCCATCGGTGCCGGCCGCCGCCACACGGCAAAGCCGATCGCCACCGCAACCAGCAGCCACAGCAAGTAGTTCGGGCCCGGCGCGGCAGGCGCTTCGTCGGCTGCGCCGACCGCCCGATCGGATGCGGCGTACGAGCCGGTCACCGTTTTGATCGGGCAACGGCCGTGACATCCTTGAAGAACTGGTAGATGCCGCCCTCGCCCATGCCCCGCGCATCGGCCAGCTCGCCGCCGCGCGTGGCGTAGAGCACTTCGTTTTTGGGCGACAGGAACACCACCGCCGGAATGCCATGCTTCAGCGGTACGCCATAGCTCTCGGCGATATCGACGTTTTTGTCGAACTTGCCCACGTTGACCTTCACCACCTTGAAGTCCTTCGCAAACAGCGGTGCGCTGGTGCCGGTTTTCATGGCGATGTCGAGCACCTTGCAATCGCCACACCAATTGGCGCCGAAGACGATCACCACCGGCACCTTGGCTTGTGCCGCCGCGGCAAGCGCCTGCCGGATCTCGGCTTTGGCGTCGGCGAAGTCGTTGTAGGGCGAGTCGGCGGCTATCGCCACCGAGGCAGGGGCCAGGGCCGCCGAGGCAAAGGCCAGGGCCATGAGTGCAGGCATGAGTTTCATAGGGCACCGATGTCAATGAGCGGACAAGCTCAGGATGGGTTTCATTCTCGCCGCAGCGGGGTCTGCACAACAATCACGATGCGCGCAGGGATGATCAGGCAGTAGAACCGCAGACAACGATGGAGGCTTGCATGCCCACTGATATCCCCTTGACCGACAACGCGCCGAGCGATCGATTCTGCGATCTCGTGATGAAGGGCGGCATCACCAGTGGTGTGGTTTATCCGCTGGCCATCCTCGAACTGGCCAAGTCGTATCGCTTCAAGAACATCGGCGGCACATCGGCCGGCGCGATCGCGGCGGTGGCCACGGCGGCTGCCGAATACCGGCGGCGCAACGGCTCGATGGCCGGCTTCGAGGCCTTGCGCGCGCTGCCTGCGCACCTCGGCGAAACAGTCGGGCCAGGCTCGCGCCTGCTATCGCTGTTTCAACCGAGCGCGGCCACATCACGCCTGTTCAACGCGCTGCTGTCGATGCTCAATCGACGCAGCACAGGCACCCGATGGCTGGGCGGTCTGCTCGGCTTCGTGAGGGCTTACGCGGCACACGCGATCGGCGGCGCGATCCTCGGGCTGGTGCTGGATCGCGGCGTGGTGTGGGCCACGTCGCAGCCGTCCTGGCTGCAGGCGGTGTTGCTGGCCTTGATCGGCGCACTGGCGGCCGTGGTGTGGGGCGTCTACCGCGATGTGATGACAGGGCTCGTGCCCAACGGCTTCGGCCTTTGCAACGGTGGGCCTGGCCTCCAACACAGCGGCACACCCCCCGCGCTGGTGCCATGGCTGCACCAGCTGATCCAGTCGATCGCCGGCAGGGGCCCACAGGAGCCGCCGCTGACGTTCAAGGATCTCTGGCACGCGCCGGGTTTTCCGCCGCTGTGGCTGGAGGAGGTGAGCGGGCGGGCCCGGCGGTCGATCGATCTGCGCATGTTCACCTCGAACCTCACCCACGGGCGCCCTTATCTGCTGCCGCTCGAAGACGAATCGAGCCGCCTGTTCTTCAAGGCATCGCAACTGCGCGCGTACTTTCCGGAAGACGTGATCGACCATATGGTGGCGCACGCCAGGCCCTATGCCAGCGCCTCGCCGGGCGACCCCGATACCGCCAGCGCCGAGCCTGATCTGCTCGAACTGCCCGGCGAAGATCTGCCGATCGTCGTGGCTGCGCGCCTGAGCCTGAGCTTTCCGCTGCTGATCTCGGCGGTGCCGCTGTGGGCCATCGACTACCAGGCCAAACGCGGCCAGCGCATGCTGCGCCCGTGCTGGTTTTCCGACGGCGGCATCTGCTCAAATTTTCCGATCCACCTGTTCGACGGCTTCCTGCCCAGGTGGCCGACATTCGGCATCACGATCGGCCCACGCAACCCGTACCGCGCCGACGTGACGACGTGGCTGCCCGAAACCCACACGCAAGGGCGTGGCGACGGCTGGAACCGCTTTGCGCAAAAGCCCGATGCCCTCAGCCAACTCGGTGGTTTCCTCACCAGCATCGTGACCACCGCACAAAACTGGAACGACGCCACCTCCACGCGCATGCCCGGTGTGCGCGACCGTGTCGTGCATGTGCGCCTGGATACGGCCGAAGGTGGCCTCAACCTGAACATGCCTCAGCCGCTGATCGCCACGCTCGCCAGCTACGGCGAGGCGGCCGGGGCGAAGCTGCGCGACAAGTTCTGCCCTGCCAACGCCACGGCCGGCGCCACACCGGGCTGGCAGGAGCATCGATGGGTGCGCTTCAACATCCTGATCACCTCGCTGCGCGATCGCATCCAGGCGCTGCGCACGGCGAGCGACCTGACTCATCACGCCGTGCCCCTGCGTGATCAGATCAATGACGCGATCAGCGCGGCCCCCTTGCGCGGTGACGGATCGAGCGCACTCACCGCCGCGCAGGCCGAATCGCTGCACACCCTGCTCACCGCGCTCGAAGCCGCCGAGCAGGCGTTTGCCGACAACCAGATCGCGCAGCCCTACCGGCCGGTGCCGGAACCTTCGCTGCGGGTGCGGGCGCCGTTGTGAGCACGCGCGGCAAGCAGCCCAGCTGAAAATTTGTGTGCGGCAACGCACAGACGGACGCGGCGACGTTGCCGTACCGTCCCCATTTGAGCGCATCACAGGCGCTCGGTGGCCTCCCCCCTTGAATCTTCCGGATCAACTCGGACGGTTCATATCGTGAACCATGAGCCCCGTTCCACTGCCCCTTCATTCGGCCGCCATGACCACCGTGTCAGACAACGCGGGGTGGCAGGATGGCGGTTGGATCGAGAACCTGCGGGATGGCACGCGCGTGCTGATCCGTCCGATTCGGCCGGGTGATGCCGAACTGGAGCGTCGCTTCCTGGGGCTCCTGACACCCGGATCGCGCCGCGTTCGCTGCATCGAGACCTTCCGCACCACCAGCGATGCCGGGCCGACACAACCCACTTTCATCGATCCGTCCACCGGCGTGGCCTATCTCGCCGAGATCTTTGGAGCGGCGGCTGGGCGCGAAATCGGCGTGGCGCGCTTCAGCGCCGACGTGGATGGCGACGATTTCGAATTCGATGTGAGCGTCACCGACGAGTGGCACCGCAAAGGGCTGGGCATGCTGTTGATGAAGCACTTG
>JANMAS010000258.1:0-16195 GCA_031359975.1 Burkholderiales bacterium
GTCGACGCGCTCAAGCTGGCCGAGCAAATCGGTATGCCGGCCTGGGTGCAGGTGGACGCCACCAAGCAGGAAGGCGTCTTCAAGAAGCTGCCGGATCGCGACGAATACGGCGCTGACGTGAATGAACTGCTGATCGTCGAGTTGTACTCACGCTGACGCTGCCAGGTGCACTGTCGCCGTCGGGCGGCTGTGCGCCTCTATCGCCGCCGCGAACACTCGGGCCGTGGCGGTAAAAGAACCTTTGATGCCCCGTGTCATTCCGTCAGCCTTATCGGTGTAACGAGCCGAGGGTATTGAGAGGAACAGGACCTACATGCAAACCAATCTGCTGAAGCCCAAGTCGATCCAGGTCGAATCCCACGACAGCAATCGCGCCAAAGTGACCCTCGAGCCCTTCGAGCGGGGCTACGGCCACACCTTGGGCAACGCGCTGCGTCGTGTGCTGCTGTCGTCGATGGTCGGCTATGCCCCCACCGAGGTGACGATTGCCGGCGTGTTGCACGAGTACTCCACCATCGACGGTGTGCAGGAAGACGTCGTGCACATCATGCTCAATCTCAAGGGCGTCGTGTTCCGCCTGCACAACCGCGACGAGGTGACGCTGGTGCTGCGCAAGGAGGGCGAAGGCCCTGTCACCGCCGGCGATATCCAGACACCGCACGACGTGGAGATCATCAACCCCGAGCACGTGGTGGCGCATCTCGCCCACGGCGGCAAGCTCGACATGCAGATCAAGGTGGAAAAGGGTCGCGGCTACGTGCCGGGTAACCTGCGCCGCTTTGGCGATGAGCCCACCAAGTCGATCGGCCGCATCGTGCTGGACGCGTCTTTTTCCCCGGTCAAGCGGGTGAGCTATGCGGTCGAAAACGCCCGCGTTGAGCAGCGTACCGATCTCGACAAGCTGGTGATGGAAATCGAAACCAACGGCGCCGTGACGCCGGACGATGTGATCCGGGCTTCGGCCAAGATCCTCGTCGAGCAGTTGGCTTCGTTCTGCCAGATCGATCCGCACGAGCTGAACGACATGCAGGTCTCCAGCGGACGTCCACCGAGCACGCCGTTCGACCCGATCCTGCTGCGCCCTGTTGACGAACTCGAACTCACCGTGCGCTCGGCGAATTGCCTGAAGGCCGAGAACATCTACTACATCGGCGATCTGATCCAGCGCACCGAAACCGAATTGCTCAAGACGCCCAACCTGGGCCGCAAATCGCTCAACGAAATCAAGGAAGTGCTGGCTTCGCGCGGGCTCACCCTCGGCGCACGCCTCGAGAACTGGCCTCCGCAAGGCCTCGACAAGCGCTGACATTCAGCGCGACCACGCCAGGCGCTGCGATGATGTAGCGCGTGCAAACGCCAGTACCTGATCCGGCTGGGGTTCAATAACGAAAGGAAAGCACCATGCGTCACGGTCACGGACTGCGCAAACTCAACCGCACCAGCGAGCACCGCCTGGCGATGCTTCGCAACATGACGAACTCGCTGCTTGAGCACGAGGCGATCAAGACCACCGTGCCCAAGGCCAAGGAGCTTCGGCGTGTGGTGGAGCCGTTGATCACCCTCGGCAAGGAGCCGACCCTGGCGAACAAGCGCCTGGCGTTTTCGCGTCTTCGCAATCGCGACATGGTGATCAAGTTGTTCGCTGAAATCGGGCCGCGCTACAAGGCGCGCCCGGGCGGCTACACACGCATCCTGAAGATGGGCTTTCGTGTGGGCGACAACGCGCCGATGGCGTTTGTCGAATTGGTCGATCGTCCTGAAATGGTGAGTGGTGACGCTGCCGATTCGAAGGCCGACTGATCGAGCGCTCGGCGCCGTCGCGAAATCAGCGATGGCCAGCACGATCGCATGTCGATCACATTTGAAAAATCAATCAAGCAAGCTATAATCATTGTCTTTCCGGCGCGGGGTGGAGCAGTCTGGTAGCTCGTTGGGCTCATAACCCAAAGGTCGCAGGTTCAAATCCTGCCCCCGCAACCAGAATCCGATTCGAAGCCCTGCACATGTTGTGCGGGGCTTTTTTTCTGGCGCGTGCCGGTTCTTCATCGGCATCGCCGCGCTTGTCGTGCACTGAAGCTGCATCGATTCTTCATGAATCGCCGAACTTAGAATCCGGCGGCCGCTCCAACTCGCGAGTTGGCCCCAGTCGATCAGAGGAAACATCCACGTGTTCATTTCATCCGCATTCGCTCAGTCCGCGCCCGCCGCCGCATCCGGGGGCACCGAATCCACCTTGTTGTCGATGCTGCCGCTGGTGTTGATGTTCGTGGTGCTCTACTTCATCATGATCCGACCGCAGATGAAGCGGCAAAAAGAGCACAAGACCTTGATCGAGGCTTTGGCCAAAGGCGACGAAGTGGTCACCGCGGGCGGCATGCTCGGTCGTGTTGCCAAGCTGGGTGACACGTACATCCATGTTGAAGTGTCGAGCGGCGTGGAGATGCAAATTCAGCGCAGCGCCATCGTGCAGGTGCTGCCGAAGGGCACCTACAAGTAAAACCCTGTCGAGCGCGCCGCGCGCCGCGCGGCGCGCGGCCGGTGCCTATCCCGCCCTGTGCACCGCTTGTTGGCGAGGGTGCCTCTAGGAATACTCCATGAATCGTTTCCCGTGGTGGCGATATGCGATCCTGGTGATCGCCCTGATCGTCGGGCTGCTCTACACAGCCCCCAATTTCTTCGGCGAAGCGCAGGCCGTTCAGGTGTCCAGCGCCCGGGCCACCGTGAAGGTCGATCCGGCGTTGGTGCCCACCATCGAGAAAGCTCTGGCAGACGCGCAGGTCAAGGCCGATTTTGTGCAGCTCGAGGGCAGCTCGGTACGGGCCCGGTTTGCCGATACGGATCTGCAGCTGAAGGCGAAGGACGTCATCAGCCGCGCGCTGAACCCCAACGCCGACGAGCCCAACTACATCGTCGCGCTCAACCTGGTTTCCAGGTCACCGCGCTGGATGGCGAGCATCCGCGCGCTGCCGATGTACCTGGGCCTTGATCTGCGCGGCGGCGTTCACTTCCTGATGCAGGTCGACATGAAATCGGCCCTCACTCGCAAAGCCGATTCGCTCACCGGCGACGTGCGCACGATGTTGCGCGACAAGAACATTCGCCATGCCGGCATCAGCCGCGAGGGCGACAGCGTCGATATCCGGTTTCGCGACCGTGACACGCTCGTCGCGGCGCGCGCGCTGCTGGCCGATCAACTCGGTGACGTTCAGTGGGTGGAGTCGGTCGCCGGCGAAGAGCTGCGCCTCGTCGGCACGCTGAAGCCCGAAGCCGCGTTGCGTGTACAGGATCAGGCGCTCAAGCAGAACATCACCACGCTGCACAACCGTGTCAATGAGCTCGGCGTGGCAGAGCCGGTGATTCAGCAGCAGGGCGCCGACCGCGTGGTGGTGCAGTTGCCCGGCGTGCAGGACACCGCGAAGGCCAAGGACATCCTGGGTCGAACCGCCACGTTGGAACTGCGCATGGTGGACGAAAGCGTCGAAGCCAAGGCGGCGGCCGAGGGCACCGGCCCGGTACCGTTCGGCACCGAGCGTTTTGTGCAACGTGGCTTGCGGCCGATCATCGTCAAGCGCCAGGTGATCCTGGCCGGCGACAGCCTCACCGATGCCCAGCCGGGCTTCGACAGCCAGACGCAGGCGCCCAAAGTCGACCTGACCGTCGACGCCAAGGGCGCGCGCATCATGAGAGACGTCTCCCGCGACAACATCGGCAAGCGCATGGCCATCCTGTTGTTCGAAAAGGGCAAGGGCGAAGTGGTTACCGCGCCGACGATTCAGGGTGAGCTGGGTGCGCGTTTCCAGATTTCCGGGGCCATGACACCCGCTGAAGCCGCCGATACGGCCTTGCTGCTGCGCGCCGGTTCGCTGGCCGCGCCGATGGACATCATCGAAGAGCGCACCATCGGCCCGAGCCTCGGCAAGGACAACATCGACAAGGGCTTCGACAGCGTGATCTACGGCTTCGCCGCGATTGCCACGTTCATGTGCGCCTACTACCTGCTGTTCGGTCTCTTCTCCACCCTGGCACTGGGCTTCAACCTGCTGTTGCTGGTGGCGGTGTTGTCGATGCTGCAAGCCACGCTCACCCTGCCCGGTATCGCGGCGATCGCGCTCACGCTGGGCATGGCGATCGATGCCAACGTGCTGATCAATGAACGGGTGCGCGAAGAGTTGCGCGGCGGTGCCTCGGCGCAGGCGGCCATCCACACCGGCTACGAGCGTGCCTGGGCCACCATCCTGGATTCCAACGTCACCACGCTCATCGCGGGTGTCGCGTTGCTGGCATTTGGATCGGGCCCGGTGCGTGGCTTCGCGGTCGTGCACTGCCTCGGCATCCTGACCTCGATGTTCTCCGCGGTGATGTTCTCGCGTGGGCTGGTCAATCTCTGGTACGGGCGGCAGAAGCGGCTCAAGTCGGTGTCGATTGGTCAGGTCTGGCGCCCGGATGGCGGTGTGCCGATCGTTGACGCCTGACCGGCGCCTGTCTCACCCGAATAAGGAAGGTCGATGGAGTTTTTCAGGATCAGGCGCGACATCCCGTTCATGCGCCACGCGTTGGTGTTCAACGTGGTGTCGTTCGTCACTTTCGCGGCCGCCGTCTTCTTCTTGATCACGCGCGGGCTGCATCTGTCGATCGAGTTCACCGGCGGTACGGCGCTGGAAGTCACCTACGCCCAGAGTGCCGACATCAATCGTGTGCGTTCCACCATCGATGCGATGGGGTTCGGCGAAGTGCAGGTGCAGAACTTCAACTCGCGCGACGTGCTGGTGAGGTTGCCGATCCGCGGTGAGGCCAAGAAGGATGACGTCGCGCAGCGAGTATTCGCCGCGCTGTGCCAGTCCGAAGGCGGCACGATCAAATCGCTGCAGGCCACCTCCCCGCAGGGCGAGTCGATCAACCGCGCCGCGTGCGTGGCGGCCTCCGGCAGCGAGCCGGTAGCGCTCAAGCGCACCGAGTTTGTCGGCCCTTCGGTGGGTGCCGAGCTGGCGCAGCACGGTGTGTATGCGCTGCTGGCGACGATCGCCGGGATCATGATCTATCTGGCGATCCGCTTCGAATGGAAGTTTTCCGTGGCGGCGATCGTGGCCAACCTCCACGACGTCATCATCATCCTGGGCTTCTTTGCGTTCTTCCAGTGGGAGTTTTCGCTCTCCGTGCTGGCGGCGGTGTTGGCGGTGCTGGGCTATTCAGTCAATGAATCGGTGGTGATCTTCGACCGGATCCGCGAGGCATTCAGGCGCTTTCGCAAGCTCAACACAGAACAGGTGATCGACCACGCGATCACCAGCACGATGAGCCGCACGATCATCACCCACGGGTCAACACAGATGATGGTGTTGTCGATGCTGATCTTTGGTGGCGCGACCTTGCACTACTTCGCGCTCGCGCTGACGATCGGCATCCTGTTCGGCATCTACTCCTCGGTGTTCGTCGCGGCGGCGATCGCGATGTGGTTGGGTGTCAAGCGCGAGGATCTGGTCAAGTCGTCGGCCAAGGAAAGCGACCCTGACGATCCCAACGCCGGTGCCGTGGTGTAGAGTCCCTCCGGCCCGCTTGGCGAGGTAGCGGGCGCCACATGGAAGACAACGCTCAATCACGAGAACTGATCCGACAAGCCCGGCATCGCTATGTCGATCGACTGGTGGGTGGCTTGCGTGCGCTGCTCGAAGGGGCCGTCAGAGCGTCGGCCGCATCGCTGGACAAACCCGCCGAACACACGATCGCCCAGCGGCGTCGCGATGTCTACCAGGAACTGAACAAGCGAGGCGCCGCGTGGGTGGATCTGTTCACCCAAAAGATGCGTGCGGCCGACATCGACCGCCCACCCGTCGATGAGGCCTCCCAGGCGGAGCCACCGCCGCTATCCACCAGCACAACGGGTGCTCTCAGCGAGCTGACATTGCTCGATGACGAAACGCTGCAGCGCGGTATCCAGCTCTCGCGCGTGAGTCAGACGATTCGCGACAAATCCCTGTGGGAGCACACCGATCTACGATCCCGCGTGGCGAGTGTCGAGGGCGGCGACGAGATGAACGAGCACGATGTCTTTCAGCCCCACGTGGTGGCTGACGCGGCCGTTACCAGCTGGACCGAGGCGCGCTTGTCCACCGCGGCCTGGGCCACGGTGGAAGAAAGTCTGCTCAAGGCGCTCACCGACCTGGTGCACGACAACTACAAGGAGACCAACCGCTGGCTCGTCGAGCACGGCGTGCAGCCTCATGTCGACCTGCGCTCGCTGATTCGACGTTCGCCGCAGGGGGCGCCTTCCACTGGCGGTGGCATGGGTGGGCCCTCCACAGGCGTGCAGGCGGGCTACAACCCTTCCGGCATGGGTGGTGGCGCCGGCATGCCCGGCATGGTGGGCACCACGATGATGCCCACCGGGATGCAACAGATGCCCACGGCTTGGGTGCCGTCGGGTTACACACCCGACCCGATGGCAGCCGGCATGATGGTCGCAGGGATGCCGGCAGGCGGGCAGATGCTGCCTTCGGGGCACGTGATCCAGGGCTTGCCGCCGGGCGTCTGGATTCGCGGGGCCACGCCAACTGCCGGAGCCATGGCGCCTGGTGGCTTGCCGCCTGGCGCGGTCAACGTCGGCATGGCCGTCGGACCCGGCGGCGTGCCGATGGGCATGTACCCTGGCGCGATGATGATGGCCGGCGCGGGTCATGCCGGTGCCGTCGGGCTGCACGGTGCCGAGTCGGAGACGGTGTTTGTGCCGCGTTTGCCGGCTATGCGCGCGTGGCTTGAGCAGCACATGCCCGGCGTTGTCTTCGATGGCCCGGCGCAGGCGCCCTCGGGCGAGTTCGTGGCGGCGATTTCGCGTGCGCAGCAGGGTCTGGTGCAGCGTGTGGCGGGCTACACGCAGACGGGTGGGCAGATCGCGCCGTCGGCCGCCGAGGATGCGCTGGCCGAGATGCGGCGGCAGAAGGAGGCGCTCAAGCAGGCTGCCAACACGCCGGTCGAGCGAGCCACCGTCGAGATCGTGGCGCTGATGTTCCAGAGCATCCTCACCGAAGACGCGATCTCCGCCAGCATGCGGGTGTGGTTCGCGCGCCTGCAGATGCCGGTGCTCCGTGT
Organism: Burkholderiales bacterium; assembly: GCA_031359975.1. GTDB lineage: Bacteria > Pseudomonadota > Gammaproteobacteria > Burkholderiales > Burkholderiaceae_C > JANMAS01. The sequence goes on from JANMAS010000258.1 coordinate 7,084, forward strand.
GGCCATCGCCGAACCCGACTTCTTCGCCGCGGCCGACCATCCTGCGCGACGCCTCATCGATCGCATGGGCGCGTGTGCGATGGGCTTCGATAACGTAGCCGCCAAGGTCGGCCTCGCGCTGGAAACCGAGATCAAGCGGGTGGTGCAGGTGGTCGAAGCCTTCCCCGACACCGGCAGGCGTGTTTTCCAGACGGTGTTGACCGAATTCGAAAAGTTCCTCGAAGACTACTTTCGCAGCCAGAACGAACAGAGCAAGCAGGCGGTCACCATTGCCCAGCAGGTGGAACAGCGCGAAACGCTCGCGATTCAATACACCATCGAACTGCGCAAGATGCTCGACCAGACCCGGGTGCCCGATGGTGTGCGCCACTTCCTGTTTCAGATCTGGGCCGACGTCATGGCCACCGCCGCCGTGCGCCACGGTGCCCAGGGCGACGAAGCCAAGAGCATGAAGCGAATCGCCGGTGAACTGGTCTGGGCGGCAAGCGCCAAGACCACCCGCGAAGAGCGCGCCGAAGTGATTCGCCGGCTGCCGCCGTTGTTGAAGTCGTTGCGCGCCGGCATGGGCACGGTGGGTATCGTCGATGCGCGTCAGGATGAGGCGCTGCAGGCGGTGAACAAGTCGCTCACGATGGCGTTTGCGGCACGAGGCACCGGCCCGAGCATGCCGGATGCCGAACTGGCGCAACTGAAGCAGCGTCTCGAGGAACTCGAAGATGTGCTGCCCGCCGAGGAGATCGAGTTCGGCGACAGCTTCGTGCTCGATCTGACCGGCGACGAGACCGACGCGCTGGAGGTGGTGGCCGACGGCGGTTCAACCCCGTCGCCGGCGATGTTCGAGCGTGCGGGTCAGTTGCTGGTGGGCGAATGGTTCAAGCTCGACTACCGCGGTCGCAACGACGCCATGCAACTGGCATGGCACGGGATGAAGCGGCAACTGACGCTGTTCGTGTCGTCCGGCGGGCGCTGCGTGTTGTTCCCGAAGAAGCGGCTGGCTGCTTTCCTGGAGGCCGGGCTGCTGGTGGCGGCACAGGAAGAATCGCTGACCACCGTGGCGACGCGCAAGGCCATGGCCAAGATCGACGCCGATCCCGAACGCCTGGCTCAGTGAACGACGCGTTCCTCGGGGGCGACGAACAACTCGTCGAGGATCAGCGCGTCGGGCTCTTCGCCCAGGCTCCAGAAAACCATCAGCACGATGATCTTGAGTTCTTCCAGGTCGAGTGGCAGCTCGCCGGCGTTCACCGCGCGGTCGATCACCATCTCGCGCATCGTCGGCGGCAACACGCCGGCTGATTCGAGAAAGCTGATGAATCCGATCGATGTGTGGCCCAGCACCTCGTGTTCATGGTCGGTGTACACACGCACACCCTGAGCGCTCTGTTCGCCGTGGTGGCCGTTGGCGGTGATCGCCAGGCCGTCCAGCCACGACAGCGCTTCGCGGATTTCGTCGGACTCGAAGCCCACCGCGGAGAGCTTGAGCGTGAGCTGCCGGTGGTCGGGACAGGCGTCCGGACGCCAGTAGTTCTCGTAGAGATAGACAAGCACGTCGAACATGAAATTACTATACCCCAGCACTTTGCGCGCGTGCATGCCGGGGCGCGGAAGCCCCGCCCTCCACCCGCCGGTGGATCAGCTTGCGGCCATGCGCTGGTAAAGGCCACCGGGCAGCCGGGTCACATCACCCTGCAACTCCAGTTCGAGCAGTCTGGCGCTGAGTGCGGGCAGCGGCCAGCCGGTTCGCGCCATCAGCGCGTCGAGCGTCGTCGGCTCGAAGCCCAGGCGATCGAGCAGGAGGTCGTCGCCCGGGCGATCGGTGGGTGATGAAGCGTCATCGGGCCGCATATCCAGCGGCAGCTGACGAGGGTGCGGGCGGCCGATGGCCAGCTCGTCGAGGATGTCGTCGGCCGCTTCGACCAGCTTGGCGCCCTGCTTGATGAGTTGGTGGCAGCCTTTGGCGTGGGGCGAGTGAATCGATCCGGGGATCGCAAACACCTCGCGCCCCGATTCGGCCGCCAGTCGCGCGGTGATCAGCGAGCCGGATTGTGGCGCGGCCTCCACCACCAAGGTGCCCAGCGACAAGCCCGCAATGATGCGGTTTCGACGCGGGAAGTGGGGCGGCAGCGGCGGCGTACCGAGCGGCTGCTCGCTCAGCAGCAGACCGTTGGCGGCGATGCGGTGAGCCAGCGCCGCGTTCTGCCTGGGGTAGACACGATCCAGCCCGGTGCCGACGACCGCGATCGTGCTGCCGTCGCCGGCCAGCCCGCCTTCGTGCGCGGCCGCGTCGATGCCAGCCGCAAGGCCTGAGACGATGGTGATGGATTGCCCACTGAGATGGGCGGCAAACGCGTGGGCGTTTTCGATGCCCTGGGCGGTGGCGTTGCGGCTACCCACGATCGCCAGCGAGGCGCGCCCCAGCAGCTCCATGCGCCCGTGCGCGAACATGAGCAATGGGGGGTCGGCGGTGTTCAGAAGCGAGGCGGGAAACAGCGGATCGTCGAGGGCGACAACGCGTCGTCGGCCATCTGGATCGGCAGCGAGCCAAGCCAGGGTTTCGTTGAGGCGTTGGTCCAGCCACGGCGGCATCTGCAGCACCGCGTCCACCACGGCGCCGGAGCCGACGACACGCCGTAGCGCGTCGGCCGACGCATCGAAGATGGCTTGCGGCGAGCCAAACGCCTTCAACAGGCGCCGGCCGCTCTGGGGCCCGATGCCCGCCGTGCCGACCAGCCTGAGCCAGGCTGCCAGTTCGGCCGCATCGGCAGCCGAATTCACGTCAACACTCACGGCGGCAGAACCAGATCCCCTGCTTTGACCACGTCTTGTGCCTGCAGCACCAGCGCGTAGGACACCCGATCGAAGACGCGGAACACAAACACCAGCCCGGTGCGCTCATCCGGCAGGCGCAGCATGGGCTTGTCGGGATCGGTGCGGTCCACCACCTTCTGGCCGGCGCGCCAGATCGACAGCACATGCCCACGTTCCAGGTTGTCGCGCTTGCCCCGATTGAGCGTGACGATCTGGTTCGTGCCGCCATTGAGCGCATCGCCATAAAGCGCCAACACCTGGCCGCGCATGTCCTTGCCTGGCGCGCGCGGCATATAGGCGTCGGACTCCGGCGACATGGCCGGCGCCAGGCGATCGCCCACGCCGGCTTCTTCACGGATGTTGGTGATCGAGAAGGTGGAGGGAACCAGTTCGTCGGCGCCGTCGGCATCCTTGCGAACTTCGCCGATCTTCAGCAAATCCGCGCTGCCGACAAAACGGGCCTCGTAGCCCAGCACCTCGCCGGTGCCCGGATCGAGCAGGGGCTTGGCCTCACGGAAGACATTCCAGGCGCGCGCGGAGCTCACATCGCCGCGTACATAGGCCTTCTCGCCCTTCGACAACATCACCCGGCCTTCTTGCGCGGCAACGATGCGTGGTGCGGCGGCGAGCTGGTCGGTATCGAACACCATCGCCTGATTCAGGAAAGGTGCGATCAGGTGAGCCGGCACGGCGGTCAGCGCACCGTCATCGAGCGAATCGCTGCGCACGCGTGGCTGGAGCTTCACGATGCCTGGGTCGCCCACCGGCGTACCCATGCGCAGGCGGGCCCGGCCGCCGGATTTGTCGAGTACCAGGATCTGGCCTGGATAAATCAGGTGGGGATTGCGGATCTGGTCGATGTTCATGCCCCACAGCTCGGGCCAACGCCAGGGGCGCAGCAGGTAGAGCTTGGAGATTGCCCACAGCGTGTCGCCACGCTTGATGGTGTAGCTGTCGGGCGCATTGGGCGCGAGCTCTGACAGCGCGACACCCTGCGAGGCCACTTGCTGCGCGGTGGATCGCTGGCCCGAGGTGATCGGTAAATCCGCCGCTGGCAACGATGGCGAAGCCAATGCCGCCAGCATCGCGAGGCAAAGGCCACTGAGGGCAGGGTGGCGGCGAACGGATCGGGTCATGTGTGGGAACTCCCGGACGATGGGCCGGATAGCGCGGTCAATGCGAAAATCCGCGAAGGGCAGACGTTTCCGAGGGGAAACTTCATGAAGTCCAACAAATTCTGCCTCTAAACCCTTGATACCGCAACGAAAGTTGGCCAGACAGGCCCCTCGAACCCAACGCATTCAACACAGACGCGTTGCATTGCTTCCACAGCGTGGCGGGCTTTGGCCCCCGCGCAAGACCCTCCTCCACCGCCATGGCTTTGCTCGATATTCTGCGTTACCCCGACGTGCGGCTGCACAAGATTGCCGCGCCGGTGCCTGAAGTGGACGACCGGATTCGTCAACTCGTCGACGACATGCTCGAGACGATGTACCACGCCGAAGGTGTGGGCCTCGCCGCCACACAGGTCGACGTGCACGTGCGCCTTGTGGTGATCGACACCTCCGAATCGCGCAACCAGCCGATGGTGCTGATCAACCCGGAGATCATCTGGCGCAGCGAGGAGATGGTGTTTGGCGACGAGGGCTGCCTCTCGGTGCCGCAGGTCTACGACCAGGTGTCGCGCCACGCCCGTGTGCGGGTGCGCGCGCTCGATCGCGACGGGAAAAGCCGCGAAATCGCCGCCGAAGGGCTCACCTCCGTGTGTGTGCAGCATGAACTCGATCACCTGCTCGGCAAGGTGTTTGTCGAGTACCTGAGCCCGCTCAAGCGCGATCGCATCCGGCGCAAGATGATCAAGCGCACCCGCGACGAGCAGGAGAGCCGTTGAACGTTGTCTTCGCTGGCACGCCGGAATTTGCGGCCACCGCGCTGGCCCGTATCGTCGAGGCGGGGCACCAGGTATCGCTGGTGCTGACGCAGCCCGACCGCCCGGCAGGCCGCGGGCTGAAACCGTTGGCTTCGGCCGTCAAACAGATGGCGCTGGCCCATGGCTTGGCGGTGGCGCAGCCGCGCAGCCTTCGCCTGGATGGGCGATTTGCCGACGACGCGCTGGCGGCTCAGGCGCTGCTGCGCGGCCTGGGCGCCGATGTGATGGTTGTGGCCGCCTACGGCCTCATCCTGCCCGCCTGGGTGCTGCAAATGCCACGGCTGGGCTGCCTGAACATCCACGGCTCCTTGCTGCCACGCTGGCGCGGCGCAGCCCCGGTGCAGCGCGCCATCGAAGCCGGCGATGCCACAACCGGCGTCACCATCATGCAAATGGATGAAGGCCTGGACACCGGCGCGATGATTCGCCACCAAGCCACGCCGATCACCGGTGCCGACACCACCAACACGCTGCTGCGGCGTCTCGCCGGCATCGGCGCCGATCTGGTGGTTGATACCTTGGCCGCGGCGGGCGTTTCGGCGTGGCGCAGCCTGCCGCAACCCGACACCGGCGTCAACTACGCCCACAAGATCGACAGGCGCGAGGCCGGCATCGATTGGTCTGCGGATGCGGCGCTGATCGAACGACGCGTGCGAGCCTTCGATCCGTTTCCCGGCGCCAGCTTTGTGCTCGATGGCGAGGTGGTCAAGGTCTGGCGTGCCGCGGTGGCTGCCGGGCCGCAAGGCGCGGCCGGCACCGTGGTCGCCGCCGAGTCCGGCCGCCTGGCGGTGGCTTGCGGCACCGGCACGCTCAACCTGCTCGAACTGCAGCGTCCGGGAGGTAGACGGCAGCCCGTGGCGGCGTTCATGGCCTCGCGCCCGGGCCTGGTGATCGGGCATGCCCTGGGCCCGCCTTCGTCTTGAGCGCTCGCTCAAGAACACCCCGCACGACGCCGATATCTGCTGTACCAAGCCTCCGGACGCACCATGCCCCGTCTTCGCCTCTCGATGCTCGCCCTTGTCGCCGCCCTGGCCGGCTGCGACATGCTCGGCATCGAATCCACCACCCAGCTGGCCGCCAAGCGCGAGGCCGATGGCAAAGCGGTGGGTGGCGCCTGCCGCCACGCCGGGCGGGCGATCGAAGACTGCTATTCGTTCAACCGCAAGGTCGACAAGGCGCCCATCTACGCCGGATGGCGCGAGATGGACGACTACATGCGCGAAAACAAGCTCGAGATCGTGCCGGCGCAGTATTCGCCGGGCGCGTTGGCCTCCGCGCAAGGCGCTGACGCCGCGGGCGCCCACGACGACGCTGCGGCGGCGGACGCCCACGCCGGGGACAAACCCGCCAAGCCGGTGGGCAAGGGCGTCGACAAGGTGGCCGACAAAGTGGCTGACAAACCCGCCGCCAAGCCGGCTGCCGCCACCAGCCACCACGAATCGTGATCGTGGGCCGGTAGCGGCCCGTCCGCGCTGTCGCCGGCTGATGCCTCGCCGGCCGCCATTCGTCGCAAGATCGTTCCCTGGTCGGGTTCGACACGGCACAGTGCATCGCATCCCACACCGAGGAGATCCGATGTCCGCCACCCTTGCCTTTTCCCCACGTGCCGACGCTGCCGACCAGCCGCTGCGCTTTTCCGATCTCGCGGTGGCTGTGCTGCTGGTGGCGCTGCTGGCGCCCTTGCCTTTGCTGGCGATGCCGGCTGCCTCCGCAGCCGCGGGCGCACTCACCATCGGCTCCGGCAACGGGGTGGTGCAGCCGCGCGCAGTGAGCGATTTCCGGGCGATTGCGGTGTCCGGCTCGATCGATATCGTGGTGCGCCAAACCGGCAGGGAAGGTGCCGAGGTGCACGCCGACGACAACCTGCTGCCTCTGATCGAAACCGTCGTCGAGGGCGGCACGCTCAAGGTGCGCTGGAAGCGTGGCGAGAGCATCCACAGCAAGGACGCAACGAGCGTCACCATCGATGTCAAGGAACTGGCTGCGATCAGCACCTCCGGTTCAGGCGATGTGCGGGTGGAATCGCTGAAGGCACCGAAGTTGTCGCTCACTTTGTCCGGCAGCAGCGATGCGCAACTGAACGCGCTGACCACCGACGAACTCGCGGTGAAGATCGCTGGCAGCGGCGACGTGAAGGCCGGCGGCAAGACCCAGCGGCTCGACATCCGCATCAGCGGCAGTGGCGATGTCGATGCGCATGCCCTGCAGGCCGACGAGGTGGCGATTGCGATCGCCGGCAGCGGCGATGCGAGCGTGGTGGCCAACAAGTCGATCGCCGTATCGATCGCCGGATCTGGCGACGTCACCTATGCCGGCAATCCCGCCAGCGTGAGCCAATCGATTGCCGGCAGCGGCACCCTGAGCAAGAAGTAAGCATGTTCTGACTCCCTGGGCAAGCGGGCCCCATCGCTACCCCGTCAGGTGCGCGTTGGAACCCGATGGGACAATTGCGCTCATGGCGGGACTTCAAGCGTGGCGGCGCAATCCGGCCTTCATGCGCGGGTCGCGCGACATGCACGGCGTGGCGCTGGGCATTGCCGCCTGGGGGCTGGTCACCGGCGTGGCGATGGCCAAGAGCGGGCTCAGCGTGCCGCTGTGCATCCTGATGTCGCTGATCGTCTATGCCGGCAGCGCGCAGCTCGCCGCACTGCCCTTGATCGCGGCGGGCGCGCCGATGTGGGTGATCCTGGCCACAGCCTTCTGCGTCAACCTGCGCTTTGTCATCTTCAGCGCGCAGTGGCGCCCCTATCTGATTCACCTGCCCTTGCGCCAGCGGCTGCTGACCACGTTTTTCAGCGCCGATCTCAACTACATCGTCTTCATGCGGCGCTTCCCCGAGCCCAAGCCGTCGGCGGAGCAGATCCCGTACTTCTGGGGCGGCGTGGCAACGATCTGCCTGGCCTGGCAGGTGCCGAGCCTGATCGGCATCGTGTTTGCGGATGTCATCCCCACCTCCTGGGGCATCGGTTTTGCCGGCACGCTGGCGCTGCTGGGTTTCACTTATTCGATGCTGGCCGACCGCGCCACCTGGATCTCCGCGGCAGTGGCCGGCTGCGCCGCGATTGCCGCCTACGCGGCGCCGTTGAGGCTGAACATCGTGATCGCCATCGCCGCCGCGGTGGCCATGGGCTTGATGCTCGATCGCAACCCACCACGCAAGGCTTCGGCATGAGTGTTTGGGAAACGGTGCTGACGATCTTCTGCATGGGCGGGGTGAGCTTGCTGACACGTTCGTTCTTTGTCGTGACCGAACGCGAGGTGCCGATCCCCGCCTGGTTGCGCCAAGGCTTGCGTCATGCGCCCTTGGGTGCGCTGGCCGCTGTGGTGGCGCCGGAAATCCTGATGCAGCAGGGGCATTTGCTCAACCACTGGCAAGACGCGCGGCTCGGCGCTGCGCTGGCTGCCACGCTGGTCTACATCTGGCGCCGCGACATCCTCTGGACCATCGTCGCGGGTACGGTAGTGATGGTCGCCTTGAGGGTGGGGCTGGGCTGGTGAGGCTGGATCGTGCCTCGCCGCTCTGCGACACTTGGCGGGGCCGCCTGCGCGGCTGCTGAAGTCAACCGCCAACCACCGTTTCCGGAGTACCCATGGACATTCTTCGATTTGCCGATCTCGTTGCCGCCGGCAAGGTGGCCGGGCAACGGGTTTTCATCCGCGCCGATCTCAATGTGCCGCTGGGCGATGACGGCCGCATCACCGAAGACACCCGCATTCGGGCCTCGGTGCCGTGTGTCGAGATGGCCTTGAAGGCCGGCGCTGCGGTGATGGTCACCTCCCACCTGGGTCGGCCCACCGAAGGCGAGTTCAGGCCCGAGGATTCGCTGGCCCCCGTGGCCAGGCGCATGGCCGAGCTGATGGGGCGCGATGTGCCGCTGGTGGCGAATTGGGTGGATGGCGTCTCGGTGGCGCCAGGCAGCGTGGTCATGCTCGAGAACTGCCGCGTCAACAAAGGCGAAAAGAAGAACAGCGAAGAGCTCTCGCGCAAGATGGCCGCGCTCACCGATATCTTCGTGCACGATGCCTTCGGCACCGCGCACCGCGCCGAGGCCTCCACCTACGGCATCGCGCAGTACGCCAAGGTGGCCTGCGCCGGGCCGCTGCTGTCGGCTGAGATCGATGCCATTTCCAAGGCACTCAGCGCGCCGAAGCGCCCGCTGGTGGCGATCGTCGCAGGCTCCAAGGTGAGCACCAAGCTCACCATTTTGCAAAGCCTGGCGAAGAATGTGGATCAACTGATTGTCGGCGGCGGCATCGCCAACACCTTCATGCTTGCCGCTGGCTTGTCGATCGGCAAGAGCCTGGCCGAAGCCAGCCTGGTGGGCGAAGCCAAGGCCGTCATCGAAGCCATGCGGGCGCGCGGCGCCGCGGTGC
>JANMAS010000224.1:0-4594 GCA_031359975.1 Burkholderiales bacterium
TCTTTTGCACCAGCTCGATGATTCGCAGCGCGTCGATCGGCGGGTTCGGGCGGAAGCTGATCACCATCAGGCGCGGTCCGGCGTCGATCTTGGTCACGCCGAAGGGCTTGGCGAGAACGCGCAGGCGGTGCACGTCGAACAGCGTCTGCCCTTGCGGTGGCAGCTTGCCGAAGCGGTCGGTGACTTCTTCGAGCATCGCGTCGATCTGCTCCGACGTGAGCGCGCTGGCGAGCCGCTTGTAGAACGACAGCCGGGTGTGGACATCGCCGCAGTACGCATCGGGCAGCAAGGCCGGTGCGTGCAGATTGATCTCGGTGCCGGCGCCGAACAAGCCGGTGGGGCTGAGCAGATCGGGTTCGCGGCCGGATTTGAGCGCGCGCACGGCCTCGTTGAGCATGTCGTTGTAGAGCTGGAAGCCCACCTCCTGCATGTTGCCGCTCTGGTTGTCGCCGAGCACCTCGCCGGCGCCGCGAATCTCCAGATCGTGCATCGCCAGGTAAAAGCCCGAGCCGAGTTCTTCCATGCTCTGGATGGCTTCGAGGCGTTGCGAGGCCTGCTTGGTGAGGTGTTCCTTGTCGGGCACCATCAGGTAGGCATAAGCTTGGTGGTGGGAGCGGCCCACACGCCCACGCAGCTGGTGCAGCTGCGCGAGGCCGAATTTATCGGCCCGGCTCATCACGATGGTGTTGGCGGTGGGCACGTCGATGCCGGTTTCGATGATGGTGGAGCACAGCAGCAGGTTGCTGCGCTGGGCCACGAAATCGCGCATCACATGCTCCAGCTCGCGCTCGGGCATCTGGCCATGCGCCACGGCGATGCGCGCTTCGGGCAGCAGATCCTGCAGCGCGCGGCGCCGGTTTTCGATCGTATCCACCTCGTTGTGCAGAAAGTAGACCTGCCCGCCGCGCTTGAGCTCGCGCAACACCGCTTCGCGGATCACGCCGTTGCCCTCATTGCGCACAAACGTCTTGATCGCCAGGCGGCGCTGCGGCGCGGTGGCGATCACGCTCAGATCGCGCAGGCCTTCGAGCGCCAGGCCCAGCGTGCGCGGGATCGGCGTGGCGGTGAGGGTGAGCACATCCACCTCGCTGCGCATGGCCTTGATGGCCTCCTTGTGGCGCACGCCGAAGCGGTGTTCTTCGTCGATCACCAGCAGGCCCAGTCGCAGGAACTTCACATCCTTGGACAGCAACTTGTGCGTGCCCACCACGATGTCCACCGTGCCTTCGCCCAGGCCCTGCAGCGCGAGGTTGATCTCCTTGGTGGTGCGAAAGCGCGAGAGCTCGGCCACCTTGATCGGCCATTTGCCGAAGCGATCGACCAGCGTCTGGAAATGCTGTTCGGCCAGCAGCGTGGTGGGTGCCAGGATGGCTACCTGCTTGCCGCCGTGCACGGCCACGAACGCGGCGCGCAGAGCCACTTCGGTCTTGCCGAAGCCGACATCGCCGCAGACCAGCCTGTCCATCGGCTTGGGCGAGACCATGTCCTGGATCACCGCGTGGATCGCGGCGCGCTGGTCGGGCGTTTCCTCGAAGCCGAAGCTGGCCGCGAAGGCTTCGTAGTCGTGCGGCGAAAAGCGATGCGCAAAGCCTTCGCGGGCGGCGCGGCGGGCGTACAGGGCCAGCAGCTCGGCGGCGGTATCGCGCACCTGTTCGGCGGCCTTGCGGCGTGCCTTTTCCCATTGGCCGGAGCCGAGCTTGTGCAGCGGCGCTTCATCCGCGCTCACGCCGGTGTAGCGGCCGATCAGGTGCAGTTGCGACACCGGCACATACAGCGTTGCCTTGTCGGCATATTCGAGGTGCAGGAACTCGTTGGGCCCGTCGCCTGTATCCAGGTGCACCAGGCCGCGATAACGGCCGATGCCGTGGTTGGCATGCACCACCGGATCGCCCACCTTCAGCTCGGAGAGATCCTTGATCAGCGCTTCGACGCTGCTCGTCTGCTCCTGCTTGCGGCGCCGGCGCGAGGTGGGCGCGGTGGCGAAGAGTTCGGTTTCGGTGATGAACTGGATGGCGATGCCGGCGTCCGGCTCGTGCCAGAAGAAGCCGGAGGCGAGCGGGGCCGCGGCGATCGCCACTTTTTCGTCGCTGGCCTCGAACTCGGCCAGGTTGTCGACGCTCGGTGGATCGATGCGATGGTCGCGCAGCAGCTCCAGCAGGCTTTCGCGCCGGCCATCGCTTTCGCCCACCAGCAGCACCCGGTGCGGCGTGTGATCGAGGTGGTGCTGCAGGGCCGACATCGGCTCGGTGGCGCCGCGGTCCACACTCACATCGACCAGCGGGCGCGCCCAGGCCACACGCGACGCCGCCTGCCCTTCGCCTTGCACCGAGGCCACGCCGCGCAGCGACAAGGTGGCAAATGCCTGCGCACGGCTGAAAAAATCCTCGTTGCGCAGAAAGATGTCTTGCGGTGGCAGCAGCGGCCGATCGGGATCGTGCTGCAGGAAGCGATGGCGCTCGCGGGTGTCTGTCCAGAAACGCTCCAGGGCTTCGTCCACCTCGCCATGCAGCACCAAGGTGGCCTGCGGCGCCAGGTAGTCGAACAGCGTGGCTGTGGCATCGAAGAACAGCGGCAGGTAGTACTCGATGCCGCCGGTGGCGATGCCGTTGGCGATATCTTTGTAGATGCGCGAGCGGGTGGGATCGCCTTCGAGCTTTTCGCGCCAGCGCGAACGGAACGCAGCCCGCGCCGCGTCGTCCATCGGGAACTCACGGCCGGGCAGCAGGCGCACTTCGGGCACGGGGTAGAGGCTGCGCTGCGAATCGGGATCGAAGGTGCGGATCGAATCCACATCGTCATCGAACATGTCTACCCGATAGGGCACGTTCGAGCCCATCGGGAACAGATCGATGAGGCCGCCGCGCACCGCGTATTCGCCCGGCGCCACCACCTGGCTGACATGGCTGTAGCCGGCCATGGTGAGCTGGCGCTTCAGCGAATCGGCGTCGAGCTTGGCTTTTTGCTTGAAGTTGAAGGTGTACGCGGCCAGAAATTCGGGCGGCGCCAGCCGCGTGAGCGCGGTGGTGGCGGGCACCAGCACCACATCGGTGTCGCCCTGGAGGATGCGCCACAAGGTGGCCAGGCGCTCGGAGATCAGATCCTGGTGCGGCGAGAAGGTGTCGTAGGGCAGCGTTTCCCAATCCGGGAACACGGCCACGCGCAGGCCCGGCGCGAAGAAGGGCAGTTCGTCGGCCAGGCGCTGCGTGTCGGCCGGCTCGGCGCACACGATCACCAGCGGCACCTTGGCCTGCATGGTGGCGGCTGTCATGCGCGCCAGCAAGAGGGCGTCGGCGGATCCGACAGGCATCGGCCAGGTGAAGCGTTTGCCGGGAGAAAGCGGTGGAAGTTGCATCGTGAAAACGAAAAAACGCCGCGAAGCGGTTGCTGCGCGGGTCAATGCCAGGGATTGTAGGTACAGCCACCCAGCCCGGCGGCGCGCACGGCCATTGCACTTATGCTTGGGCGCCCGGGCCGGTGACAGCCCAAAGCCCTGAATCGTGCGATGACCGAAACCGACCGATTGTTTGCCCTCGTGCCCTGCGCCGGTGTGGGTGCGCGCGCGGGCGTGGCGTTGCCCAAGCAATACGCGCCGATCGCCGGGCGGCCCATGGTGGCGTGGACGCTGGCGGCGTTGGCGCGTGTCGAGCGCCTGCACGCCACACTGGTGGTGCTGGCGAGCGACGACCTGCTCTTCGACACCGCCATCCCGGCCCCTGAAGCGGGCCACGAACGATGGGTGTCACGCTGCGGCGGCAGCACCCGCGCCGCCACCGTCGCCAATGGCCTGGCGGAACTGCTGCGCCACGGCGCGCTCGCCACCGATTGGGTGCTGGTGCACGACGCCGCACGCTGTCTGCTCCAGCCCGAATGGGTGGATCGCCTGATCGACGAATGCCTGCACGACGCGGTGGGCGGCCTGCTGGCGATACCGCTGGCCGATACCTTGAAGAGTGAGGTGGCGGGCCGCTCCGTAGCGACCATCGACCGCGCCGGCAAGTGGATCGCCCAGACACCGCAGATGTTCCGCATCGGGATCCTGGCGCAGGCGCTGCAGGCTTCGGGCGACCGGGTTACCGATGAAGCTAGCGCCATCGAAGCGGCCGGCCAGCATCCCAAACTGGTGCTCGGCGATGGCCGCAACCTCAAGGTGACCTGGCCGGCTGATTTTGCGTTGGCGGCTATGGGGTTGGCGCGCACAGCGCCGATCGCTCAATAAGGGCTCGCCGATCATGTTTCGCACTCAGTACACTGCGCCATGGCCAAGCCGACGATCAGCCAGTTGCGGCACCTGATCCGAACGCTGAACTATCTCGTTTCAACCCACGCAGCCGAAGAGCTTGAAGATGACAGTCTCAACATCCTCGACCTCGAAAACATCGTCCTCACGGGCGAAATCACCGAGCGCCAGCGTGACGCCAGGACGCGGGAAGTCAAGTGCGTTGTCGCCGGTATCACGCTCGACGACGCCGCGGCCGAAGTTGTCGTCAAAGTCAGCACCACCGGCCGGCTCGTCATCACCACCGTCTACCTCTGTTGAACGTCAATGTGGGCACTGCGGCAGCGAATCCATCCAGTTGAAGCATGTCACACGCAG
>JANMAS010000288.1:0-5268 GCA_031359975.1 Burkholderiales bacterium
TGCCGCCGGCATCGACATCGCCAAGTCACCGCGCCGCGGCCAGCGCAACAACCTGCTGCCTGGATTCGAGACGGATCGGTTCGTCGAATTGGCGGGATGCCCGGGCCAGCGCTGGCAGCAACTGCACCACACCTTGCCCGAGGCGGCGCAGGCCTACCTGGCGGCGCACATCCCCGAAGGCGCGTTGGTGATCGGCTACGAGCTGACGCCCGCATTGATGGCGGTGCTCGATCGCAGCGGTTGCGCCGCCCTCGACATCCGCCTCAGCCCCTTGCGTTTTGGGGCCGATCTGTACCTGGCCCTGCGCAGCAACGTGCCGGCCGTCCGCGATTCCCTGCGTGCGCATGCGGTGACGAGCCAGGAGGTGATTGCCGATGCCTGCCTGATGGCCGCGCAGGTGCGCTATCGCCGCCGCTACGACGATCAGGCTCCCCGACTGGACGACACGCTCGTCTACATCGGCCAGACCGAAAAGGATGCCTCGCTGGTGGACGACACAGGCGCCTTTGGCCGCGCCTCGCAATACGCCAGCACCTTGCGCGAGCTGGCCACCACACGCCGCCTCGTTTACCGCGGCCACCCCTTGGGCGGCGACTTCGGCCAGCGCGAGCGCGAGCTGCTGCGCCAGATCACCGGTCAGCCGGTGCCCGAGTGCGAGATCGACACCTACGAGCTGCTGGCGATGGATGACGACACCGCCTTCGTGGGCCTGAGTTCCGGTGTGCTGCAGGAGGCGCGCTGGTTCGGCAAACAAGCCCTCTCGCTGATGCCGCCGATCTGCGAGCCCGACTTTGGCGACGACACCACCGGCAACGGCTACCTGCACGTGCATTCGCATGTGTTTCTCGGCGAGCCGATGTGGGCCGCGGTGCTGGATGTACCGGTACGCGAGGGCGCGGTGCGGTTTGCGGCCCAGCCCAATCGCCTGCGCGAGCTGCACAACACCTGGTGGGGTTACGCCACGCAGAGCCTGCGCCACAGCCAGTATCACGAGGAAATGTTCCGCCTGCATGGCGGCAGCCGTGCAAACGACGATGACGCGGCGCGCCTCAAATCCGATCTCGGCATCGCGCAGCAGCGCATAGATACCTTGCGACTGGAGATCGAGGGCCTCAAGGAGGCGCTGCGCGTGGTGCTGCGCCAGACGGCTCAGCGGCCGCCGGCCACTGCACCGTTTGTCACACTCACACACCCGGTGGAGGCTGCCCATGCAGCCTGATCCGTTGGCAATGGCGACAACCGTGACCGCGTTGGCCGCATTGAACGATGTCACCGGATTCGACGCGCTGGGCCTCAAGCGCCCGCAGTTTGCCGATCTGGCGCTGTGGAAAGTGCTGACCGACTACGACTTCGATACCGTGCTCGACGTGGGCGGTGGTGCTGGTGAGCATGGCGAGGTGTTCTGCGCGTTTGGCAAACACGTCACCGGCGTGGATTACGGCAAGTCGGTGTACTTCGAGCGGCGCAATCTCCGGCGCGACGTGATCGTCGGCGACTTCAACACCCTGCGTCTGGCCCACCGCTACGACCTGGTCTGGTGCTCGCACGTGCTTGAGCATCAGCTCAACCCGCACCACTTTCTGCAGCGGCTGCACGAGGCCACGGCCGAGGGCGGCGTGCTGGCGATCACCGTGCCGCCGGCCAAGCACGAGATCGTGGGTGGCCACGTCAGCCTGTGGAACCCCGGCTTGCTGCTGTATCGCCTGGTGCTGGCCGGTTTTGACTGCCGGCAGGCGCGGGTGCGCCAATACGGCTACAACGTCTCGGTGATCGTGGAAAAACGCAGCATTGAGCTGCCCGAGCTGGCTTACGACTGCGGCGATGTGCGCCGCTTGCGCGCTTTCCTGCCGGCCGGTTTGCCGTTTCGCCCCAACGCGCTCGACGATCCGTTCGACGGCAACATCGATCGGCTCAACTGGTAGCGCGCGTGTCGTACAAGCCGCGGTAGCGGCCGATCGGGCAGGTGGATACCGTGTGTGCGAAAGGCGCGATGTCGACCAGGGGATCGGGTGACCAGGCGGGCAGCCGGCGAATCGGCGCGCCGAGGTCGATACCGCCGTGGCCCTTGGTGCCCGGCGCAAAACGTTGATGGGCTTGCAGCATGGCCGGTTCGAAGGGCAGGTCGATCTGCATGCACAGCGAGCGCATCGCGTGCTCGGGATCGTCGGTGAGATCTTCGTAGGGCAGCACCAGCGGGCAACGAGCCACGATCTGCGCCACCCGGGCTTGCCAGAACATCAAGAACTGCCGTACGGGATCCGTCTCCTGCCGCAGGGCGGGCACCAGTTGCGGCAGCATGGCATCGCACCACGCCACCAGGCGGGGCAGCCGCAACGCGCGCCAGTTGAGCGCGTTGAGCGCGGCATCGGGGCCGCGGCCGGCCTGGCGAGCGTCGTAGCTCCACAGCGACGAGAAGCTGGCGTAGGGGTTTCGAACCAGGCCGAAGCCGTCGAAATCGTGGCGCGGCGCGAACACCCCCTGCTTGATCAGCAACACACGGGTGCGCGCGTCGATCGCGCCGGGAACCACATGCTCGTCGAGCTGCCAGCGCGGCAGCGAGTTGCCAGGCCACACCCGCAGCAGGTTGAACAGCCGCAACTCGGCGGAGGTGTTGCCGGGGCGCAGATCGTGCACCACATGCACCAGCGGATGGGCGTTGAAGGTGCGCAGCACGAGCGTTTCGCCAGAGCGGGCCATCGAGGCCATCTGCACGATGCGCAGTTGCGGCGCGGAGGGCGCCACGGTGGTGGCCACAGTGGCCGGGGCAGCCGACATCACTTCGCCGCCAGGGCCTCGGGTGCCAGGCCTTGACCCCAGCGGCAGGCCATGCGGCCGAGCAGATCGCCAAACTCGCGGCTGAAGCGCTGATTGTCGAACAGCGGCAGGTTCATGCGTTCGAGCCGCAGGTGGTTGCGCATGCGCTCGAGATCGCCCGGCTCGGTGGCCAGGCGCACGGCGGCCTCTTCGTAAGCCTCGCCGTCGGCCACGGCCATCTCCGGCAGGCCCACCGCGCTGACCAGGCTGGCGGCCACGCGTGCCGAAAAGCTGCGGCCCACCTGGGTGAGCACCGGCAGGCCCATCCACAGTGCGTCGCTGCAGGTGGTGTGGGCACCGTAGGGAAAGGTATCGACAAACAGATCCGCCCGCGGCAGGCGGGCGAGATGCTGGCTCGACGTGACGAAGGGCGCAAAGATCACCCGCTCGTCATCGATGCCGCGCGCAGCGGCCTGCGCTCGCAGCGCGACCTGAATCTCCTCCTGCGGCACCAGCAGCCACAGCACGCTGCCGGGCACCCGATGCAGGATGCGGCACCAGCGGCTGAACACCTCTTCGGTGATCTTGTAGCTCTGGTTGAAGCAGGCAAACACAAACGCCTCTTCGGGCAGCCCGCAGGAGGCGCGGTCGGTGGCATCGGGATGCTCGCGCAGTTCATCCGTGGGCTCGTAGCACAAGGGCAGCTGCGCGATCTTCTCCTCGAAATCTTCGGCATGCGCCAGCGGTGTGAGGATCGGATCTCCGATCAGGTAATCCATGAACTCGGCACCCGTGGTGCTGGGGTACGCGAGCCACAGCGCTTGTACAGGCGCCGGGCGCAGGGCAAAGACGCCCAGGCGTGTGTTGGCGGTGTAACCGCTCATGTCGATCAGGATCGTCACGGCATCGGCGCGGATCTTCGCGGCCTGCTCGGCGGTACTCATCTCGGCACATTCCACCAGGCTGTCGCACGCTGCCGCCATGCGCGCGCGCAGCGGCGAAGCGTCGTCCTTGCCATGGGAATACAGCACCACCTCGAAGCGGCCGCGGTCGAGCCGCTCCAGCGTCTGCACCAACAGGATGCTGGTGGCATGGGTGCGGAAATCGGCAGATACAAAGCCCACGCGGCAGCGGCCCGCCGCCAGCGCCTTGGCGACTGCGGGGTATCCGGCGGGGCCGGCGTGTCCAGCCTTGGGCTGCTGCCAGCCGTTGCGCTTGCGCACTTCGCGGGTCAGCCGGGTGGCTTCGAGCCGTGCGCCACGCAAGTGCATGGCGGCGTCGTCATTCATCGACAGGAGGCAGAAAGGGCTGAACGAGGGCGACTGCGCCAAACCGGCTTGCAGCTCCAGCGCCTGCGCCATGCGTGCCTGGTCTGCCGGGCCTTCGACCCAGTCGCAGGCCCAGGCGGCGTAGTGGGCCGCATAGATCGCCGCGCCCAGCTCGGCCGGCTCGAGGATCGTCACCGTGCGGAAACACTCGGTGGCTTCGGCAAAGCGGCGCAGATTGGCCAGCGCGTGACCGAGCTGCATGTAGGCCTCGACATCGGCAGGCCGCTGGGCCAGCACCTGCAGAAAGGCCACAGCCGCATCCTGCCATCGCGACAGCGACATCTGGATGGCGCCGGTGAGCAACCAGTGCTGCGGCGTGCGGGTGGTGGTGGGAGCCAGCCCCTGCAGGGCTTGCAGCGCATCGGCATGGCGGTTGTTCAGGCGTAGCGTTTCGGCCAGCAGGTGGCAGGCCATCTCGCTGGCCGGGTCGAGCGCGGTGGCCCGGCGCGCGGCATCGATGGCCGGCTGGATGCGGTGCAGGCGGCGCAGCACGCTGGCCATGTGCATCCAGTACGGCGCGACGTTCGGTGCCAGGCGCACGGCACGTTCCAGGTGCGAGAGCGCCTGGTTCAGCTTGCCCTGGCGCGCCAGCTCGGCGCCGCGCTGGCTGGCCTCTTCGGCGATCGGCGGCGGGCGGCCCTGGCTGCCCTTGGGGCTCGTGGCGCCGTTCAATCCACCATATCCGGGCTGGCTGGGGGTGGCGATCCGCAGCACACCGGGCTTGATGCGCAGTGCCGAGGTGCTCTGGGTGCTTGGTTGATTGGGTTGCGGCATGGCGGTGACTGGCTCGATCCGTTTTGGGATAGTGGCAATCTAAGGCGGGCTCATCCGGCGTGAAACCCGCAATCGCGTGGGTTTGACCGTGCTTTCCTTGGCATGACTCCCGGTTTGGGCACTTGACAAGGCGCAAAACGAAGGCGTGTTGCCCTCAATTCCGCAGATCGCGGGTCGATACAGCAGCACAGGCCTTCGAGAAGAGGCGCTGCAGACCGGCAAGCGGCTCGAACATCGAAGCGGCCAACTGCTCGGGAGTCATCTCAACCTGATTCGGAGCATCACCATGCCGCAAACCGTCAATACGAACATCACCTCGCTGAATGCTCAGCGCAACCTCAACCTGTCGCAGATGTCGCTGGCGACATCGATGCAGCGCCTGTCATCGGGCCTGCGTGTGAACAGCGCGAAA
>JANMAS010000297.1:0-12940 GCA_031359975.1 Burkholderiales bacterium
TGTGATCCGGGCGATTGAAGGCAGCCAGCAGCTGCTCGACCGGGCCGGCCAGGCCTCGATGCGCTGACGCGCCGACTCTCCCCCATTCTCTCGAAAGACGCTCATGGAATATGTTGCCCTTGTCTTGCTCGTGATCGCCGCGATCTTCGTCGTGCGCTCCATCAAGGTGGTGCCTCAGCAAAACGCCTGGGTGGTGGAGCGCCTGGGCAAATACCACCAGACGCTGGTGCCGGGACTGAACTTTCTCGTGCCGTTTGTCGATCGGCTGGCCTATCGACACTCGCTGAAGGAGATCCCGCTCGATGTGCCCAGCCAGGTGTGCATCACGCGAGACAACACCCAGCTGCAGATCGACGGCATCCTGTACTTTCAGGTCACCGATCCGATGCGCGCCAGCTACGGCTCGTCCAACTACATCATTGCCATCACCCAGCTGGCGCAAACCACGCTGCGCAGCGTGGTGGGCAAGATGGAGCTCGACAAGACCTTCGAAGAGCGCGGCGCGATCAACGCCCAGGTGGTGAGCGCCCTCGACGAAGCAGCTCTCAACTGGGGCGTGAAGGTGCTGCGCTACGAGATCAAGGATCTCACCCCGCCGGCCGAGATCCTGCGCTCGATGCAGGCCCAGATCACGGCCGAGCGCGAAAAGCGCGCCCTGATCGCCGCCTCCGAAGGCCGCCGCCAGGAGCAGATCAACATCGCCACCGGCGAGCGCGAGGCCTACATCGCCCGCTCCGAAGGCCAGAAGCAGGCCGAGATCAACAACGCACAAGGTGAAGCCGCCGCCATCATCGCCGTGGCCGAAGCCACCGCCAGCGCCATCCGCCAGGTAGCCGCCGCAATCCAGTCGCCCGGCGGCGAGCAGGCGGTGCAGCTCAAGGTGGCCGAAAAGGCTGTCGAAGCCTACGCCCAGCTCGCGCAGAAGAACAACACGATGATCGTGCCCGGCAACATGAGCGAAGTGGCGGCGCTCATCGGCACCGCGATGGCGCTGATGAAAGCGCCGAACGGCATCGTGGCACAGCGATAGCCCCAACAAACGCCCGGCCCGGCAACCCCCGTCAGCTAAACTGCGGCCCGGCGCCGTGAGGCGACCTTCCCTGCGGAGGGATGGATGAGCGGTTTAAGTCGCACGCCTGGAAAGCGTGTGGGGGCTAATAACCCCCCGCGGGTTCGAATCCCGCTCCCTCCGCCACGGTTACCTATGAAAACGTGGTCGATTTCTACGCTGACCCACGGTTCAACCCACCGCCGGGCCGCTCCGGCCGCGACGCCACGGAGGCTTCCAATGAACGCTTCAATCGCCCTGGCCGCCCGAGGTTTGCGCCTCTGTGTGGGCGCGGCCCTGTGGCTCGCCAGCTCAGCAATTTTTGCCATGACCGCGGCCGGCTCGGCGCCGCTGGAAACCCGCCCGGTGGCAGGCTTCCATACGCTGCACACATTTCCCACCGGTCAAGAGTTCACCACCCATGCGCCGTTCGGCGGCGTGGTGCGCGCCGACGACGGCAACTTCTACGGCACCACGCTTTGGGGCGGCGAACACGGGCAAGGCACGATCTTCCGCATGAGCCCGCGCGGCGCAGTCACCGAGCTGCATGCCTTCAACGGCAGCGATGGCCAGTATCCGCGTACCTCGCTCATCCAGGGCCGTGACGGGCTGCTGTATGGCGCGGCGCACGGCAATGGCAATCTGGTGGCTTTCAACCACGGCGCAGTCTTCAAGATGACGCTTGACGGCCAGTTCACGCTGCTGCATGCCTTCAGCGGACACGACGGCAGCGGGCCGCAAGGGCTGATGGAAGCGGCCGACGGCTTCTTCTACGGCACCACCGAAGGCGGCGGTTCGGGGCATGCCGGCACCGCATTTCGCATCAGCGCCGCAGGCCAGTTCGAGCAGCTTCATTCTTTCGAATGCAACCGCGATGGCGGGGATCTGCGCAGCGTTCCGGTGCAGGCCCGCGATGGCAACTTCT
Organism: Burkholderiales bacterium; assembly: GCA_031359975.1. Lineage (GTDB taxonomy): Bacteria > Pseudomonadota > Gammaproteobacteria > Burkholderiales > Burkholderiaceae_C > JANMAS01. The sequence continues at coordinate 1,974 of JANMAS010000297.1, forward strand.
ACGGCGTGACCTATCAATGCGGCCGTCAGGGCATGGGCACCGTGTACCGGATGACACCGCAAGGTGAAGTGACCGCGCTGCATCACTTCGACTGCGTCGCGCGCCCGGACGACGGCTGCATGCCCGAGGCGGGCCTGACGCTCGGCCGCGACGGCGAGCTCTACGGCAGCACCACGCAGGGCGGCAAGTACAACCCCGGGCAGCATGTGGGCGCTGGCGCGATCTTCCGGATCACCATCGCGGGCAAGATCACCCTGCTGCACTCCTTTGCCCTGGGCGAGGAGGCCGGCTGCGTCCCCGCGTCCAAGCTGGTGCAGGCGCAGGACGGCACCTTCTACGGCACCACGTACTACGGTGGGCACGCGCGGGGCGAAAACGGCTCCGGCACGGTGTTCGCGATGTCACCACAGGGCGGGATCGCCGTGTTGCATCGCTTCGGCGGCGGGGACGACGGGCACACCCGGGCCACGCTGGCACGCGCACCCAATGGCCTGCTCTACGGCACCACACCATTCGGCGGAAGGTTCAGCGGCGGCACGGTCTACCTGGTTGGCGAAAAATCCCTGCTGCCCGCTTCGACGACCGGTGCTGGAGAACGCTGAAACGTCGAGCGCCTGGCCACCTCAATCGTGACGCAGCAGGTCGCCGTAGACGGTGTGATGCCCCTCCTTGCGATCGGCGCCCGGCGCGTCGTACAGGACAAGCCCGTTGTCTTTGCCCGGTATCGCCATGTACGTAAGCGTGGCCTCAAGGTCGCATTGACGCAAGCTGGGTGAGCAGCAGAACATGTGTCCGCATGCTGGACGGCCAAGAGGCGCAGGCGAGTTGCCGCTCCCGTCCCGGACTCAGTGGTAGTCGTCCTCGAGCTGGTGGCGCACCGCCAGGATGGTCACGGTCGCAGCGTCTTCAATCTCGAACAACGCCACATAGCCGCTACGCCCGAACGGGATGAGCAGTTCGCGCAGGAAAGGATCCTCCCCGGCCTTGCGGTAGATGAAAGGTGAGCGGCGCAAGCTGTCCACCGCGCCCGTGATGGCACCGAGCGCCTGCTCGGCGAGATCGAGATCCTCAAGGGCCGTGGCGCGATCGAGCAGGTAGTCGTACAACCGCGTCAGGTCTTCTTGAGCCGACGCGCTGTAGCGAACGACAAAGCTCACGCACGAGCCTTCTTCTGCAGCTTCGTCCGGGCTCTGGCGAGCTTCTCGGCCAGTTGGGCGTGGACCACGTCGGCGTCGATGGTCACACCCGTGCGCTGGGTTTCGTCGCGGGAGACCAGACCACGCGCGATGAACTCGGCACGGGTACGGCGGCGCTGGATGGTCTCGCGCACCGACGCTTCGACAAAACCGGACAGGGTCTCGCCCTCCTGAAGCACGCTTTCGGCCGCTTCGCGCAGCTCGGGGTCGACGCGCAGCGATGGCAAGGTGGCGGATTTCATGGTGGCCAGTCAGTGCGTTGCAGTTGCGATGCATTCTATGCGGACGGCACATCCATCGCCAGGCCGCGGCCCAGCAAGGCGAGTTGCGCGACAAGGGTTCATGTCACGCAGCCGCAGATGCGCCAACTTCACTTGCTCGCCGCCGCTGCCGCTCCGCGCATGGCGAATCCCCAGTTGTGTGGAGGTGGTCAAGGCAATTCGGTGGACTACTAGGGGTTCCGCCGGGACCACCACGGACCTACAACCGTACGGCACGCTCAGGAGCCGAGATGAACACCGTTCCCTGGAATCCGAACGTCGAACAGCGCCGCATGCTGGCCGCCCTTGCCGACGCGATATTTCCGATCGATGCCTGGATGAATCAAAAGGCGTTCAAGCCCGAGGACGCGAAAGTGCCCTGGCGGCTGGGTTACGAGGTGGTCGATGCGCACTATCTGGCCAGCATCGAATACATCGTCGATGTGCTCTTGGCCGACGGCTCAGAAGAGCTGGGAGACCAGGTGGTTGCCGCGCGCTGGGCGGCGTTGCAGGCATCGCCGCCCGATGCCTACGCCGCGATGGGGGCACCCGACTGGCGCCGCGAGCACGGGCTCGAAGCGGCGACCGTCTTCGCACCAGCCGACAGCGATAACTTCACAGTGGCTCAGGAGGCAGGTGCCGGACAGGAGCAGCCCAAGCGAGCCCTGTCTCGACGGCAGTTGTATGCCGAGTTCATGCCGCACCTCATGGCCTCGCTGGCAGCATGCAAACCCGCCAACTGGACGCGCTACGTCGCCGATGCCTCCCGCGGCGATGCCGCTCACCCAGCTGCGTTGCCGGCGGCGCTGAAGTGGCCCGCCGGTGCTCCGCATCCGATCGAGTTCGTGATGCAGTTCGGCCGTGATCTGAGCCTGGCGTTTCTCAGCCTGCGCAACCCGGTAACCAATGCGACCGCGGTGTTGGTCGAAGCCGGCGAACACCGGCGGCCGGGCAATGCCTACGGAACTGAGCACGCCGAGGTGGCTACGGCCCGCTTCACCGGTGTGCTGCGCCGCTTGGTGCCCAAACCTGTGCAGTGACGCGGTCCCACGACTTCGAGGAATGTCCATGAGCAAAAAGATCTACGACTTCATCGTCATCGGCAGTGGCGGCGGCGGCGGCACGATCGCCTGGGTGCTGGCCAAGGCTGGTTTGAAAGTGCTGTTGCTCGAACAAGGGCCACGCATGGAGGACCGCATCGCAGCCGATGGGCTCAAAGGCCGCGCCAGCGACCCGCCGGGGTTCAACTCCGCCCCGCACGATGAGTACTACTTCCGCATGAAGCGGCCCGATCCGAAGCGGCGCCCGCGCGGTGACTACAACACCTATCGCGCCGACGCTGCACAGCACGCCAAGCCGTTCAAGGAAGGCTGGACCGGCTCGGTGCTCGGTGGTGGCTCGGTGCTGTGGGGCACCTGGTCGTACCGCGCGTTGCCGGTGGATTTCAGGCTGAAGACGCACTACGACAAGACAAAACAACTCGAAGAACTGTCGGGCTGGGGTTACTCGGTGGCTGACTGGCCGCTCGCCTTCAAAGACATGGTGCCGTACTACCGGGTTGCCGAGGCGCTGATGGGCGTGAGCGGCAACCGCGCCGAGCTGGTGAAGAGCGTTCAAAGCAGCGACTGGTTCAAGTGGCTCAGCAACGAGGCGCATTTCAACGACAAAGGCATCGGCGATCCGGCGCTCTGGGATACGCAAGACGACTATCCGCTGCCGGCCTATCCGCGCACACCGGTGGGGCACCTGGTCTTCGAGATGCTGGAGGCGGCCAGGCATTCGCCTTGCGCGCTGCCTTCTGCCATCGTCAGCCCCAAGGCGGCGGGCTATGCCACACGCGCCGGCCTGTCCAACGCCATCACGCTATGGCGCCAAGGTGGCGGCCAGGTGCCCGCCAACTGGGAGATGGCCAATGACAAGCTGTGGTCAGACATTCAGCGCTCGGCCTGCAACATGTGCGGCTACTGCGGCGAGTACCTTTGCTGGGGCAAGGAGCCACCGAAGTTCGGCACCCAGGCCACCACCTTGCGCGAGTTCGAGGCCCTGCCGCGCCACGATGCCGAACTGATCTGCAACGCCAAGGTGTTCGAGATCACGACGGAAAGCAATGGCGACGGCCGACTCATGGCCAGCGGCGTGCGCTGGCTCGACGTCAGTAACCCCGATCAACCCATAGAACACCATGCGCGTAGCAAGCAGGTGGTGGTCTCGTGCGGCGCGGTGCAATCGTCACGACTGCTCGGGATGTCTGGTCCTTCCGGTGGGCTCGGCAATTCGAGCGACCATCTCGGCCGCCACGCCACTTTCCATCTCTTCGGCCTGACCGCCAAGCTGGTGCTCAAGCCCGACTTCCAGGGCTTCTTGCATGGCGAGTTCGGCCACACGGGCAACGTCACCAGCTTCGGCCCCTACTTCCTGCGCAACGCGGCATCGGGCAAGTGGGTCAAGTGCGGCACCATGACCAGCACGGCCAAGAAGAACCCGGCGCAAAACGCCTGGGACGCCGCCGGCGCCGAGCAGCAATCACGGCGCAAACAAGGCATCGACCTGATGAAGAGCATCGACGAACACGCCCGCACGGTGGAAATCCGTGTCACCGCCGATGACTTGCCGATGTCGCGCAACCGGGTCGATCTCGACCCACGGCACGTTGACGAGCACGGCTTCCCCGTGGCCCGCATCACGCGTGACCTCGGCCCCGCCGAGTGGCAGATGTATGGCGTGGTGGAAAGCGAGCTGCAGCGCATCGTCAAGCCGTTTGCCAACGCCTTTACTTCCACGCGCATCTCGCCAGCCATCGTTGACCTGATCGGCGACCATCAGATGGGCACTTGCCGAATGGCCTCGGACCGCAAGGACGGTGTCGTCAACAGTGTGTGCAGCGTCTTCGATGCGCCCAACGTCTTCGTCGTCGATTCGAGCTTCATGCCAAGTGGTTTGGGCGTGAACCCGATGGTCACGGTTGTAGCCAATGCCTTGCGCGTTGGCACGCACCTCGTGAGCCAGCTCAAGGCCGGCAAGGCGCCCTGGCTCATTCCCGCGTGAAGTGGGATCAACCCGGAGAAGCGTTATGGCCAAGATCAGAATCGCCAGCTGGAACCTGCAGAACCTGTTCGACACCGACGCATCCGACATTGCGGCGGACCTCGAGTTCACCCCGGAGCAAGGCTGGGATGCCGAGGCACTGGACAAGAAGCTCAACAACCTCGCCGAGATCATCACACTGATGCATGGCGGCCAGGGGCCCGACTTGCTGGGCATCTGCGAGGTCGAGAACAAGCCATTGCTCGACGAACTGGTAAAACGCACCGGCTTGCCGAATTTGGTCGTGGCGCACAAAGAGAGCCCCGACATTCGCGGCATCGACACCTCGCTGATCTATTCGACCGATGTATTCACACCCGACGGCGACCCGGTAGGTCACAACATCCATTTCCGTCACCCGACGCGCGATATCTTCGAGGTGCCGCTCAAGGTCAAAAGTAACGGCGCGCGTCTGCATTGCTTCGTCAACCACTGGCCGTCACGCTCGAAGGGGCAGTTCGAAACCGAGCCCTTGCGCATTGCCGTGGCCGAGAACTGCGCATTCCTCGTGCAGGACGTGTTGAAGTTCAAGCGCGAAAAGTACCTGGCGATGGCCGACACGGCGCAGACGCTGCAGGACCTCAACACACGCTTCGACGCCAACGTGCTCTTGATGGGTGACTTCAACGACGAACCCTACAGCCGCAGCGTGGTCGACTATCTGCTTGCCGCGAAAGACCTTGACCACATCGAAGAGGTGATAAAAAAAGCGTCGGCCAACGCCAGGCCGCCGCGCAAACACACACCCGCCGCTCGCGACTACCTGGAGCAAAAAGCCTACTTGTTCAACTGCATGTGGCCGCAAGCCGGGCTGTCAGACCACGGCAGCCTGCACTACGGCCAGAGCGTCAACACATTCAACCTGCTCGATCAGTTCATGATCTCGCGCGGGCTGCTGCTGGGCCAATCAGGGCTGAAGATGTTGCTCGATACGGTGCGCGTCTTCGAGGCACCACCGATGGCCAGTTCGCAGAAGCGCAGACCGATTGCGTTCGACAAGATTACCAAGCGAGGCTACAGCGACCACTTCCCAATCGAGGCGGCGATCGATGTTTTGTAGCCGCATCAGCGTCGACGCGTAGGCATCGATCGCTGCGCTGTCGATGCTTCTGGCCGCGCCGGCATCGCCAGCTCAGCCGGTGCGCCTCGACGACGAGTCCGTCAGTTTGACGCCACGGGACTCCTGGCCAATCAGTAAGGCGTGGACGTGCTCCCCATATCAACTTCAGCGCCATCAATGCCGCCATGGCAAGGTCGCGCAGGAGCCCGGCCAGGTTGCAGGTGGCGCTCCACGCCGCGATCGGATGTCGGGTGTCAGACGGCAGGCAGCGGGGTGGACAGGGCCGGCTCGGCCCTGATTGCACACCGCCCGGCGCGAGCGATACTGCCACCCCCGAATCCTCTCTCGCAGGAAGCGCCCATGAAACGCCACACCCTCCTCGCCGCCACGCTCGGCGCCCTTTGCCTCGGCGCCAACGCGGCGCCCGACCAGCGCGCCGAATACCTTGACCTGATCGCGCAGGAGCAGCTGCAAGACAACGTCTACAAGGTGCGCTTCCCGAGCATGGACATGGCGCGCCGTGCCGCCATCACGCTGCATGAGCAGCTGCTCGAATCGCACCTCGCCGAGGGCTACATGATCATCATGCTGAGCCCCGAGGAGAAGGCCCGCATCGAGGGCCTGGGCTTCACCACCGAGCGCGCCGAGGCCTGGATTCGTGCCCGCAACGAGCGGCTGGAGCGCATGAAGCTCACGCCGGGCCTGTCGCTGCTGGGCCAGGGCGCCGGCACCGAATCGATCCCCGGCTTTTCCTGCTACGAAACGGTGGAAGAAACCGCTACCGCCGTGCAGGGCCTGCTGGTGCAATACCCCACGCTCGCCACCTCCAGCGTGACGGGTGTGTCGTGGCAAAAGCAGCAAGGCCTCGGCGGCTACGACATGACGGTGCTGAAGATCACCAACAGCCAGGTGCCCGGCCCGAAACCGAAGCTCTTCATCGACAGTGCGATCCATGCGCGCGAATACGCCACCGCTCCGCTGGTGTTGAGCTTTGCGCGGCAGTTGCTGGCCGGCTACGGCACCGATGCCGATGCCACCTGGATCCTGGATCACCACGAGATCCACATGCTGCTGCAGACCAACCCCGACGGCCGCAAGAAGGCCGAGACCGGCCTGCTCTGGCGCAAGAACACCAACACCGCCTACTGCTCGCCGACCAGCAACAACCGTGGCGCCGATCTCAACCGCAACTTCAGCTTCACCTGGAACTACACCAACGGCCAAGGCTCCAGCGGCAACCCCTGCGCCGAGGATTTCCGTGGCGCCAGCGCCGGCTCCGAGCCGGAGACCCAGGCGGTCGAGAACTACGTGCGCAGCCTCTGGATCGACCGCCGCGGCACCGACCCGGACGACGCCGCCCCCGCCGACACCAGCGGCATCCACCTCGACATCCACAGCTACAGCCAATTGGTGATGTGGCCCTGGGGTATCCGCGCCGCGCCATCGGGCAATGGCCCGGCCTTCCAGGCGCTCGGCCGGCGTTTTGCCTACTTCAATGGCTACACGCCGCAGCAGGCCTATGGCCTGTACCCCACCGACGGCAAGACCGATTCGCCCAGCTACGGCGAGCTCGGCGTGGCCCACTTCACCTTCGAACTGGGCACCGCCTTCTTCGAGAGCTGCAGCAGCTACCAGAACACCACGCTGCCGAAGAACCTGCCGGCCCTGATGTATGCCGCGAAGATGGTGCGTACGCCCTACATCACGGCGGGCGGACCGGACATCACGCAGATCGCCCTGAGCAACAAGGCCGCCACCAAGGGCGTGGTCGCCGGCACGCCGGTGACACTGAAAGCCAGCACGACGGACCTGCGCTTCAACAACAGCAATGGCACCGAGCCGACGCAGGCGATCACCGATGCCGAGGTCTACATCGATGTGCCGCCATGGCTTGCCGGCGCCTCGGCGCAGGCCCTGGCGGCCACGGACGGCGTCTTCAACGCCAAGACCGAAAAGCTCACCGGCGTGATCGGCACGGGTGGCCTGACCAAGGGCAAACATCTGCTGTTCGTGCGCGCCCGTGATGCCAGCAACACCTGGGGGCCGTTCAGCGCCTCCTTCCTCGTGATCAAGTAGTTCGCACCTCGCCTGCGGGTGCACATCCGGGGGCGCACGAGACGAACACCCGATGCCATCGCCCGGCCACCCGGGCGATGGTGGGCCGCCCTTTCAGGGTTTGCTCCGGCAATCGATCATGCCGGCGCCGTGGCCGAGAACAAACTCGCGAAACGACGCCGTCACACCCGAGAGCTCCGAGTCGCGCCGATGCAGCACGCACCAGTCGAGCTCCTTGGGCATGCCCTGCAGATCGAGTATGGCGATGATCCCGGCGGCGAGTTCGGTCTGGAAGACGTGGGCCGACATGAAGGTCAGCCCCATGCCGGCCATCACCGCCTGCCGAACCGTCTCGTTGCCTGTGAGCTCGATGCCCACTTTCATGCGCAGCGATTGCGATGTGAGCAGGTGCTCGAGGAACTGCCGCGTGGCGGAGCCCGGCTCGCGAAAGATGAAGGGCTCGTCGGCCAGGTCGGACCACTGCAATCGCCTGCGGCGCGTGAGCGGGTGCCCGGCCGCGGCCACGATGCAGTGGGGATGGCGCGCAAAGGCCTCGGCCTCGATATCGGCCTCGGATGGCGGATAGCCGCCGATCGCCAGATCGATGCGATGGTCTTGCAGCATGTCGAGAATGGCGTCGCGCCGGTCCACGGTGAGGCGCAGCGTCACGTCGGGAAAGCGCTGCCTGAACGCCATCATCAACACCGGGGCAAAGTAGTTCGCGGTGGGCACCACACCCAGATGGAGCTGCCCGCGTGTGCTGCTATGGCGCGCCGCCACCGCCAATTCGGCTGCCTGCACCTGCGCCAGGATGTTGCGCGCGTGGCGCAGCAGTTCCAGGCCTTCGGCGGTCAGCCGCCGGGTGCGGCCGCGGCCCTTGAACAGCTCGACCTGCAACGCCGCTTCCAGTTGCCGCAGGTGCATCGACACCGCCGGCTGGCTCAGCCCCAAGGCTTCGGCCGCCTCCGAATGGCTGGCCGCCAGGGCGGCAGCCTCGAAAACCCGCAGTTGGCGCAGGTTCAACTCGCTCATGGAGCCTCCATTTTCCTAGGGCATGCACCGAGTGCGGATGCCGTTGCGCCGCGGTTTTGTGCTCACGCACCGGGGTGTGAGCCGGGTGACATCCCCTGGGCGCCGAAATTAAGTGATTCTTCTTGAGTTGCCAATCGAATCTTATTTGTTCTTTTGGAGCGACAGGCCTAGATTCCTCTTCAATTGCAAGCCGCCCACCCGCGACGAAGGCCTCGATCACCATGCCGCAACGCCCCGAATTCACCCCCTTCCCGCCCTGGGATGCCGGCCGCGCCGCCTCGCTCGACGAACCTGGCCTGCTGCTGTATCGCTCGAACCTGCTCGGTTCGGATCTGCGCATCACCAACTACGGCGGGGGCAACACCTCGGCCAAGATCTGGCAGCGCGATCCGCTCAGCGGCGAGCGGGTGGAGGTGCTGTGGGTCAAGGGCTCGGGCGGCGATGTCGGCTCGATGAAGCTCGACGGCTTTTCCACGCTCTACATGGACAAACTGAGGTCGCTCAAGAGCCTCTATCGTGGCCGCGAACACGAAGACGAGATGGTCGCCTACCTCACGCACTGCACCTTCAACCTGAACAGCCGCGCGGCGTCGATCGATACGCCGCTGCACGCCTCGCTGCCGTATGCGCATGTCGATCACATGCATCCCGATGCGGTGATCGCCATCGCCGCGATGGCCAACTCGCAGGCCGTCACGAAGCAGGTGTTCGAAGGCGCCGTGGGCTGGATGCCCTGGCAGCGCCCGGGCTATGAGCTGGGCGTTCAGCTGGCCGCCTGCAACACAGCGCATCCCGGTCTGCGAGGCATCGTGCTGGCCGGCCACGGCCTGTTCAGCTGGGGCGACACCGCGAAAGCCTGTTACGACAACACGGTCGACCTGATTCAGCGCGCACAGGCCTGGCTCCACCAGGAACGAGCCGCCCGCCAGGTGCGGGTGTTCGGTGGGGTGCGATTCGAGACGCTGGCCAGCGGCGACAGCACCGCCACCCTGGCCCGCATCCTGCCGGTGTTGCGCGGCCTCGCCAGCGAGGGTGGTGCCAAGCTGCTGCACCTGAACACCTCGCCCGAGGTGCTCGAGTTCGTGAACGCCGTCGACCTGGAACCGCTGGCGGCGCTGGGCACCTCCTGCCCCGATCACTTTCTGCGCACCAAGATCCGCCCGTTGATCGTGCCCGAAGCCAGCTACCGGCTCGAAGGTGCGGCGCTGAAGGCGGCCCTGCAGGTGCTGCTGGCGGGCTACCGGGCCCAATACGCCGCCTACTACGAGCGCTGCAAGCGCCCCACCAGCCCGGCGCTGCGCGATCCCAATCCGGTGGTGATCCTGCTGCCGCGCATCGGCATGGTCACGATCGCCAAGGACAAGGCCACCGCCCGCATCGCCGGCGAGTTCTATGTCAACGCCATCAACGTGATGCGCGAGGCCAACGCTGTCGACACCTACGTGGGCCTGCCCGAGCAGGAAGCCTTCGACATCGAATACTGGCTGCTCGAAGAAGCCAAGCTGCAACGCATGCCCAAGGGCAAGCCCCTGGTGGGCAAGGTGGCCCTGGTCACGGGCGGCGCGGGCGGCATCGGCCGGGCCATCGTCAAGCGGCTGCTGGGTGAAGGCGCCTGCGTGATGCTGGCCGATATCGACGAGGCCGCGCTCGCCAGCGTGACCGCCGAACTGCACACCAGCCACGGCCCGGACGCCGTGCGCGCCGTGCGCTGCGACGTGACCAGCGAAGCCAGCGTGATCGCCGCCTTCGACCAGGCGGCCCTCGCGTATGGCGGTGTCGACATCCTGGTGAGCAACGCCGGCATCGCCTCGGCGGCGCCGATCGAAGACACCTCCCTTGAGCTATGGAACCGCAACCAGGCCATCCTGGCCACCGGCTACTTCCTCGTCGCCCGCGAAGCCTTCAAGCAGATGAAGGCCCAAGGCACCGGCGGTGCCATGGTGATGATCGCCAGCAAGAACGGCATGGTCGCGAGCAACCAGGCCACGGCCTACTGCGCGGCCAAGGCGGCCGAGATCCAGCTCAGCCGCAGCTTTGCCCTCGAAGGCGCGGCCATCGGCATCCGCTCGAACGTGGTCAACCCCGACGCGGTGATTCGCGGCTCGAAGATCTGGACAGGCAAGTGGAGCGAAGAACGCGCTGCCGCCAACAAGATCGACGAAGGCGATCTGGAGGCCTTCTACCGCGACCGCTCTCTGCTCAAGCGCAGCGTCTTCCCCGAAGACATCGCCGAAGCCACCTACTACTTCGCCGCCGAGCACCTCAGCGGCAAGAGCACCG
>JANMAS010000384.1:0-13624 GCA_031359975.1 Burkholderiales bacterium
GCACCGCGATCAGCGTAGTCGCGTACATGAAGAACAGCTGCCCCTGCACCGGCATGCCCACCGTGTACATGTGGTGCGCCCAGACGATGAACGACAGGATCGCGATCGCGGAGGTGGCGTAGACCATCGACGCATAACCAAACAGCGGCTTCCTCGAAAAGGCCGGGATCACCTGCGACACCACGCCGAAGGCGGGCAGCGCGATGATGTAGACCTCGGGGTGGCCGAAGAACCAGAAAATATGCTGGTAGAGCACCGGGTCGCCGCCACCCCGAGGTCTACATCATCGCCTTGCCCGCCTTTGGCGTGGTGTCGCAGGTGATTCCGGCGTTCTCGAGGAAACCCCTGTTTGGCTACGCCTCGATGGTCTACGCCACCTCGTCGATCGCGATCCTGTCGTTCATCGTCTGGGCGCACCACATGTACACGGTGGGCATGCCGGTGCAGGGGCAGCTGTTCTTCATGTACGCCACCACGCTGATCGCGGTGCCGACCGGGGTCAAGGTGTTCAACTGGGTGGCGACGATGTGGAAGGGCTCGCTTACCTTCGAGACGCCGATGCTGTTCGCCATCGGCTTCCTGTTCCTGTTTACGCTGGGCGGGTTCACCGGCCTGGTGCTGTCGCTGGTGCCGATCGACATCCAGCTGCACGACACCTATTACGTGGTGGCGCACTTCCACTACGTGCTGGTGGCGGGTTCGCTGTATGGCCTGTTCGCCGGCTACTACTACTGGTCGCCCAAGTGGACCGGCGTGATGTACAACGAAACGCGCGGCAAGATCCACTTCTGGGGCTCGCTGATCGCCTTCAACGTCACCTTTTTCCCGATGCACTTTCTCGGCCTGGCCGGCATGCCGCGCCGTTATGCCGATTACCCAATGCAGTTTGCCGACTTCAACATGGTGGCCTCCATCGGCGCGCTGTGGTTCGGCCTGATGCAGGTCTACTTCTTCATCTTCGTCGTCGTGCCGATGATGCGTGGCAAGGGCGCACCCGCGCCGCAGAAACCTTGGGAAGCCGCCGAAGGCCTGGAGTGGGAGATTCCCTCGCCGGCGCCGTGGCATACCTTCGAAACGCCGCCCAAGCTCGACGCCACCGCCACGCGCGTGATCGGTTGATCGAGGCGCACAGCATGACGACCGACGCACAACGCAAGGCCAACATCCGCCTGGCCCTCATCCTCGCGGGTGTGGCCTTGATGTTCGGCGTCGGGTTTGTCGTGCGGGTGATCTGGCTCGGCCGCTGAAGCTTGCCGGCCGCTTTTCCATGAGCCACCAGCCCAACCCCGTCACGGCCCCCACCCCCAGCCGAGCCAGTCGTCTGCTGGCAGACAACCGCGGCATGATGGTGAAGCTGCTGGTGATCGCGGCGGTGATGTTCGGCTTTGGCTACGCGCTGGTGCCGATGTATCGCGCCATCTGCGATGCGCTGGGCGTCAATGTGCTGTCGATCTCCGAGCAGCGCGGCGCCGGCTACTCGGGGCCGGGCCGCGGCAACTCGCAGGTCGATCTGTCTCGGGTGGTGACCATCGAATTCGATGCCAACGCCCGCGGCCCGTGGGATTTCAAACCCGCGCAGCGCTCGGTCACGGTGCATCCTGGTGAGCTCACCACGGTGATGTACGAGTTCCGCAATAGCCAGAATCGCACGATGGCGGCGCAGGCGATTCCGAGTTACGCACCCGCCGTGGCGATGAGCCATTTCAACAAGGTCGAATGTTTTTGCTTCACCGAGCATCTGCTGGGCCCGGGTGAATCGAAGCGCTGGCCGGTGACATTCGTCGTCGATGCCAAGTTGCCCAAGGATGTGACCACGATCACCTTGTCCTATACCTTCTTCGAGGTGGGTGGCAAGGTGCCGGCGGCGCCGGGTTCGGCCAAGGCGGTTGGCCCGATGCAAGGCGGTGCGCCATCATGAGCGAACAACCCGAAGGTGGCCTGCGGGATGCGGTGCAGCGCAAGGGCTCGCTGCTGCAAACGCTGTCGGCGGTGGGATGGTCGTTTTTCGGCATTCGCCGGCGCTCCGGCCATGCCGAAGACATGAGCCAGATCAACCCGCTGCATCTCGTGCTGGTGGGTGTGGCGTGTGCGGTGGTGTTTGTTGTGACGTTGATTTTCCTGGTCAGGTGGGTGGTTGGCAGCGGTGTCGCCGCTGGCTGAACCTGATCGCCCCTTTCAAGAACCATTCAGATTCGAGGAGAAGAAGCAAGATGTCGGCTGCGACGCAACCAGGGAGCACACCCTACTACTTCGTGCCACCGCCCTCTGCCTACCCGGCCTTGGCGGCACTCGGCTTGTTCTTCGTGATCTTCGGCGCCGGGCAATGGGTGAACGGCCATGGCTGGGGTGCCTACAGCCTGATGGCCGGCCTGGTGATCTGGTTGGGCACGCTGTTTCGCTGGTTCAGCCAGGCCATCTCCGAGAGCGAAGGCGGCCTGTACTCCAACCGCATCGATGTGTCGTTCCGTTGGAGCATGAGCTGGTTCATCTTCAGCGAAGTGATGTTCTTCGGTGCGTTTTTCGGCGCGCTGTATTGGGTGCGCCTGCATGCGCTGCCCAATCTCGGCAGCCTCGACAACCAGATCCTGTGGCCCGATTTCAAGGCGGTATGGCCCAGTGTGGGCCCCGGCATGACCGGCTCGCCCGCCGGCATCGTGGAGCCGTTCACCACCGTCGGCCCGTGGCCGCTGCCCACGGTAAACACCGCTTTGCTGCTGACCTCCGGCATCACGCTCACCATTGCCCACCATGCGCTGCTGGCCAATCAGCGGGCCAAGACGATTGTGTGGATGTGGATCACGGTCTTGCTCGGCTTTTCGTTCCTGTGCGTGCAGGCCTACGAGTACACACATGCCTATACCGAGCTGAATCTCAAGCTCAGCTCAGGCGCGTTTGGCTCCACCTTCTTCATGCTCACCGGCTTTCACGGTTTTCACGTGTTCGTGGGCATGCTGATGCTGCCGTTCATCACGCTGCGGCTGATGAAGGGGCATTTCAAACCCGATCGCCACTTCGGCTTCGAAGGCGCGGCCTGGTACTGGCACTTCGTCGATGTGGTGTGGCTCGGCCTGTACCTGGTGGTCTACTGGACTTGATCGCCCGAGACTCTCGCACCTCAAACGCCGCGCCTTGCGGCGTTTGTGTTTGTGCAACCACGATCGATGGCGCGATCAGCTGCCCACCGGGATGCCCGTGGGATGAATCCAGCCCATCCGATAGCTCAGCAGGATGAACAGGAACAGCGCCACCGACAATCCCACGCGCACCGCCAGGGCGCGTGCCATGCGCTTGTCGCGCGCCTGTGCCGAGGCTTCGTCGCGGCCTTTGCGCAGCATGAAAAATCCCGCGCTGGCGAGCGCCAGCAGCACAGCCGCCATGCCGATTGCGATCACGATACTCATGGCGGATGATTATTCCATCGAAGGAACGACGGTGCCGGCGCGATGAACGGGCGCACCCAACGCATCGTGATCGGGGTCGCCGCGATCCTCGTGGCCGCGCTGACGGCGCGCCTGGGGGTTTGGCAGCTCGATCGGGCGGCGCAGAAGATCGCGTTGCAGCGCCTCATGGACGACCGCGCGGCGCTGCCCGCCTTGCCAGCGGCGCAGCTTGCACGCGAGCCGGTCGATGCGGCTGCGCAGGCCCATCGCCGCATCACCGTGCGGGGCATCTGGATGCCGGCTTCAACCGTGTATCTCGACAACCGCCAGATGGACACGCGCGTGGGCTTCTTCGTGCTCACGCCCCTGCGCTTGTCCGATGGCTCGGCGGTGGTGGTGCAGCGCGGCTGGGTGCCGCGCGATGCAGCCGATCGCACGCATCTGCCGGCCCTCGCCACCCCGGTCGGCGAGGTGGAAGTGCAGGGTCGCATCGCCCCGCCTCCGGCCCGGTTGTACGAGCTGGGCGACGCCGGCACCGGCCCCATCCGGCAAAATCTGCACCTTGAACCTTTTGCCCGCGAAACCGGGCTCGCTCTGCGGCCGCTGTCCATCCAGCAGGAAAGCGACGCGGCGGACGGCCTGTTGCGCCACTGGCCGCACGAGCCGATCGATGTCTCCCGCCATCATGGCTATGCGTTTCAATGGTTTGCGCTGTCGGCGCTCGTCCTGGGGCTTTATGTCTGGTTCCAACTCATCCGCCCAAGACGCCGTGCGCGCGCCTGATGCCGCTGCCGAGCCGCTGGGCCTGACGGTGCATTCCATGCCCACGCCGGGCATCGAGGAGGCCGCTCGTCGCACCGCATCCGGTCGGCTGCGCATGTTGATCGTGCTCGCGGTGTGCGCGGCGCCGGTGATCGCCTCGTACTTCACCTACTTCGTGCTGCGCCCGCAGGCGCGCTCGAACTACGCCGATCTGATCCAGCCCACGCGCGGCATGCCGGTTGAGCTGGGCCTGCATGCGCTCGACGGCAGCGCGGTGCCCTCGGCGAGCCTCAAGGGCCAGTGGTTGCTGATCGTGGTGGCTGGCGGCGCGTGCGATGCCACCTGCGAGCGCAACCTGTATTTCCAGCGCCAGTTGGTGGAGATGACCGGCCGCGAAAAAACGCGCATCGACAAACTCTGGCTCATCGACGATGCCCAGCCTGTGCGTCCCGAGGTGCTCGCCGCCGTCTCCGCCGGCCAGGCCGGGCGTGTGTTTCGCGTGCCGGCGCAGGCTTTGTCGGCATGGTTGGCAGCCACACCCGGCACCTCGCTGGCCCAGCATCTCTACCTCGTCGATCCGATGGGTGAATGGATGATGCGCACGCCGGTGCAGCCCGACCCGTCGAAATTCAAGCGCGATCTGGAGCGCCTGCTTCGCGCCTCCGCCTCCTGGGATCAGGAAGGCCGCTGAGGGATCATGGGTGGGGTTGCCGCTGTCGACATGAGTCCGGCCGTTGCGCTGATGGGGCTGGCGCTGGTGATCGCGATGCCGCTGCTGGTGTGGCTGTGGTGGCGTCATCGCGGCGCGCCTCGGGCCGCCAAGCTGGCGGCGCTCACCGCGTTCACGCTGTTTCTCACCTTCGACCTGGTGGTGTTTGGCGCATTCACCCGGCTCACCGATTCAGGCCTGGGATGCCCTGATTGGCCCGGCTGTTATGGCGAAGCCAGCCCGCTGGCGGCGCACGACGAGATCCGGCAGGCCCAGGAGGCGATGCCCACAGGCCCGGTGACGTTCAAGAAGGCGTGGATCGAGATGATCCACCGTTACCTCGCGATGACCGTGGGGCTGATGATCCTTGCACTGGCCGTGGCGAGCTGGGCGTGGCGAGCGCATTTGCCGCATTCGATGGCCTGGCCCCTGGCCACGCTCGTCTGGGTGATCGCCCAGGGCTTGTTCGGCAAATACACCGTGGTCTGGAAGCTGTATCCGGCGATCGTCACGCTGCACCTGATCGGCGGGCTGATGCTGCTGGCGATGCTGGTGGCGCAGCGCGAGGCGTACCGCACCACGGCGGTGGTGATGGGCGTCGGATGGCGGCGTGGGGCGATGGTGGTCCTGGCGCTGGTGGGCGTGCAGGTGGCGCTGGGTGCGTGGGTCAGCACCAACTACGCGGTGCTGGCGTGTCGTGGCTTTCCCGATTGCAGCGGCCAGTGGGGGCCGGCGATGGATTTCGAGCTCGGCTTCACCATCCTGCGCGAACTGGGCCGTGCCGGCCACGGCGGCTTCTTGCCCTATGACGCGCTCGTGGCCATCCACATGACGCACCGCCTGTTCGCGGTGGTGGTGGTGCTGGCCATCTCGGCGTTGGTGGTCGGCCTGATGCGTCAGGGGGATGCGGCGTCGCGCCGCCACGCCCGGTGGCTCGGCGCCGTGTTGCTGGTGCAGCTGGCCACCGGCGCATCGAACGTGGTGTTCAACTGGCCCATCGGCGCGGCCCTGGCGCATACCGCCGGTGCCGCGGTGCTGGTGATGCTGCTCACCGCGTTGATCGCCAGCCAGCGCTCCGCCGCGGCACGAGGGCTGGCTGGTGCTCGCCCACTGCCTCGCGCCGTTTAGACTCGACGATTCCGCGCATGGCCTCCACCCAACCCACCCTCGCCGCCATTGCCCCCGCACCGTCGAGGGTGGCGCAGTACTACGTGCTCACCAAGCCGCGTGTCGTGCAGTTGATCGTCTTCTGTGCGCTCATCGGCATGTTGCTCGCGGTGCCTGGCCTGCCGGATTGGCGCGTGGTGCTTCCGGCCACGCTGGGCATCTGGCTGGTGGCCAGCAGCGCGGCGGCTTTCAATTGCCTCGTCGAACAACGCATCGATCGCACCATGGCCCGCACCGCCTGGCGGCCCAGCGCCACCGGTGCGCTCACCCGCAGGCAGACCTTCATCTTCTCGGTGGTGCTGTGCACGCTCGGCAGTGCCGCGCTGTGGCTGCTCGTCAACCCCCTCACGATGTGGCTCACGCTGGCCACGTTCGTGGGCTACGCCATCGTCTACACGATGGTGCTCAAGCCGCTCACGCCGCAGAACATCGTTGTGGGCGGTGTCTCCGGCGCGATGCCGCCGGTGCTGGGCTGGGCCGCCGTCACCGGCCAGACGCCACCCGAGGCGTGGTTGCTGTGCCTGATCATCTTTCTGTGGACGCCGCCGCACTTCTGGGCCCTGGCGCTGTACCGCGTCGAGGATTACCGCAGGTCGGGCCTGCCGATGTTGCCGGTGACGCACGGCGCCGAATTCACCCGCCTGCATGTGCTGCTCTACACCTTGATCCTGTTTGCCGGCACGTTGCTGCCGTTCGTGAACGGCATGAGCGGCTGGCTTTATCTGGTGGCTGCGACCGTGCTGGGCCTGATGTTCATTGGCTATGCGTGGCGGCTGTGGCGCCAGTACAGCGACGCGCTGGCACGCAAGACCTTCCGGTTCTCGATCTGGTATCTCTCGGCGCTGTTCGCCGCGCTGCTGGCCGATCACTACCTCTCGGCGATGTTGTCCGCGATGACGATCCCATGATGCGGCGACGTTCCTTGTTGGCCAGCGCCTGCGCAAGCCTCGCCCCCCTGTGGCTGGCGGGATGCGATCGTTTGTCGCCGCCGAAACCGGTGTCGTTTTCGAGTGTGGATATCACCGGCGCCGATCACGCCAAGAGCCTGGCCATGCCCGATGTCGAGGGCCGCATGCGCTCGTTGGCCGATTGGAAAGGCAAGCTGGTCGTCGTGTTCTTCGGCTACGCACAGTGCCCGGATGTGTGCCCCACCACGCTGGCCGAGCTGGCCACGATCCGCAAGCAGATGGGTGCCGAGGGCGCCAAGGTGCAGGTGGTCTTCGTGACGCTCGATCCCGAGCGCGACAACGCGGATGTGCTGGGCCGCTATGTGGCCAACTTCGGCAGCGACATCGTGGCCTTGCGCGGCACACCGGAGCAGACGATGCAGGCCACGCGCGAGTTCAAGGTGTATTTCGCCAAGGTGCCCGGCAAGACAGAAACCAGCTACACCATCGACCACACGGCGGGATCATTTGTGTTCGACACCAGCGGCCGTGTGCGCTTGTTCGTGCGCTATGGCCAGCCCGCCGAGGGCTTGCTCGCCGATCTCAAGACGCTGCTCGCGCAGGGCTGAGGCGCGCGGTCGGCCCGCCCGCCGAGGCGGGCCGGCATCGCTTCAGGCCGCCTGGGCTTCGAGCGTCTTGCGCATCTTCTTCAGCGCGGCCACCTCGATCTGGCGGATGCGCTCGGCGCTGACGCTGTACTCAGCGGCCAGTTCATGCAGCGTCATGCCACCCGAAGTGTCGTCATTCACCTTCAGATAACGCTCTTCCACCACCCGGCGGCTGCGTGCGTCGAGCGCCTCCAGCGCCTGCTCGACGCCGGTGCTCGACATCATCTCTCGCCGGCGAGCTTCGATCACGCGCGTGGGCTCGGCGGTTTCGTCGGCCAGATAGGCGATCGGCGCAAACGCTTCTTCGCCGTCGTCGAGCTGCGATTCCATCGCCACATCGCCGCCGGACAATCGCGTTTCCATCTCCAGCACGTCGGACGTCTTCACGTTGAGCCGGCTGGCCATCAGATCCACCTCGGCCGAACTGAGCGTGCCGCGGTGGGTGTCGCCATCCGCAGCCTCGCTCTTGAGCGCCTGCTTCATCGATCGCAGGTTGAAGAACAGCTTGCGCTGCGCCTTGGTGGTGGCCACCTTCACCATGCGCCAGTTCTTGAGGATGTACTCGTGGATCTCGGCCTTGATCCAGTGCAGCGCGTAGCTCACCAGCCGCACCCCCTGCTCGGGATCGAAGCGCTTGACGGCCTTCATCAGGCCCACATTGCCTTCCTGGATGAGATCGCCTTGGGGCAGACCGTAGCCGAGGTACTGGCGCGAGACGGAAACCACCAGCCTCAGGTGCGACAACACCAGCCGGCCAGCGGCGTCGAGTTCGCCGTTGTTGCGCAGACGGCGGCCGAGATCGACCTCTTCGTCGGCGGTGAGCAGCGGAATGCGGTTGACAGCGGACACGTAGGCATCCAGGTTGCCCAGCGAGGGCACCATGCTCCACGGATCACGCAGTGAAAGGGCGTTGGTTGCAGGCATCGTCATGATGGATCGGACTCCTTGAGCACCGAATGGTTCCGGTCATATTAGCACTCCTGCCGGTGGAGTGCTAAGCGCAACCGAGGGAGAACCCGATGAACTGTGAGTGATCGCTAACTTTTCAGCCTGATCGACGCCCGCCGAATCACCACCAGCCAGGCCAGACTGCCGGCCAGCGCGGAGGCCGAGGTGCCCCAGAGCATGTCGACCACGGTCACCGGCACCGTCCAGGCTTGCAGCGTGGCGAGGTTGGTCAGGTCGTACACGCCAAAGGCCGCCAGGCCCAGCACCCCGCTGCGGCGCGCCGCTTCGGCCCAGGTGGCCGGGGCATGCCACAAGGCCAGATACACCAGGGCCAGCGGATAGGCGAGATAGAACAGCGCCGCAGGGATCAGGCGCACGTCGGCGGCCATGATCGTGCCGATGTGCTGTCGATAGAAGTCGATGGCCAGCCAGCCCAGCCACACCGCGTCCAGCCCTCCCAGCACCAGCAGCATCACGCCATACGCGGCGGCGGCTTCGCCGATCGAGAGGTGACGGGGCATGGGGCGTTGCAAGGGCATGGGGATCTCCGGGGATCAATGAACGGCCATCAGAGCATGACAGCCGGGCTGATTGTGGGGTGTGCGCCACGGTCGCATCCGGCCCAGGGCCAATGCGATGCACTGACCGGGCGGAGTGTGTCGGCGCTGAAAACATCAGCCGGGTGGGCTTTACGTTCGTTCGTCACCTTGAACACCCGACACGCTAGCATCTCGCCGATGTCCGGACCCCTCAACGACCCCCGCCCCGAATCCGCCCCCCCGGCGCCTATCCACGAATCGACGCCCGTGCTTGCCGCGGCAGGCCCGCCGCGACGGCGTTGGCTGGGTTCGGTGCTGGCTGTGGTGATCATCGCGTTGGTGGGTGCGTCGGCCTGGTGGCTGGTGCATCGGCCGGCGGCGCCCACCGGCACGGAATCGGCGGGCCCGGGCGGGCCCGGTGGCCCCGGTGGTGGCCCGCCAGGCGCCGAGGGCGGCAGTCGGCGCGGGCCACCCACCACGGTGGCGGTGGCGGCTGCGCGTGACGCCGATGTGCCGGTGCTGATCGAGGCGCTGGGCACCATCACCTCCGCGGCCAGCGTCATCGTGCGGCCGCAGGTCTCCGGCGTGCTCAAGCAGGTGCTGTTCACCGAAGGCCAGATGGTCAAGGCGGGTCAGGCCTTGGCGATCATCGATCCGGAGCCGTTCCGCATCGCGCTGATGCAGGCCGAGGGCACACGCGCCAGCACCGATGCGCAGTTGCAGAACGCCCGCCTCACGCTGCAGCGCTACCAGACGCTGTTGCAGCAGGATTCGATCGCGCGCCAGGATGTGGATACGCAGGCGGCGCTGGTGAGGCAGCTCGAAGGCGGCTTGCTCACCAGCCGTGCGGCAGAGGCCAGCGCGCGGCTCAATCTCGGCTACACGCGGGTGCTGGCGCCAGTGAGCGGGCGTGTGGGCCTGCGGCCGGTGGATGCGGGCAATTCAGTCACCTCCGCCGATTCCAACGGCATCGTGACGATCACCCAGATCGCACCGATCGACGTGGCGTTCGCGGTGCCGCAGGATCGGGTGCCCGACATCCAGGCCCGCTTGGCGCAAGGCGCCAAGCTGACGGTGACGGTGCTCGACCGCACCCGCGTCAACACCCTCGGCCAGGGTGAGTTTTCCACGCTCGACAACCTCATCGACACCACCACCGGCACCGTCAAGGCCAAGGCGCGGCTGCCCAACGACAAGGGCGTGCTGTTCCCCAACCAGTTCGTCAACGTGCAGTTGCTGCTGCGCACGATCGAAGGCGCTGTGGTGGTGCCGGTGACGGCGGTGCGCAATGGCGCCAGCGGCGACTTTGTCTACGTGCTCGGCGACGATCGTCGCGTGTTGCAGCGGCCGGTGAAACGAGGCCCTTCGGATGGCCAGGTGATGGTTATCCGCGACGGCCTGCAGGTGGGTGAGCGGGTGGTGACAGAAGGCGCAGATCGCCTCAAGGATGGTGCCACGGTGCAGCTTGCTTCCGAACGTCCGGCCACGGCGGCGTCGGGTGCGTCTTCGGCGGCTTCGGGTGCTCGCCAGCGCGGCCAACGAGCCTCCGATGCGGCAGCCGGCGATCGCCCCCGCCGCCGAGCCTCCGAACCCGCCACGCCATGACCCCGTCGCGCCCGTTCATCGAGCGGCCGGTGGCGACATCGCTGCTGATGCTGGCGATCGTGCTCGCCGGGTTGCTCGGGTTCCGCTTCCTGCCGCTGTCGGCGCTGCCGCAGGTGGATTACCCGACGATCCAGGTGCGCACGCTGTATCCCGGCGCGAGCCCGGATGTGATGAGCCGCAGCGTCACCGCGCCGCTGGAGCGGCAGTTCGGGCAGATGTCGGGCCTGCAGCGCATGGGCTCCACCAGCGCGGCCGGTGTGTCGATCGTCACGCTGCAGTTTTCGCTCGGCGAAACGCTCGATGTGGCCGAGCAGGAGGTGCAGGCGGCGATCAACGCGGGCGCGTCGTCGCTGCCCGCGGATCTGCCGGCGCCGCCGGTCTACGCGAAGGTGAATCCCGCCGATGCGCCGGTGCTGAGCCTGGCGATCACGTCGAAATCCCTGCCGCTGACGGAGGTGTACAGCCTGGTCAACACGCGCTTGGCGCAGAAGATCAGCCAGGTCAACGGCGTGGGTCTGGTGACGCTGGGCGGTGGCCAACGGCCGGCGGTGCGCATCCAGGCCGATACCCAGTCGCTCGCCGCCTACGGCATCGGCATCGACACGCTGCGCAGCGCGATCACCGCGGCCAACGCCAACAGCGCGAAGGGCAGTTTCGACGGCCCGCAGCGGGCCTACAGCATCAACGCCAACGACCAGTTGCTCACACCGGCTGACTACCAGGCGCTGGTGGTGGCCTGGCGCGATGGCGCACCGGTGCGCATGTCGGATGTGGCGCAGGTGGTGGCGGCGGCCGAAGACATCCGCCTGGGCGCCTGGGCCGGCGTGCACGGCGCGGAACTGAAGCCGGCGATCGTCGTCAACGTGCAGCGGCAGCCCGGCGCCAATGTGATCGCCACCGTGGATGCGATCAAGCGCCAGTTGCCCGACATGCAGGCTTCATTGCCCGAGGCGATCGACGTGCAGGTGCTCAGCGATCGCACGCTCGGTATCCGCTCGTCGGTATCGCATGTGCAGATCGAGCTGGTGCTGGCGGTGGTGATGGTGGTGCTGGTGATCTTCTTCTTCCTGCACAGCCTGCGCGCCACGGTGATCGCCAGCATCGCGGTGCCGGTGTCCTTGGTGGGCACCTTCGGCGTGATGTACCTGATGGGCTACAGCCTGAACAACCTCAGCCTGATGGCACTCACCATCGCCACTGGCTTCGTGGTCGACGACGCGATCGTCATGCTGGAGGTGATCTCGCGCCAGATCGAGCGCGGCCAGAAGCCGATGCAGGCGGCGCTGCAGGGCGCGCGGCAGATCGGCTTCACCATCATCTCGCTCACCGTCTCGTTGATCGCGGTGTTGATCCCGCTGCTGTTCATGAGCGATGTGGTGGGGCGGCTGTTCCGCGAATTCGCCGTCACGTTGGCGATCACCATCCTCATCTCGGCACTGGTGTCGCTCACGCTGGTGCCGATGATGTCGGCGCGCTGGCTGCGCGCGGGGGACCACGAGCCGCGCGGCTGGCTGGCCAAGGGCTTCCAGCGCGGGCTCGCTCGGGTGATCGAGCGCTATGAGGTGTCGCTGGACTGGGTGCTCGCGCGCCAGGGCCTCACGCTGGTCGTGGCCTTGCTGGTGCTGCTGCTCACCGTGGTGCTGTACCTGGTGATCCCCAAGGGCCTGTTCCCGACGCAGGATACCGGCCAGTTGCAGGCCCGCATCGAGGCGGCGCAGGATGTGTCGTACCAGCGCATGGCGCAGCTGCAGCAGCAGGCGGCGCAGGCCATCCTGGCCGACCCCGGCGTGCGCAGCGTGAGCGCGTTCGTGGGGGTGGACGCCACCAACAACACCATGCTGCACGCCGCGCGCATGCTGATCGAGCTGAATGCCGATCGCAGCGACGCCGAAGCCACGATGCAGCGCCTGAAACAACGGGTGGGCGAGCTCGCCGGCCTCACGCTCCATTTGCAGCCCACGCAGGATCTCACGGTGGATGCCGAAACCGGGCCCACCGAGTTCCGCGTGTCGATCGAAGGCGCTGACAGCGCCACCGTCAATGAATGGGCCGGCCGTCTGAGCGCGCGCATGCGCAGCCTGCCGCAGGTGCGGCATGTGGTGAGCGATGCCGGCGTGCAGGGCTTGTCGGCCTTCATCGATGTGGATCGTGATACCGCCTCGCGCCTCGGCATCGCGGCCAGTTCGATCGACGATGCGCTGTACAGCGCGTTCGGCCAGCGCATTGTCTCCACCATCTTCACCGAGACCGATCAATACCGCGTGATTCTCGAAGCCCGGCCCGGTGTGCTGACAACGCCCAAGACGCTGGGCGAATTGCCCTTGCGCACCAGCGGCGGCGTGGCCACGCCGTTATCGGCGGTGGCGCGCATCGAAGAACGCGCGGCGCCCTTGCAGGTGACGCGCGTGGCGCAGTACCCGGCCACCACCATCGGCTTCGATGCCGCACCGGGCACCTCGCTGGGCCAGGCGGTGGATGCGATCCGCGTGGCGGCGGAGGATGTGGCGCTGCCGGCGAGCGTGACGATGAGCTTCATCGGCGCCGCCGGTGCCTTTGAGAACTCGCTGTTGAATCAGCTCTGGCTGATCCTGGCGGCGGTGGTGTGTGTGTACATCGTGCTCGGTGTGCTCTACGAGAGCTACGTGCATCCGCTGACGATCCTCTCCACGCTGCCCTCGGCCGGCGTGGGCGCGCTGGCAGCCCTGCTCATCAGCGGCAACGATCTTGGGGTGATCGGCATCATCGGCCTCATCCTGCTGATCGGCATCGTGAAGAAAAACGCCATCATGATGATCGATTTCGCCATCGATGCGCAGCGGCATGGAAACCTGCCCGCCCACGAGGCGATCCGCCAGGCCGCGCTGCTGCGTTTCCGCCCGATCCTGATGACCACGCTCGCCGCGCTGGCCGCGGCCATCCCGCTGATGCTGGGCATGGGCGAAGGCGCCGAGCTGCGCCG
>JANMAS010000397.1:0-12075 GCA_031359975.1 Burkholderiales bacterium
ATCTGTCGCAGAGCACCTACCGATGCAATTGCTCCATCTGCAGGCGAAATCGATTCTGGGCGGCGGTGGCCAGGCCGGAAGGGTTTCGCATGCTGGCGGGTGAGCCCGATCTCACCGAATACCTCTTCAACACCCGAAAGAATCAACACTTCTTCTGCCGGCACTGCGGTGTTCGCGCATTCGGCGTGGGCAACGACACACCGGCGGGCCGGATGGTGGGCGTCAACCTCGGCTGCCTCGAGGGCATCACCGAAGAAGAGCTGGCCAAGGTGCCCATCACCTATGTCGACGGATTGAACGACCAGTGGGGGCAGGTTCCCGCATTCTTTTCGCACTTGTAGACCGCCCATCATGGCTCGGCACCGGCATCAGCATTCGGCACAAGGATGAATCGTGACTCATGATCAGGACGACCTGGGCTTTTCGTATCGGCAGCGCAAGACGGGCGAACTCGAAGTGATGCATAGCGGGCGCATGGCGGCCACGCTGCGGGGCCGCGACGCCGAAGACTTTGTCGTCGAGATTCAAGGCGCCAGCACGGTACAGGCCCAGCAGCTCATGGCCCGCATCACCGGCAACTACAAGCACGGCAACGAGCGCCTGGCGAGCCAGCACCCGCGAAACCGCCGCTGAAAATCCCGGCGCTCAGTACACGAGGAATGTTCTTGATTGGCGCGCTTTTCGTAGCTACAATGAGCCCATGCCGGGCTGGGACGAACCAAAGCGACGCGAGAACATTCGCAAGCACGGATACGACTTCCCAGACTGCGAACGAATCTTTGATGGACCCGTCTGGGTTTATGAAGATCGACGCCTTGCTTACGGCGAACTTCGTCTTTGCGCCGTTGGGTGGCTCCAAGGTCGGGTGATGCACATGACCTACACAGAGCGCGAAGACGATTTCCGCGTCATTAGCCTTCGAGAGGCCGAGAAATATGAAGTCAACAGGTTCTTCCAGGAAGTTTCCCATTAGCCAAGCCGAGGTCGAAGCAGCCATCGCGCGGGCACCCGGCAAAGACAGGCCATTGACCGCCCGCGAAGAGGCGAAGTGGAGCACAGGCGTCGTGGTCAATGGCGGCGGCTATGAAGCCGTCCGTCAGGCCCTTGCGGTAAAGCGCAAGCCTGGTCAGCGCGGCCCGCAGGTGGCTCCAACGAAGCAACTCGTCAGCGTGCGCTACAGCCCGGAAGTACTGGCCTTCTTCAAGGCTAGCGGAACCGGCTGGCAGAGTCGCATGGACGATGCCCTCAAACAATGGGTTTCCCGCCAAAGCAAGACCAAGCGGCGAATCCCGAGTGCTGCCTCTGGAGAAACACCTTTCAAGTGACTGATTTCGTTCAGCCTCCACCCCCTCATGCCATGGCGCTGCGCATCGTTCCCTATTCCGAGGCGTGGCCCGATCACTTCGCCGCGATTCGCCGCCAACTCCTGGTCGCTTTCGCGGAACCCGCCGTGCAGATCGAACACACCGGCAGCACGTCGGTGCCCGGCTTGTGCGCGAAGCCGGTGATCGATGTGCTTGTGGGCGCGGCATCGCTGGCCAGCATCGAAGCCGCTATCCCGGGGCTGGCGGCGGCGGGGTACGCGTACGTCAACAAGTACGAACTTGAGTTTCCAATGCGCCGGTACTTCGTCAGGCCGGAATCGCAGGGCCCTCGCGTGCATGTTCACGTCGTATCCAAGGGTTCGGATTTCTGGAACGAGCACATCGCGTTTCGGGACACGCTGCGCACCAACACAAGCGTACGAGACGCCTACGCGCAATTGAAACTTCAACTCGCCCGTGAGCACGAGAACGACAAGGCTGCTTACACGGCGGCGAAGGCGCCATTCATCAGGCACGTGTTGACATCGCTTGCCCTGGGGCCCACCTCGGCGTACGGCTGAAGCCGACCGAAGGGCCGGTAGGCCTCGGACGGACAGTCTCATCATGCTTCTCCTGCAATCGGTTGTTCGAGTCAACTGGACTCATGGCATTGCACCGCGTGGGAGCCCGATGGCCTTGCCGTTTCCGGACCTGTGATTCACCTGCCAGCGCAGATACCGGACCGCCCGTGACTTGCACGCCAAGCCACGAATGGGAGAATCAAAATCTCGACACCAGGGAGCCAAGCACCATGGCCACAGTTCGCGCAGGCAATTCACCCGCTTTGCTGGTGGTCGATGTTCAGGTGGGCGTGATGAAAGATGCCTGGGATGCGCCTCGGGTGATCAAGAACGTGTCGCGCGTGGTGGAGCGGGCGCGTTCGCAAGGCGTGCCGGTGCTCTGGGTGCAGCATGCTGATGACGAGCTCACTCCGGGTAGCGCGGGGTGGCAGTGGGTGCCGGAGCTGGTGCCCGCCGATGGCGAGCCGTTGATCCACAAGCGGTTCAACTCATCCTTCGAGAACACTCCGCTCAACGACGAACTGGCCCGGCTCGGCACCACACACATCGTGCTGGCCGGCGCGGCCACCAACTGGTGCATTCGCGCCACCGCCTATGGCGCCCTCGAACGCGGCTACGACCTCACCCTCATCAACGATGCCCACACCACCCCGACGATGGAGCTGCCCGATGGGGTGACGATCGCAGCCGCACATTTGGTGCAAGACCTCAACATGGCGATGACCTGGCTCAGCTACCCCGGCCGCAACACCGCTACCGCCACCGCTGAGGGCGTGACCTTCAACAGCGCAGGCACCAACCAGTAAGCCGCACACGGCTCTTCAAGCTCGCCCCTCCAGCATGTCAGACCCCGTGGTGACCTCCCTGCTCCGTATCGGCCTCGCGGCATTGCTGGCTGCCACGCTCGCTTCGCACACGCTGGCCAAGGAAGAGGCTCCGCCTGCCGTTGCTCAAGGCCTGACCGCCTTGAACTCCAACGACGGCCTGACGGAATTCAACTCCGACGAAGGCCTGGCGCGATTGGCTCGTTCGGCGGCCAAGGCCGACTTTGCCGCCCTGGCCAACCAGTTCGAGGCGCAATCGAACGCCGCGTTCTGCGGCCCGACCACCGCGGCGATCGTGCTCAACGCCGTGCGTGGCGGCAGCGCCGATGTGCCGCGCGATCACAGCCGCCTGCGCGCCGAAGATCTTCAATACTTCCCCAGCAGCTTTGATCCGGCCGTCCCCCGTTTCACGCAAGACAACGTCATCGCCAAAGGCCCCAAGACCCGCGCCCAGGTGCTGGGCGAGCCTCTCACGCTCGACGGCAAGCAGATCAAGGATTTCGGCTTCCAGACGCGCCAGTTCGATGCGCTGCTCAGGGCCAACGCGCTGCACACCCGGCTCGTCATCGTGGGCGACAAGGCATCGGACGAAACCATTCGGGGCGAGCTGATCGACAACCTCAAACGACGCGGCGATTTTGTCGTCGTCACCTACAGCCGCCGAGCGGTGGGCCAACAAGGCGGCGGCCATATCTCGCCGCTGGGCGCCTACGATGCGGAATCGGATTCGTTTCTCATCCTGGATGTCAACCCCGCCAGCGCCGGCTGGGTGTGGATGCCCAGCGCCACCCTCATCAAGGGTATGCGCACGTTCGATACGGTCGAGAACCGGGGGTATGTGCTGGTCGAGCCGTGATGCGCTGACAAGGCAAGCTCAACCCAGTTGCTGGCGCAGCGCCATCGCCGCGGCCGGTGCTTTTTCCTTCGCGCCGCTGATGAAGAACATGAACACATCGCGCGGCGCGGCGGGCCCAGGCACCGCTTCCACACGCGGCACACCGGTGGGCTCGCCGCCGCTGCGCCACACCTGCGCGCAGGCGGCGATCTGGGCCAGGGCTTGCGGCGTGCAGCCAGCCTCCAGCGCGGGATCGGTGCGCATCATGCGCAGGTAGACAAAATCGCCGGTGACGTCGGCAAACGACGGGTAATCGTCGGAATCGGTGAACACGGTGGCCACACGGTGGCGGCGCGCCATCGCCAGGTAGTCGGCGCACATGAAACTCTCGTGCCGCACGTCCACCACATGCCGAAGTGCGCAGCCCTCGACTGCGGCCGGCAGCAGCGTCAAAAAGGCTTCGAAGTCGTTCGGATCAAAGCGCTTGGTGGGCGCAAATTGCCACACGATCGGCCCCAGCTTGTGGGCCAGTTCCACGATGCCGCTGCTCACGAAGCGCTGGATCGATTCGCCCGCCTCGGCGAGCACGCGCCGGTTGGTGGCAAAGCGCGAGGCCTTGAGCGAAAACACAAAGTCATCGGGTGTCTCGTCGCGCCACTTGGCAAAGGTGGCGGGCTTTTGCGAGCTGTAGTAGGTGCCGTTGACCTCGATCGCAGTGAGCCGGCGGCTGGCGTAGTGCAGCTCCTGGCCATGCGGCAAGCCGGCCGGGTAGAAATTGTTGCGCCAGGGCTCGAATGTCCAGCCGCCCACGCCCACGCGGATGGCCGGGCCGCTGCTTACCGCATGGTTCATGGGCGCTCCTCGGTGCAAAGGCTCAGCTTACATGCCCTGGCACCGGCATGTCATCTGGCCGGCAATGCGCGATGAACACTCCCGGGCCGACGACAGACGTGGTCCGCCGCGCGACGAGCGCGATGTTCGCTATGCTGAGCCGATCGCCAGCTGCAAGCATCCAGCATGATCAACATCGACGACACCGACCGGGAACTGATCTCGCTGCTGCGGGCCGACGCGCGCGCCACGGTGGCCTCGCTGGCCAAGACGCTCAAGGTGGCCCGCGGCACGGTGCAAAACCGCATCGCCCGGCTGGAGCATGCCGGCGTGATCGTTGGCTACACCGTGCGGCTCAAGCCCCAGGTGGAAGCCCACCGCATCCGCGCGCTGATGACGATCGCGGTAGAAGGCAACCTCGCCGCCGACGTGCTGCGCAGCCTGCGCGGCCAGCCCAACGTGACCGCGCTGCACACCACCAACGGCCGCTGGGACATCGTGGCCGAGCTGCAGGCCGAATCCCTCGAAGCCTTCGATCGCGTGCTGAGCACGATCCGGCTGCTGGCGGGGATCGCCAATACCGAGACAAGCATCCTGCTGTCGACGCACAAGATCTAGGTGCGCCCGGCGGCCATCACCCTGCGCCGCCAAAACCCTGCAGCACGTTGACGACGTTGATGCCCACCTCCGCCACCGCATAACCGCCTTCCATCACCAACACGGT
Source organism: Burkholderiales bacterium (assembly GCA_031359975.1). Lineage (GTDB taxonomy): Bacteria > Pseudomonadota > Gammaproteobacteria > Burkholderiales > Burkholderiaceae_C > JANMAS01. Next base: position 5,100 of record JANMAS010000397.1, read on the forward strand.
GGGCAACCCGGCCTCGGCAATCATCTGCCCGATGCGCAGATAGTCTGCGCTCTCCAAGGTGAAGCGCGAGATCGGATCGCCTTCGAAGGTGTCTACCCCCAGCGCCACCACCAGCGCCTGGGCATCGAAGCGTCCGATCGCGTCGAGGCTCGTCCGCAACGCTTGCTCCCAGGCTGCAAAGCCGGTGCCGGCGGGTAGAGGCAGATTCAGGTTGGTGCCCAGGCCGGCGCCGCTGCCGCGCTCGTCGGCATGGCCCAGGAAAAACGGGTACTCGGTGGTCGGATCGCCGTGGATGGACGCGGTGAACACATCCGCCCGTTCGTAGAAGATGCTCTGCGTGCCATTGCCGTGGTGGTAATCCACATCCAGCACAGCCACGCGGGCCATGCCCTGCTCGCGCAAGGCTTGCGCGGCCAGCGCCGCGTTGTTGAGAAAGCAGTAGCCGCCGAAAGTCTCGGCATGCGCGTGGTGGCCGGGTGGGCGTGTGAGGGCCATCGATGCCCGTGGGCCGCCCGGGGTGGCCAGCGCACGCGCGGCGTCGATCGCACAGGCGGCGCCGGTTCGGGCGGCATCCCAGGTGCCCCGGGTCAGCGGTGTTCCGGCATCGAACGAGAACAGGCCGACACGCGCCGCAAAGTTGGCGGGTACCACGTCGTGCCGAAAGCCGCGTACCGGCCAGATCGAAGGCAGCACGTCCAGCGCTTCATTGGCGGGGTCCAGCGCCACCCACTCGCTCCATGCGGTGGCGAGAAAGTTCAGATAGCGCGCCGTGTGGATGCGGCCGATGAGGGCCATGTCGGCATCGCCGGGCACCCTCAGCTCGGCCAGCGGGCGCCGTTGCAACTCAGCCAGGATGTGGTCGAGCCGATCGGGGGTTTCGTGGCAGGGCACGAGGCGGCCACGAAACATCTCCTGGCGGCCATGGTGCTCGCGATGCCGCGGGTTGTGAAAGACAAGCATGACCGCACTCCATCGATGGCGCCCACATCAGGCGCACAAACAGTATCCTCGCAGCCCGAGGCGGCAGCGCCGGCGTTCCGAGCGTGGTGGGGTTCGGTCCACCGCTTTCGCATCAGAATGCATGGCTTGCAGGCATTCGGGAGATATCAAAATGACGATCGAGGCGGATACGGTTGAATACGCCGGATTCTGGGTGCGCGTCGGCGCGGCGCTCATCGATTCCTTGTTCATTGTGTGCATCACGTTCCCGCCGCTGGTCGCGATCTACGGCTGGGGCTACTTCGATGCACCCGGCCTCACCTTCACACGGGGCCCTGCCGATGTGGTGATCTCCTGGATTTTTCCGGCGGTGTTGGCCATTGCCTTCTGGCTGTACAAACAAGCCACGCCGGGCAAGATGGTGCTGTCGGCTCGGGTGGTGGATGCGAAGACGGGCAACACCCTGACGATGGGGCAATCGGTCATTCGCTATCTCGGCTACTTCGTCGCCACCATCCCCTTCGGCCTGGGCATCATCTGGGTCGCCTTCGACCCCAGAAAACAAGGCTGGCACGACAAACTCGCGGGCACCGTGGTCATCCGCTCCAAGCATCGCGGCACGGAGCCGGTGCGGTTCGACAAGGGCTGATGACCTGTCAATCGAGCGCCACCACCCGATCGCCGGCGCCGGCCCGGCAGCCTTCGCCGATCGGCGCCCAGCCGTGACGGATCACGATCTGGCGCTCGTCGTGGCACAGCTCGATGCGCTGCGCGCCGGGCAGACGCTCATGCACGAAGGCCTCGATCGAGGCGGGCATGCTGATGCGAAATTGCAGCGCGTGGAGATCGGCTTGTGGGTGGTCGTCGAGATGCACCCAGGGGATGAACGGCGCCGCCCACATCAGCAGGTGCGAGCCCACCGCCACCGTGCTCGGTGTGTAGCGCTCGTCGATCAGCCAGCGTTGTGCACGCCCTCGGGGTGAATCCACGTCGGCCCCGTCGGGATCGACGTTGCCAGCCACCGCATCGAGCCCGCCCCAGCTGGTAGCCAGCAGCTCCATCACCCATTGATTGCAGTTCTGGTAGCGCAGGCTGAAGGGATAGGCGTTGGCGCTGTAGGTGCCTCCCAGCAGGCGCAGCGCGAGCGCGCGGTCGAGGGCCGAGCGTTCGAGCTGGGTGGCTTGGGCCGGTGGCAGCCAGATGATCGAAACATAACCGAGCGCGGGATCGTCCACGCCCAACAGAAAGCCGGCCATGCCCTGGTCGTAAAGGCGCGGCCGCGATTCATCGCAGGCGTAGTAAAGCTGGCGCACAGACCACGGCCCGTTGTCGCTGGCCTTGAGGCTCACACCGGCATGCGAGTAGCGCGCGCCGAAGCGAGACAGATCCAGCCCCGAGCGGGCGACGAGCGCCACCCCCTGATCCGACGCGTCGAGCTCCTGCCGCACCACGGCGGCAAAACGCAGCAGACGATCCTGCTGCGTGGCGGTCAGCGGCGAAGCGCGATCGCAGAAACGGGAGCTGGTGGACGAACCGGTGGACGATGCCTCGCTGACTGATGCCAACGCCCACAGGCTGGCGGCCACGCAGGCCGCCCGCAGCGCTCGGCCACTCAAAGCGTCACGGGGTTCGAATCGAGTTCGCGATGCCAATCGTCGGCCAGCACCAGGAAGAAGGCGGTTTGTGTGTCGGCGCGTGCAAACTCGAGGCCGTAGGGGCGATGGCGCGCACTCACCACATCACCGGCGGCAAGCCCTTGCTGCGCCAGCGTCTGCCGCGGCAGATCGAGATAGAACTCGGTGGCTTCGCCTTGCGGCGCGGTAGCGTGCATGGTGAGCCGCAGCTTGCCCGGGCGATCGGCCATGTCGGCCACCGCAACGATGCGGTAATCGCCTTCGGCCACCGGCTTGTCGCCGGTGGAGCTGCCGCTCGAACCGTGGATCGAATCCGAGACGCTGCCGCTCGACGCCGAGCCGGCACTTGAGGCGGATGACGCGAAGCTGTCGGCCCAGGTGGATGTGGTGGCGAGGCACAGCAGTGTGATGCAGGCCAGGCGGATGGGGGTGAAGGGCATCGGTTACTCCAGACGAAGATGACATCAAGTTTCGCCGGGGAGGATAGCGCGTCGAGTCTTCCGGGGCCTCTTGTGGCCGGGCGCGAGTGTTCCGAATTGACACAAGCTCGCGGGCGCATCTTCGGGTTTTGTCTCTCTCGCCAGCCCCGGGCTTGCGCGAATGATCCTGCCAGGCGCCGGGTGTTTCGGCGTTGCGTTGTCGCGAGCCGGGCGAACGCCCCTCGAAACCAAGGAGACATCCCGATGACAGACCTGTCCACCCACCCAACCCAGGCGGCCAGCGCCTGGTTGGCCGATTTCGCTTCGGCGCTTGCCAGCCAGGATGTGGAGGCGGCGGTCAACCTGTTCGACGCCGACAGCTACTGGCGCGATCTGGTGGCCTTCACCTGGAACATCCGCACGCAGGAAGGCCCAGCCGCGATCCGCGCGATGCTGAAGGCCACGCTGGCCGATACCCGGCCCTCGGCTTTTGCGATCGACGGCCAGGCCACCGAGGCCGGCGGCGTGATCGACGCCTGGTTCACCTTCGAGACGGCGGTGGCGCGGGGCCGCGGCCATCTGCGGCTGCGGGACGGCAAGGCGTGGACCTTTCTCACCACGATGGTCGAACTCAAGGGCTTCGAGGAGCGCACGCACGAGCGGCGCGTGAAGGGCGCCGAGCACGGGGCGCAGCGCGGTCGCAAGAGCTGGCTGGAGCGGCGCGAGGATGAGGTGGCGGCCTTCGGCGGCACCGAGCAGCCGTTTGTGCTGATCACCGGCGGCGGCCTGGGCGGATTCGTGCTCGGCGCGCGCCTGCGCCGCCTGGGCGTGCCCACGCTGATCGTGGAGAAAAACGCGCGGCCGGGCGACTCCTGGCGCAACCGCTACAAATCACTGTGCCTGCACGATCCGGTGTGGTACGACCACCTGCCCTACCTGCCCTTCCCCAACGACTGGCCGGTGTTCGCACCGAAGGACAAGATCGGCGACTGGCTGGAGATGTACACCAACGTGATGGAGCTCAACTACAGGGGCTCCACCACCGCCACCCACGCGCACTTCGACGAAGCCACGCAGGCCTGGCAGGTCACCGTGCAACGCGACGGCAAGGAAGTGCTTCTGAAGCCGAAGCAGCTGGTGTTTGCGCTGGGCGTTTCCGGTTATCCGAGCGTGCCCAAGATCCCCGGCGCAGAAACGTTTCAGGGCGAGCAGCACCATTCGAGCCGGCATCCGGGGCCGGAGGCCTACACCGGCAAGAAGTGCGTGGTGCTGGGCTCCAACAATTCCGCCCACGACATCTGCGCCGCCCTGTGGGAGCACGATGCCGACGTGACGATGATCCAGCGCTCGTCCACCCACATCGCGCCGTCCGATGCGCTGATGGATCTGGCGCTCGGCGGCCTGTATTCGGAAGCCGCGGTGAAAAACGGCATCGACCACCACACCGCCGATCTCGTCTTCGCCTCGGTGCCGTACAAGATCATGCACACCTTCCACATCCCGGTGTACGAGGAGATGAAAAAGCGCGAAGCCGATTTGTACTCGCGCCTGGAGAAGGCCGGCTTCATGCTCGATTTCGGCGTCGATGGCTCGGGCCTGTTCATGAAGTATCTGCGCCGTGGATCAGGCTACTACATCGACGTGGGCGCCTCGGAGCTGGTGGCCAACGGCAGCATCAAGCTGCGCAGCGGCGTCAACATCGAGCGCATCAACGAGCGCTCGGTCACCTTGAGCGATGGCACCGAACTGCCCGCCGATCTGCTGGTGTATGCCACCGGCTATGGCTCGATGAACGGCTGGCTGGCCGATATCGTCTCGCCCGAAGTGGCCGACAAGGTGGGTAAGTGCTGGGGCCTGGGCTCCGACACGCCCAAGGATCCGGGCCCCTGGGAAGGCGAGCTGCGCAACATGTGGAAGCCCACGCAGGTGGACAAGCTGTGGATCCACGGCGGCAACCTGCACCAGTCGCGCCACTACTCGCAGTTCCTCGCCCTGCAACTGAAGGCACGCATGGAAGGGCTGGCCACACCGGTGTATGAGCGGGCACCGTCGCACCACCGGCGCTGAGGGTCGCTCGCTACACTGAATCCTTCCCAAGAGAAGGATCCCCCCCATATGCACCAGGCCGTGCCACTGATCACCACGATTGCAGCCGCTTTTGGCATGGCGCTGCTGATGGGCTTCATCGCCGCCAGGCTCAAGCTGCCGGCGCTGGTGGGTTACCTGGTGGCCGGCATAATCATCGGGCCGGCCACGCCGGGCTTCGTCGCCGACATCGAGATCGCCAGCCAGTTGGCCGAGATCGGTGTGATGCTGCTGATGTTCGGCGTGGGCCTGCACTTCTCGTTTCAGGATCTGCTGTCGGTGCGCAAGATCGCGCTGCCCGGTGCGGTGGTGCAGATGATCGTTGCCACGGCGCTGGGCGCGGGCGCGGGCATGTGGTGGGGCTGGCCACCGGCCGCGGCGGTTGTCTTCGGCCTCGCGCTGTCGGTGGCCAGCACCGTGGTGCTGCTCAAGGCGCTGGAGAGCAAGGGCATCGTGGATTCGGTCAACGGGCGCATCGCCGTCGGCTGGCTGGTGGTCGAAGACCTGGCCATGGTGCTGGTGCTCGTGCTGCTGCCGCCCCTGGCGGGCACCATGGGCGGCGCGGTCGCCGAACCGGGCGCCGCGGCATCGACAGACCTGTGGTTCACCTTGCTCGAGACGCTGTTGGCGGTGGGCGCCTTCGTGGCGCTGATGCTGGTGGTGGGCCGGCGGGTGTTTCCGTGGTTGTTGTGGCAGGTGGCACGCACCGGATCGCGCGAGCTGTTCACCCTGTGCGTGGTGGCCGCCGCCGTGAGCATCGCCTACGGCTCGGCCCAGCTCTTCGGCGTGAGCTTTGCCCTGGGCGCGTTCTTCGCCGGCATGGTGCTGCGTGAATCCGAATTCAGCCACCGCGCGGCCGAAGACACCCTGCCCCTGCGCGATGCCTTCGCCGTGTTGTTCTTCGTCTCGGTGGGCAGGTTGTTCGACCCCGCCGTGCTGGTGGACGAGCCGTTGAAGGTGCTCGCCGTGGTGGCCATCATCGTGCTGGGCAAATCAGCCGCCGCGGCGGTGCTGGTGCTGCTGTTGCGCTATCCGCTCAATACCGCGCTTACGGTATCGGCCAGCCTGGCGCAGATCGGCGAGTTTTCGTTCATCCTGGCCGGGCTGGGCATGTCGCTGGGCATCCTGCCGGCACAAGGCCAGAGCCTCATCCTGGCCGGCGCCTTGATCTCGATCGCCGTGAACCCGTTTGTCTTTGCCGCCATCGAACCGGCGCTGCGCGCCATGCGCAAACACTCGCCGCTGGCGCGCCGACTCGAACGATCCGACGATCCGCTGGCCGAACTGCCGATGGCCACCGATGCGCGCTACCTGAAAAACCAGGTGGTCATCGTCGGCTACGGGCGCGTGGGCCAGGGCATCGCGGCGGCGCTCAAGGCGCGTGGCATCCCCTTCGTGGTGGCCGAAGCCAACCGCGAAATCGTCGAGCGGCTGCGCAGTGAAGGCCAGGCCAGTGTGCTGGGCAACGCCGCCGAGCCGGAGACACTGGTGCAAGCCCACATCGCCGATGCCCGCATGCTCGTGATCGCCACGCCCAAAACCCTCGAAGTGCGCCAGATGGTGGAAACCGCCCGCACCCTGAATCCCCAAGTGAAGGTGGTGGTGCGCAGCCACAATGCCGAAGAAGCCTTGCTGCTCGAAAGCGAGCATGCGGGCAAGGTGTTTGTCGGCGAGACCGAGCTCGCGCGGGCGATGACCGAACATGTGCTGCTTCATGTCTCCAACGGTGCGGCGCCGGTCGCCTAGGGCACTCAACGCGCCGCCTCAGGCGCAGGTCAAAAACTGAACCGCGCCCCCAGTTTGATCGTGCGGGGATCGGCGAGCGTGAGGATGCCGCTCTGGGCACTGGCCCAGTGGCTGCGATCGGCCACGTTGTCGACGTTGAGCAGCAGGGTGGTG
>JANMAS010000400.1:0-9593 GCA_031359975.1 Burkholderiales bacterium
CCATGAAGGTGTTGTCGGGGTGTCGCTGTTCCTGGGGGGAAACTCCACACCCAGTTCAGCCGTGGTGCAGACCGCGGGCCACGCCTACCGGCTGGCGCGCAGCACCGTGATGAATGAATTTGATCGTGCCGGCCCGATGCAGCGCTTGTTCCTGCGCTACACACAAGCGTTGATCACCCAGATGATGCAGATGGCAGTGTGCAACCGGCACCATGGGGTAGAGCAGCAGCTGTGCCGTTGGCTGCTTTCCACCCTCGACAGAATCCCCTCCGGTGAGCTGGTGATGACGCAAGAGCTGATTGCCAGCATGCTGGGTGTGCGCCGGGAGGGCATCACGGAGGCCGCCGGCAAATTGCAGCAGGCCGGATACATCCGCTATCGCCGCGGCCACATCACCGTGCTCGACCGGTCCGGGCTGGAAAAGCGCGCCTGCGAGTGCTATGCCGTCGTCAAGCGCGAATGCCGCCGTCTTCTGGTCGGCATGCACTGAAGCGGATCGATTTCGGCGCGTCGTCCGACACCGGTTGGCGGCGTTGGCCGAGATGCGGCGAAGCGACGCTGCCATAGCCTTGGCCTGTGCACAGTTCCATGCACTCAACCAGGGGCATGGTCTTGACCTTCACGACTCTCCACGCTGGCATCCCCAGCCCGCCGCCCTTCGACCCCAAACGCAACGGCCTTCTCGCGTCTTTGCCTGAACGAGACTACGCGCGCTTGCTGCCGCACCTGAAGGCAGTCGACATGCCTTTGGGGCAGGTACTGCATGGGCCGGGCGAGGCGATGAGCCACGTGGTCTTTCCGGTCACGGCGATCGTGTCGATCCTGTACGTGACCGAGAACGGATCGTCGGCCGAGATTGCCTTGGTGGGCAACGAGGGCCTGGTCGGCATCGTGGCGTTCATGGGTGGCGACACGACGCCGAGCCGGTCCGTGGTGCAGAGCGCAGGCATCGGGTATCGGCTGCCCGCTCATGCATTGAAAGCCGCATTCGATGGTGGCGGCGCGGTACAGCAGCTCTTGCTTCGATACACCCAGGCGCTCATGACGCAGATGTCGCAGACAGCCGCATGCAATCGGCATCACACCATTCACCAACAGCTTTGCCGATGGTTGCTGCTCAGCCTCGACCGTCTCGGTGTGCCTGATCTGCTGATGACGCAGGAACGGATCGCCCACATGCTGGGGGTGCGACGCGAAGGCGTCACCGCCGAGGCGGGCAGGCTCCAGACCGAACGCATCATCCGCTACGACCGAGGTCGAATCACGGTGCTCGACCGCGCCAAACTGGAGCGCAGCAGTTGCGAGTGCTACGCGGTCGTCAAGAAGGAGTACGACAGGCTGCTGCCAGCCGCCGTGGCGATATAGCGGCGCCAGCATGTGCCGAGCGGCGCGCGGCACGGGGATGCCGTCGCTCCGCGGCTCAGCCGCTGTAGCGCGCTTCTTGAAGATCGATCTCGCGGACGAGCTTGCGAAGCGTGATTTCCTGGATGGCATTGGTGTGGCCGATTCGAAGAATTTCCTCGCGTTCGGCACGCAGCGCCACCAGACGCAACTCACGTTCGATGCTTTCAGCCTCACCGGTGCGCATCGCAACATCGTCGTCGGCCACATAGCGGTCGATACGTTGGCGATACAAGGCGGCGATCCGCGTCGAAGCCTCGGTGCGTAGGTCGGCGTCAGGCGCACCTTGGGTGGTCGCCTGCCGGGCCGACTCGATCGCGCGCAGCGCGGCCTCGGCCCCGGCCGTTCGCGCGCGGGCTTCATCGGCCACGTGCGATGTGTCGGTCGGCAGCTCCAGGCCGCGCAAGGCGCGCGGCAAACCGAAGGTGGCCAGAACGAGCGACGCAACGATCACGCCCGCAGCCAGAAAAATGGCCAGATCGCGCCCGGGGAACGGCATGCCGTTGCCCATCTTCACCGGCAAGGTCAACACGGCGGCCAGGGTGATGGCACCCCGAACGCCGGCGATCGACATGGCCAGCACCACGCGCCAGCGCACCGACGCGGGCATCGCACTGCGTGAGGGCACACCAAAAAAACGCCACCGTCATCGACGCCCACACCCAGATGAAACGCAGCGCCGCCAAGGCCACGACGATCATCACCACATACACGGCGAGCCACCACGGGTTGTCATGTCCGGTCAAAAGTACCGTCTGCGATGCCGCGATCGGATCGGTGGGTGAGATGACGGCGGCCAGCGCAAACGCCACCGCCAGCGGCATCGCGGGAATGAGCCAATGGATCAGCACGCCCACGCCCAGCACGGTAAAGACCACCAGGCCCAGCGCCAAGGTGATGATCGTCGGTGCTTCGCGCAGCAGATCGTCTTTGGGAATGCGCCAGCCGTCCAGAAAGTGCAAGGGTGGCATCCAAGACGGCCCGATCAATTCAGCGGCGTCCAGCTTTGGGCGGCCTCGGTGCAAAACAGCGCAAGGCGGGTTGTGACGGCCTGCACGGCGCGATGGGCAGCCTCGACACCACCGGAGGGATCGTCACTCGCGGCGGTGATGGTTTCATCGAAGTCGCGCATGACCATCACGCGCCGCGTGGCGCTGTCGATCAAATAGGCCCGCAGCGTGAAACGCACGCGACTCGCTCCGCCGCCAAATTCCTGCTGCAGGCGCAGCACTTCCGTGTCGAGCCGCATGTCGCCAGCCACACCACTCGCCGCCGGACCCACGGCGCGAAATGTTCCGGACCGGGCGATGGCCGCGACGATGATCGGCGAGAGCATGCGCGCGGGCGTGTCCACCCAGGCGCTGTGCGCAAAGTGTTCGAGTTGGTGCGGCTCGCGCACATAGATGAGATTCGCGCTGTCGAAACCAGCCGCTGCGCGTGTTGGACTCACCACCAGCGTGGGCGCCCGATCCGAGGGCGGCGGCGGGTTGGTCGCCGTGAGAGGCTCATGCAACGCGACATCGAGTGAATAGATGAGGGGCTGCGGCGTCGCGGCCGGAAGCAGGGCGCCGCACCCGCTCGCTGCCAGGCAACCCAGCACGGCCATGCACCGCTGGAATGATCTTGGGAGTGGCCGTCGTTTCATGGTTGCCTTGGCTCCCTGGATGATTCGCCGGGCCCATCGGGCACCGGGCCTCGGCCGCGCAGCAGGCTGGCGGGATCGCGCGTGGTTTGTTCGCTCAACCGGGTGAGCGAGGTCGACAAGGCATTCAGCTCCAGGAGCAGGCGTTGCACTTCCGGCCCTGTTTCGGTGGTGAAGAGGTGCACGTCGCCACCGATCGATTGCGCCGTCCTGGCCGCGCTGCTGCCGGCCTGGGCCACGTCATGGCCCATTTTTTCCACCGCATCGGCGCCGCTGCCGATGCGGTCGATGACCGGGCCCACCCGATCGATCACGGGGCCCAGCTTCGCTGTCGCGCGGGCACTGTTGTCGAAGGTGCGCGCCGCACTGAGGATGCCCGCGTCGATCTCGGCCTTGCGTGCGGCGATGGTGCGCGCCACGACGGCGATATCGGCCAGCGCGCTCTTGAACGCGGCCCTGTTCTCGTCGCTCAGCAGGGCATCGACCGTGCTGGAGGTGCGGTCGAGCTTGGCCAGCACCGTGGTGAGCACGTTTTCCAAGCGGGTGCTCAACGAGGGCTTGGTGCGAATCACCGGATAGGGCTCTTGCGCACCAGCCAGCAACGGCGCGGAATCCCGCGCGCCACCACTGAGTTCGACGTAGGCGATGCCGGTCAGCCCTTGCGTCTTGAGCACCGCCAAGGTGTCTTGCTTGATCGGCGTGCCGTGCTCGATCGCGAACGTCAAGCGCACGCGCTCCGGGTTGGCTTTGTCCAGCTCGATGCCCTGCACCTTGCCTACCTCGACGCCGTTGTACTTGACCGGTGCATTCAGGTTGAGGCCGGCCACCGATTCTTCTTCGATAGCCAGATACAGATCGTATTTTTTCTTCCATGCACCTCCCGAGGCGAGCCACAGCACGCCAGCGATCAGCACGGTGCCGAGCAGCAGCACGAAAGCGCCCACGATGGCGTAGTTCACTTTGGTTTCTATGACGGCCTCCCGATGTCGGCGCCTGGGGGCGGCGCAGCCAATCGCTGGCTTTGCTGTTGTGCGGCGCGCCCGCGCGGGCCATCGAAGAACTGCCGAATCGCCGGATTGTCGGAATGCGAGAGCTCGGCCATCGAGCCTGCGCCTTGCATCTTTCCATCGGCCAGCACGGCCACGCGGTCGGTCACCTGCCAGAGCAGGTCCAGATCGTGGGTGATCATGAAGACCGTCAGCCCGAACTGATCGCGCAGCCTGCGCACCAGGTCGTCGACGCCTTCCGCGCTCACCGGGTCGAGGCCGGCGGTGGGCTCGTCGAGAAACAGCAGCTCCGGGTCGAGCGCCAGCGCGCGGGCCAGAGAGGCGCGCTTCATCATGCCGCCACTCAGCGCCGACGGATATTGCGCGCCGACTGCGGGTTCCAGGCCTGTCAGGGCGAGCTTGGCCATGGCGATCTCATCGATCCGCGCATCGCCGAGATCGGTGTGTTCGCGCAGCGGCAGGCCGATGTTTTCCGCCACGGTGAGCGAGCCGAAAAGGCCGCCATGCTGGAACATCACGCCCCAACGCTGGCGCAGCGATAAAGCGTCATCGTCGTCGAGCGTTTGCAGGTCGGTGCCGAGTACCCGGATGGAGCCTGAAGTGGGGCGTTGCAGCAGGATGATTTCGCGCAGCAAGGTGGACTTGCCGGAGCCGCTGCCGCCGATCAGGGCAAATATCTCGGCACGGCGCACCTCGAGATCGATCTCGGTATGCACGACATGCGCGCCGAAGCGGGTGGACACCTTCGCCACCTCGATGACCACCTGATCGGCTTGGGAATCGTCTGGCACGTTACAGATCCAGCACGCTGAAGACGACAGAGAAAAAGGCGTCGGCCACCACCACCCCGAAGATCGACTGCACGACGCTGCGCGTGGTTTGGCGGCCCACGCTATCGGCTCCGCCCCGGGTTTGAAAGCCCTGGTAGCAGCCGATCACCGCGATGATGGCCGCGAACACCGGCGCTTTGCCGATCCCCGTCAGGAAAGTGGTGGTGCCAACCGCCTTGACGAAGCGATCGAGAAACTCGATGAAGCCGACATCGAGTTGCGCGCGCGCCATGACCATGCCGCCGAACACGCCGAGCACATCCGCGAAAACGGTCAGCAGGGGCAACGCGATCATCAGCGCAATCACCTTCGGCAACACCAGCAGTTCCAGCGGGGCGATGCCGAGCGTGCGCATGGCATCGATCTCCTCGGTCACCGCCATCGTGCCGATCTGCGCCGCGTAGGCCGAGCCGGACCGCCCGGCGACGATGATGGCGGTGATCAAGGGCGCGAACTCGCGCAGCATCGATACCCCGACCAGATCGACGACGAAGATGTTGGCGCCGTACTGCCTGAGCTGATCGGCGCCTTGATAGGCCACCACCACCCCCAGCAGGAACGACAGCAACCCGACGATGGGCAGTGCGTCGAACCCGGCGCTGCGAATGTTGAACAGGATAGGCCGCCACCGCAGCCGCGCCGGATGGGTAACGCAGTGCACCAACGCGAGCGCACTTTCGCCAACGAAGCTGAGCAGGCCGACCGCCTGTTCGAGCGCATCGATCGTGCCGCGGCCGACACGTTCGAGCGCAGTCGTACGCGGGGCTGCTGGTGGCTCCGGGTGCGGTTCAGCAGGTCCAGGCGCACCGAGTTTCGGATTCGGCGCAGAGAGGGCTGCTGCTTCGATCGGCGGTGAGGTCATGACAGAGCGGCAGGCTAGTCAAACGGCCTTCATTCGTCTGTGCGCAAGCAAACATAGCGTTGTCGCACGCGACCTGTGTCGAACACCGGCGGGCTCACGACTGCCCCAACAGCCGCCGCAGCTTCACGAAGGCCAGCCCGGCCATGACCGCATCGTTGAGGGCATCGTGCGCGTCTCGCAGGGGTAGCGCGAGGTCGGCCATCATGGTGGCGAAACCCAGGTCGATCGTGCCGCCGCGTTGATGGGCCGGCAGCTGGCGGTTCTTGAAGTCGTAGTACATCGCCGAGACCTCGATCTTCGGCTGCGGCAGACGCACGCCGAGCACGGGCCAGATCTCCCGGTTGATCATGGCGACGTCGAACTCGAGGTAGTAGCCCACGAGCGGCCGGCTGCCGATGAACTCGAGCAACTGGCGCATCGCCTGCCCGGGCTCCACGCCCCGGGCGACATCGCTTTCGCGCAACTGGTGCACGCGCATGCTGTCCACCTTCAACGGGTGATCGGGCCGCACGAGCAACTCCAGCCGCTCGCTGGTGAGCAGGCGGTTGCCCCGGATTCGCACCGCGCCGATCGAGATGATCTTGTCGCGGCGCACATCCAGGCCGGTGGTTTCGCAATCCAGCGTGACCCATTCCTGGTCTGGCGGCGCGTCGCCCATAAACGCGAAGTGCGGATCGGTCAGGCGGTGGAGCATCCAGCGCCGCCGCAGCGAATGCGTCCACCGCCACGCAGCGCCCGATCCCGCCAGGCTCATCCGGCCTCCAGATGAAACTGGTTCCGCACCAGGGCCTTGAAGCGCTTGACCACCGCCAGCGCATCTTTCAGGAGATTGCGTTCGAGGCTGTTCAGGCGATCGGTTCGCACCGCGCCACTGACACGGCCCGCGGTATCGAATTCAGCCAGACCGGCCTGCAGCTTCAGCCCCATCAGCCATTGCAGGCTGTGGGTGAGATCGGCGGCAAATGCGGCCTGCAGGCGCCCCATCGTTACCAGGGCATCGAGCCGGGCCGATGTGCTGGTGGCGGCCAGATGCTCGCGCAGCGCGAGGCTGCGCACGCCGTGCACGATGGGGAAGATCCCCGCCTTCTTCAGGTCGAGTGTGTGCTTGTCGTGCTCTCCGATGAGCAGCAGCCGGTTCCACCAGCCACCCGATTCATCGGGGAACGAATCGATCGCCGCGGCAAATCGCCCGAGCAGCGCGTCATCGGCCGCCACCAGCCGATCCACCTCGGCGCGCACACCGGCGAGCAGCGAGGCGTCGCCGGCCACGGCGTGGGCGTCGATGAAGATGGCCAGCGCCATCAGGCTGCCAGGGTCGGGCTCCAGCAACCAGCCGCGCACGGTGCGGCTGAAATCGCTGGCGCTGCGCCGCCAGGCCGGGTTGCTGACCATGATGCCGCCGGGGCAATCGGGATAGCCAAAATCGCGCAGCGCGGCCGAAAAACGCTGGCACGCCTGCGCGACATCGGCTTCGCTCACCGCCGCGCCATCACGCAGGATCAGGCCGTTGTCCTGATCGGTTTTCAGCAACTGCTCGCCGCGCCCCTCGCTGCCCATGACAAACAGGCAGCTGTTGGCCAGCAGCTCGGCCGGCGCCACCAGTTGCCAGGTGCGTTCGAAGAGCTTGGTGTTGAGGGCCTGCACCAGCTTGCCGATCTGGCCGATCCGCGTGCCGCCGCGGTAGAGCAGGGCCACGAAGCGCGTGATGTTCTCGGCCTGCGCCCGCAGGGCGGAGAGATCCCGTGCCTGCACGATCTGCACCGTGATCAGGTAGGAGTGGTTCGACAGAAAGCTCAACAGATCGAGCTGTTCGAGCAGGCCGTCGATCCGGTCGCCTTCGGTCACCACCAGCCGATGCACCTGGTGCTGGATCATCAGCGTGAGCGCGTCGAACAGGGGTGCGTCGGGCGCGATCGAGATCAGGTCGAAGGTGGCCAGGTCGCGCACCGGCAGCGCGGCCAGCGGCCGGCCGTCGAGGATGGCGCGCTGCAGCCCGGTGTTGGTGAAGATGCCCAGGCGCTCGCCGTCGCGCACCAGCACGCTGCTCGTGCGTTGCGCCCGCATCAGCGTGGCCACACCGACGATATCGATACCCCCATCGACCAGATGCGCCGGGCGCAGGAAAGCCTGCGCCACCCGCGATGTGGTCAGCGCGTGCATCTCGCGCTCGCTGTGGCGCTGGGCCAGCGCGCCGAGCTTGTTCGACAGATCCGAAAACAGCAGCGCGCCGAAGGTGGCGTTGCGTGAGATCAGCGTGTTGACGGCGGATTTCGCCAGCTCGTAGGCCAGCACCTCCTCGGCGGCGACAAAGCGGCTGCTGGCGCGACCGGCCACCAGCGAGCGGCCGTCGAAGCAGTCGTGCGGCCCGTAGCTGGCCACCACTTCATCGGCATCGAACTGCGAGACATGACCCTTGATGACGACGAACAGGTGCGATGGCGCCGCGCCCACGTCGAGCAGGGTTTCGCCTTCGCGGAAGTACGCGATATCCACCGCATCGCGAACGAGCTGCTGGTCGTCGGCGTCGAGGCAATCGAACGGCGAGGCCGAAAAATCGAAGGCGCTGGGCATGCCGAATCATCCGGCATCCGCGGGAAAAGGGCTACGTGCGCTGGCGCACCGACGAAGCCGGTACGCGCCATCACACTGATCCATGGTGTCGAAGGGCCAACCTGGACCTGACGCGCCGAAAGGAACCGCGCATGGAACTCGATCTCACCGCACGCATCCTGAGCGATCCGAGATACCAGGAGCTCAAGACCAAGCGTTCGCGCCTCGGCTGGTGGCTCACGCTGGCGATGATGGTCGTCTACTACGGCTTCATCCTGCTGGTGGCTTTCGACAAGCCTTTCCTCGCCACCCGCCTTGGCGCGGGCGTGACGACGATCGGCATGCCCATCGGGCTGGGTGTCATCGTCTTCACCGTCGTCATCACCGCCATCTACGTGCGCCGCGCGAACAGCGAATACGACACCCTGACCGAACAGATCGGCAAGAGGGTGCTGAAATGAGCGCGGCGATGTTGGCCAAGTCGCTCATCCTGATCGGGCTCCTGGTGGTCGGCGCGGCCGCCACAGCGGCCGGCGCAGACCTCGGCCAAGCCGAGAAGCAACCGACCAACTGGACAGCCATCGGCATGTTCTCGGTGTTCGTGATCGGCACGCTGTTCATCACCAAGTGGGCGGCGGCCAAGACCAAGTCGGCGGCGGATTTCTACACCGCCGGCGGCGGCATCACCGGCTTCCAGAACGGCCTGGCGATTGCAGGCGACTACATGTCGGCGGCGTCGTTCCTGGGTATCTCGGCAGCGGTGATGGTGGGTGGCTTCGACGGGCTGATCTACTCGATCGGCTTTCTGGTCGGCTGGCCGATCGTTACCTTTCTGCTGGCCGAACGCCTGCGCAACCTGGGCAAGTTCACCTTTGCCGACGTGGCCGCTTTCCGCTTCGCGCAGACGCCGGTGCGCGTGTTCGCGGCGTCGGGCACGCTGGTCGTGGTGGCGTTTTACCTGATCGCGCAGATGGTGGGCGCCGGGCAACTGATCAAGCTGCTCTTCGGGCTGGAGTACTGGATCGCGGTGGTCATCGTCGGGGCGCTGATGATGGTGTATGTGCTGTTCGGCGGCATGACCGCCACCACCTGGGTGCAGATCATCAAGGCCTGCCTGCTGCTGGCCGGTGCGAGCTTCATGGCGTTCATGGTGCTCTACCACTTCGGCTTCAGCCCCGAGGCGATGTTCGCCAAGGCGGTCAAGGTGAAAACCGGCATCGCCGCGGCGGCCGGCAAGTCGCCCGCGGATGCGGCCGCGCAAGGCTTCTCGATCATGGGCCCGGGCGGCTTCATCAAGGACC
>JANMAS010000403.1:0-10338 GCA_031359975.1 Burkholderiales bacterium
CACAACCGACAAGAAGTTCGCTTGCGTTTCAGCAGCGGTGGCTTCGGCAACCTTGCTGACTTCGGCGCTGGTGGCAGCGGCGATGTCGTACAGGTGACGGCTGTAGGCAGCAGCCTTCTCGGCGGCGGGCTGCAGCAGGCCGGCTTGCAGGGCCATGAATTCTTGTGCGTCCTTGGCCGACAGGGCGGCCTTGGCGTTTTCGGCGGCTTCGCCCATCGCGGCGCGAGCCACTTGCAGGTTCAGTTCGACGAGCTTCTCGACGCCTTCGAAGGCCTTGGTGGTCAGGTCGAACAGGGTTTCAACGGTGGACTTTTGGGCGGCAACAACTTGTTCAGCGGTCATCATGAGGAGTTCTCCAGTAGTTTCGGGGGCAGGGGATGCCATTCGATCTCTCGGTGCATCATTGCTGCACTGCAGCATGAATCGAAGTATAGAGACCTGAGCCGCGCTTGCAAGGTGCATTTGCTGCGCTGCAACATGTTTAGAGCGGCTGTTCTAAGTCGGCCCGATGGGGCTGGGCTGCCGGGGATATCTCCCGTGTGCACGCGGCACTCGCCGCTTCGCGGCAAGATGCGCGACCGCGATGCAAGCCTACTATTCCGATCACTTCGTGTTGCCGCTGCCACCTGGCCATCGGTTCCCGATGGGCAAGTACGCCATGTTGCGTGATCACCTGCGGCTGCATCAACCGGGTATTCGCCTGTTCGAAACGCCGGCCGCCACCGATGGCGAACTGGCGCTGGTGCACACACCCACGTATGTCGACGCGGTGACGCTGGGCCGGCTCAGCGCAGCCGAGCAGCGCGAGATCGGCTTCCCGTGGACGCCGCGCATGGTGGAACGCGCACGGCGATCGGTGGGCGGCACGATCGCCGCGGCGCGCACCGCGCTGGCGCAGGGGGTGTCGGGCCAGCTGGCCGGCGGCACGCACCATGCCTACGCGGGAAAGGGCTCAGGCTACTGTGTGTTCAACGACATCGCGGTGGCCGCCCGCCTGATGCAGGCTGAATGGCATCGCCGGCATCGCAGCCTGCTGCGCGTGGTGGTGATCGATCTGGATGTGCATCAGGGCAATGGCACGGCATCGGTGTTCCAGGACGATCCCACCGTGTTCACGCTGTCGATGCACGGGCAGAAGAATTTTCCGTTCCGCAAGGAGCGCAGCGATATCGATGTCGACCTGCCCGATGGTTGCCAGGACGACGCCTACCTGGCGGCGCTGGACGAAGCCCTGCAGGCGACATGGCAGCGGCATGCCGATGAACCCCCCGGCCTGGCGTTTTACCTGGCGGGCGCCGACCCACACGACAATGACCGCCTGGGCCGCCTCAAGATCAGCACCGAGGGCCTGGCCGAGCGCGATCGACGCGTGTTTGCCGCCTTGCACGAGCGCCGCATACCGGTGGCGTTTTCGATGGGCGGCGGTTATGGGCGCACGATGGAGAGCACGGTGGCGGTGCAAGCCAATACCTTCGATCAGGCGATGCGCTCGTGGCGGGCCTGGGGCACCGGAAGGGCGCCGTTTTCGGTGGAACAATCGCGCGCATGACACACATCGATGGCGCCGCTCTGGGCTTGATCTGGGGCCTGCCGTTTGCCGGCATGCTGCTGTCGATCGCTGTGATGCCTTTGCTGCTGCCTCATGTCTGGCACCACCACTTCGGCAAGATCGCGCTGGGTTGGGCGCTGGCTTTTGCGCTACCGTTTGCCGCGCTGACGGGCCCGGCCGCCGCCACGCATGCGCTGGTCCACACGCTGGTGGCCGAGTACATCCCGTTCATCGTGCTGCTCACTGCCCTGTTCACGATTTCCGGCGGTATCCACATCCGCGGCAACCTGCACGGCGCACCCGGCCTGAATGTGGCCATCCTGGCGGTTGGCGCGGCGCTGGCGAGCGTGATGGGCACCACCGGTGCATCGATGCTGCTGATTCGCCCGCTGATTCGCGCGAACGACAACCGCCGCCACTGCGCGCATGTGGTGGTGTTTTTCATCTTCATCGTCGGCAACATCGGTGGCTCGCTCACGCCGCTGGGTGATCCACCGCTGTTCCTCGGATTTCTGCAGGGGGTGAGCTTTTTCTGGACGGTGGGCCACCTGCTGCCCGAAACCTTGTTCGCCGTGGGTACGCTGCTGCTGGTCTTTTATGCGCTCGACACCTGGTACTACCGCAAAGAGGGCGTGACCCGCCGCGATCCCACGCCGGACACCCCGCGCTGGGGCATCGATGGGGGCGTGAATCTGCTGCCGCTGGCGGTGGTGGTGGCCCTGGTGCTGGTCAGCGGCATCTGGAAACCTGGCGTGAGCTTCGATGTGTTCGGCACCGCGGTGAGCCTGCAGCAGGTGGTGCGCGATGGTTTCCTGGTGGCGATGACCTTCGTCTCGCTGTGGCTCACGCCGGCATCGGTGCGCGCGAGCAACCAGTTTTCGTGGGCGCCGATGCAGGAGGTGGCCAAGCTGTTCATCGGCATCTTCATCACGATGGTGCCGGTGCTGGCGATGCTCGGCGCCGGCACGGCAGGGGCTTTTGCGGCGGTGGTGAACGCGGTCACCGGGCCGAACGGCGAGCCCTTGCCCTGGGCCTACTTCTGGCTGGCCGGATTGTTGTCGTCTTTTCTCGACAACGCGCCCACGTATCTCGTGTTCTTCGAGATGGCCGGCGGCGACGCCAACACGCTGATGACGACGCTGGCGCCCGTGCTGGCCGCCATCTCGGCGGGCGCCGTGTTCATGGGCGCCAACACCTACATCGGCAACGCGCCCAACTTCATGATCAAGGCCATTGCCGAAGACCGGGGCGTCCGCATGCCCAGCTTCTTCGGCTACATGGCATGGTCGGGATGCATACTGATTCCGCTGTTTTTTGTCATCACCCTGATCTGGTTTGCATAAATGAGCTCCACCCTCGACAACGCCCAGCCCCGCATGAAGATTCTGGTCGCGCGCGATCTGTTCGCCGATGTCGTGCGCCGCTTGGCTGCGTACTTCGATGTCGAAAGCAATGCGCAAGACGAGATCTACAGCAAAGCGCAACTGATTCAGCGCCTGGACGGCAAGGCCGGTGTGCTGATCACCGGCAGCGAGCCGATCGACGCCGAAGTGCTCGATGCCAACCCGCAATTGCGCGCGGTGTGCTCGATGGCGGTGGGCTACAACAACATCGACGTGCCGGCCTGCACCGAGCGCGGCGTGGTGGCCACCAACGCACCCGACGTGCTCACCGAAACCACCGCCGACTTCGGCTTCGCGCTGATGATGGCCGCGGCCCGCCGCATTGCCGAGAGCGAGCATTACCTGCGTGCCGGCCACTGGACGAAATGGTCGTATGACCTGCTCGCCGGCCACGATGTGCACGGCAGCACGCTGGGCATCCTCGGCATGGGCCGCATCGGCCAGGCCATTGCGCGGCGCGGCGCGCTCGGCTTTGGCATGCGGGTGATCTATCACAACCGCCGGCCGGTGGACGCCGCCACCGAGGCCCAGCTCGGTGCCCGCTGCGTGAGCAAGGAAGAGCTGCTGCGCAGTGCCGATCACCTGGTGATCGTGGTGCCGTATTCGGCCAGTTCGCATCACGCGATCGGCGCGGCGGAGCTGGCGCTGATGAAGTCCACCGCCACAGTCACCAACATCGCGCGCGGGGGCGTTGTCGATGATGCCGCGCTGGCTGCCGCGCTGCGCGATCGGCGCATCGCCGCCGCGGGGCTCGATGTGTTCGAGGGCGAGCCGCAGGTCCACCCCGATCTGCTGAACGTGCCCAACGTGGTGCTCACACCGCACATTGCCAGTTCGACGCTGGCCACGCGCCACGCGATGGCCAGCCTGGCGGCCGACAACCTGATCGCCGCACTGGGCTTCGGGCCGAATGCGGGGCGGCCCTCCACCGCACTGAACCCGCAGGTACTGCACTTGCCGGACGCCGCAGGTTGACGCCACCCGCCCTGATCGACCTGAAGGCCGTCTCGCGCCGTTTCCCCAGCGGCGTGGTGGCGCTCAGCGAGGCGTCGCTGTCGATTCGGCCGCTGGAGTTCATCAGCCTGCTCGGGCCCTCGGGCTGCGGCAAGAGCACCTTGCTGCGCCTGCTGGCCGGC
The DNA here is from genome assembly GCA_031359975.1 of Burkholderiales bacterium. Taxonomy (GTDB): domain Bacteria; phylum Pseudomonadota; class Gammaproteobacteria; order Burkholderiales; family Burkholderiaceae_C; genus JANMAS01. The sequence goes on from JANMAS010000403.1 coordinate 4,089, forward strand.
CTGGACTCACCGAGCGGCGGATCGATCACCCGACCGGGCGGCGCCGACGCGCTGGCCGACATCGGCTATGTGTTTCAGGAGCCGACGCTGATGCCCTGGGCTTCGGTGCGCGACAACGTGGCCCTGCCGCTCACGCTGCGCGGTGCCGACCGCGCCGAGATCGATGCCAAGGTGATGCCGGCGTTGCGGGCGGTGGGCCTGGCGGAGTTTGCGCAGGCCGTGCCGCGCGAGCTTTCAGGCGGCATGAAGATGCGGGCGTCCATCGCCCGCGCGCTGGTCACCCGGCCGGCGCTGCTGCTGCTCGACGAGCCGTTTGCCGCACTCGACGAGATCAGCCGATTCCGCCTCAATCAGGATCTGCTGCGGCTGTGGCAGGGTGGGGCGACGGCACCCACCTTCACCTCGGTGTTCGTCACCCACAGTGTTTACGAAGCCGTGTTTCTGAGCCAGCGGGTGGTGCTGATGAGCGCGCGGCCGGGCCGCATCGTCGATGAGATCGCCATCGATCTGCCGTACCCGCGCGACGATGCCACCCGCAGCCTGCAGCGTTACACCGAGCTGTGCGTGCAGGTGTCGCGCGCGCTGCTGGGAGCGGTGCATGGGTGACCAGATGCCCGCACTCGCGCGCCGCGCCGCGCCCGTGCTGGCGGTGGCGGCATTCCTGCTGGCCTGGGAGGCGCTGGTGCGCGTCCAGCAGATTCCGCCTTACCTGCTGCCGGCGCCGAGCCTGGTGCTGGCCACGCTGTGGGACAACCTCGGCTCCTTGATGGGCAGCTGGCTGGTCACGGTGAGCATCACCTTTGCCGCGCTGGCGCTGGCGGTGGCCGGCGGCGTGCTGCTCGGCTCGGTGTTTGCGCTGTCGCGCTGGGTGGAATGGACGCTCACGCCCTTTGCGGTGGTGTTGCAGGTCACACCGATCATCGCCATCGCGCCGTTGATCATGATCGTCACCGACAGCCCTTTGGCCACGGTGCTGATCTGTGCCTGGATCGTCGCGTTTTTTCCGATCCTGGCGAGCACCGTCGCCGGCCTGCGCAGCGCCGATGCCAACCTGCGCGATCTGTTCCGCCTGTACCGCGCCAGCCCGTGGCAACGCCTGCGGCTGCTGCTGGTGCCGTCGGCCTTGCCGTATTTCCTCACCGGGTTGAAGATCGCCGGGGGCTTGAGCCTGATCGGCGCCGTGGTGGCCGAGTTCACGGCCGGTGCGGCGGGCCGCAATACCGGCCTGGCCTCGCGCATCCTCGAGGCGGCGTTTCGCACCGAGATTCCAAAGATGTTTGCCGCGCTGGTGCTGGTGTCGCTCACCGGCGTGTTGATCTACCTGCTCTTCGCCGCGCTGGAACGCAGGTTGCTCAGACGGTGGCACGATAGCGCCCGTTAACCCGATCGGAGTTGGATCATGAAACACGCGCTGGTGGGTTTTGGGGTCGTGCTGGCCTTGCTCGGTGCAAGCGTTGCACAGGCACAGCAAAAAGTGGTGTTTGCCACCAACTGGAAGGCGCAGGCCGCGCACGGCGGCTTCTACCAGGCACTGGCCGACGGCACCTACCAGCGCGCCGGCCTCGATGTGGAAATCCGCCAGGGCGGGCCGCAGGTGAACAACCGGCCGCTGCTGCCCGCCGGGAAGATCGATTTCCTGATGACCGGCAACCTGCTGCACAGCTTCGACAACGTGAAGAACAAGGTGCCGGTGATCGTGGTGGCCTCGATGTTCCAGAAGGATCCGCAGGCCCTTTTTGCACATCCGGGGCAGGGCGTTGCCACCTTCGACGATCTCAAGAAGGCACCGGTGGCCTTCATCGCCAAGGATGCCCAGTTCTCCTGGTGGGCCTGGCTGAAGGCCGACTACGGCTTCAAGGATGAGCAGCTGCGCCCCTACAACTACAACCTCGGGCCCTTCCTCGCCGACAAGCGCAGCATCCAGCAGGGTTATGCGGTGGAGGAGCCGATCAGCATCGAGAAGGAAGGCGGTTTCAAGCCGCTCACCTTCCTGCTCGCCGACTACGGCTACAGCACCTACTCCACCACCATCGAAGCGCGTACCGAGACTGTGCAGAAGAATCCGGAGCTGGTGCGCAAGTTCGTCGAGGCTTCGATCGTCGGCTGGGTGAACTACCTCTACGGCGATCGCAAGGCCGCCGACGCGCTGATCAAGGCCGACAACCCCGAAATGACCGAGGCGCTGATCGCCAAATCGATCGCGCTGATGAAAGAGCTGGGCATCGTCGATTCCGGCGACGCCGGCACGCTGGGTGTGGGCGCGATGAAGCCGGCGCGCATCCAGGACTTCTACGACAAGATGGTCAAGGCGGGCTTGTACAAGCCCGGCGACGTCGATCTGAAGCAGGTGGCCACGTTCGACTTTGTGAACAAGGGTGTGGGCGTGGAACTCAAGCGCAAGCTGACCGGCAAGTAGCGGGCGATGCGGGGCGAGCCCTGCCGGCTGAGACAATGCCGGCATGGTTGATCAGATCCCCTGGCTGGTTCCGGCACTGCTCGGCCTGGCGCTCGTGTTGTTGTTGTGGCTTGCATTGCGCAAGCCCGATGAGTCTGCCCAACGGGCGATGTTCGACAGCCTCCAGCAGGCATCCCGAGCCGACGCCGATCGCCTGGCGCGCGAACTGCGCGGCGAAGTGACCGAAGCCGGTCGTGCCACGCGCCAGGAGTTGGGCCACACCTTGACGCTGTTTCAGCAGGCCATGCTGGGCCAGAGCAGCGATGTGGCGCGCACCCAGAACGAGCAGATCGATTCGTTTCGCGCGCAGCTCGCCACGATGCAGCAGATGGTGGGCCAATCGCTGCAGACCACCGCCACCACGCAGGCCGAAGCCAACGCCGCGGGGTTGAAACGCTTTGGCGACACGCTTTCGGAGCAGCTGCGTGCGCTGTCGGAAGGCAACGAACGTCGGCTGTCCGAGGTACGCCAGGTGGTCGAGACGAGGCTCGCGGCGCTGCAGGAGGGCAACGAGAAAAAGCTCGAACAGATGCGCGCCACGGTGGACGAAAAGCTGCAGGCGACGCTGGAGCAGCGGCTCGGCGAGAGCTTCAAGCAGGTGGCCGATCGGCTGGAGCAGGTGCACAAGGGCCTGGGCGAGATGCAGACGCTGGCGCGCGATGTGGGCTCGCTCAACCGGGTGCTCACCAATGTGAAGACTCGCGGCATCTACGGTGAGGTGCAGCTCGCGGGGCTGCTGGAAGAGGTGTTCACCCCGGAGCAGTACGCCACCAATGTCGAGACCGTGCCCGGCAGCGGCGCGCGCGTGGAGTTCGCGATCCGCCTGCCCGGCCGGCGCGACGATGGTGCGCCGGTGTGGCTGCCTATCGATGCCAAGTTTCCGCGTGAGGACTACGAACGCCTGATCGAAGCCCAAGACCGCGCCGACGCCGCCGGTGTGGAAGCTGCTGGAAGGGCGATCGAAACGCGCTTGCGGCTGGAGGCGCGCAGCATCCGCGAGAAGTACATCGCCGCACCGCACACCACCGATTTCGGCATCCTCTTCGTGCCCACCGAGGGCCTGTATGCCGAAGCGCTGCGCAGGCCGGGGCTGGTGGAATCGCTGCAACGCGACTCGCGCATCATGCTGGCCGGCCCCACCACGCTGCTGGCCACGCTGTCCAGCCTGCAGATGGGTTTTCGCACCCTGGCGCTGGAAAAGCGCAGCGCCGAGGTGTGGGATGTGTTGAGTGCGGTGAAGACCGAGTTCCAGAAGTTCGGCGACGTCCTCGCCAAGACCAAGAAAAAGCTCGACGAAGCCAGTGGCACGATCGACGCGGCAGCGACGCGCACGCGCCAGATGGCCAGGCAGCTGCGCAGCGTGGAGGCCATGCCCGAAGCCCAGGCGCAAGCGCTCTTGCCGGGAGCCATCGACGACGACGCCGATGCCGCGGACGCGCCGCCCAGCCGAGTGGAATGACACCTTCGCAGACTGATCCACCGCTGCGTTTCGGCCGCGAGCTGGCGTGGTTGATCCTGGGCCAACTGGGCATGCATTCGGCGATGGCGGGCCTTCGATTGGCGGCACCGCTGCAGGCGTTGCGCGAGGGCTACAGCGCGCAGGCCGTGGGCCTTCTGATGGCGCTGTTCGCACTGGCGGCGGTGGCTTGGGCGCTGCGGGCCGGACGCATGGCCGATCGACGCGGTTACCACCACACGGTGCGCTTGGCGGTGGGCCTCACCGTGGCCGGGGGCGCAGCGGCCGTGCTCGCCACGTACCTGCCCGGGCTTTGGCACTTTGCCGGTTTGTGCCTGGCGGCGCTGCTGTGCGGTGCCGGTGCCAACACCGGCATGATCACCATCCTGCACACCGCCGGCCAGCTGGCGCGCGGCCCCACCGAGCGGGTGCGAGTGTTCAGCTGGCTCGGCATGGCACCGGCGTTTGCCAACGTGGTGGGGCCGGTCAGTGCCGGCTTCATGATCGACGCGGGCGGTTTTCGCAGCGCCTACCTGTTGATGGTGATCCTGCCGCTGGTGGGCTGGGCGTTCGCGCGCCGCGTGCCGGCAATGGCCACGCAGGCGCGCGCATCCGCGGCATCGGCACCATCCGCCTGGAGCCTGTTGAACGACACGCCGGGTTTTCGCCGGCTGCTGATCGTCAACTGGTTGTTGTCGTCGTGCTGGGATGTGCACAGCTTTGCGGTGCCCATCCTCGGCCATGAACGGCACTTCAGCGCCTCGACGATCGGGCTGGTGCTGGGCACCTTCACCTTGTCGGTGACGCTGGTGCGCCTTGTCATTCCGATGCTGGCCCACCGCATGCGCGAGATCACGGTGCTGCGGGTGGCGATGGTGGGCACGGCGCTGATCTTCGCCGCCTACCCGCTGGCGCTGACGCCGTGGATGATGGCCCTGTGTGCCGCGCTGCTGGGCGTGACGCTGGGCGTGGTGCAGCCGATGATCATGTCGAGCCTGCACCTGCTGACGCCTGAACATCGCCACGGCGAGGCGATCGCGCTGCGCTCGATGGCGATCAATGCATCCAGCACCGCGATGCCGTTGATCTTTGGCACGGCCGGCGCGGCGCTGGGCGTTTCCGTGATCTTCTGGATCACCGGTGCCGCGGTGGGCGCGGGCCAATGGGTCGCACGCGGGTTGCCGCTGCCTCGCTCATCGCCGGTCAGACCAGCCGGGCGCTGACTGCGCAGGCGCGGCTCCGGCGATCAGAAGCGGATGCCGCTGGGGCTGCGTGGCGCAGGTTGTGTGGGAGCGGCCGGCGTGGCGTCGGGCGGGGCGAGCGTGCGCAGGGTGTCCGCAGGCGGGGGCGACGCGGATTTTGGCGGTGTCAACGGCTGCGCCAGGGGCTGCCGGTAAGTGGATGGCAGACGCGAATCACGGGGGTAGCCGGCCGCGTCGAGGTAGCTCTGCCACTCGGAGGCCACCAGGCCGATGAGCGTTTGTGTGCCGATGGTCACCACCGGCAGGGTGCGGCCACCCACGCGCAGGCGGAAGGCCTCGATGTCTTCCGGCGTGTTGACGGTGCGCTCCACATAGGGAATGCCGCGCCGGTTGAGCAATTCGCGGCTGCCGGTGCATGGGGCGCACTCGTCGCTGGTGTAGAGCGTCACCGGGTAACGCCCCGCAGGGCCCCGCAGCTCGGTGGGCAGGTTGTTGCGCGGGTCGGTGGGTACGCCGGCCTCCGGCACGCCGCGCGGATTGGCCACGATCACCCGCGAGCTGCCGTCGATCGGCGGCTTGTCGGTGTAGGTGATGCTGTTGTCCGGCCCGACGATCTTGTACTGGGCGGTGGCCAGGCCCGAGGCGCTCGACATGGCAACGAGCAGAAGGAGCGCGCGCCAAGGGCACAGGCGTAGCGTTGGGGACACGGTCATGCCCGATCGTACGTCGCTGAGCGCCAAGCTGAGCATCTTCATCCCATGCCCTGGTGGCGCAGCAAGGCATCCATGCTCGGCGCCCGGCCGCGAAACGCGGTGAAGCTTTCCATCGCACTGCGGCTGCCGCCGGCTTCGAGGATCTGCTCGCGATAGCGGCGTCCGGTGGCGGCATCGAACACGCCCGATTCCTCGAAGGCGCTCCACGCATCGGCCGACAGCACTTCCGCCCACTTGTAGCTGTAGTAGCCGGCGCAATAGTCGCCCGAGAAGATGTGGCCGAAGGTGTGAGGGAATCGATTGAATGCGGAATGAGGCACCACAGCCACCTCGGCGCGCACCTCGTCGAGCACCTGCCGGATGCGGTGGGCGGCGCCGGGCTCGCTGTGGATGCGCATGTCGAACAGCGCCATTTCCACTTGCC
>JANMAS010000448.1:0-10449 GCA_031359975.1 Burkholderiales bacterium
CGAACGCGGGGATCGCGTCCTGCCAGTCGTAGCCGGCATGGTTGGCGAGGAAGTAGCCGGGCTTGACCAGTTCGTCCCAGCGGTCGAACACCGCGTTCACCTTGGCATCGGTGTAGGGCACCTTGCCGGCGGTGAGGTCCATGTGGAACTCGTAGCCGTTGACGCGCATGTCGAGATAGTCGAACCAGCCACCGGTGGGCCACAGCGCCTTGGTGCCGATCGCGAACGGAGTGATGTTGGCGGCCTTGAGCTTGGCGCACACATCGAGCAGCTCTTTCCAGGTCTTGGGCTCGGCCAGGCCCATCTTGGCGAAGATGTCCGAGCGGTAGTAGATGCCCCACTGGTAGTAGGTGTAGGGCACGCCCCACTTCTTGCCGTTGATCGTCATCGATGCGGCGGCCGACTTGAGCTTGTCGTTCAGGCCTTCACTGGCCCACACGTCGCTCACATCCTCGAACATGCCGGCGTTGACAAACGGCGCCATGCGGTTGCCGGCGTACCAGGTGACGATATCGGGTGGATCGGCGGTGAGGAAGTTGCGGATCGATGTCTTGAAGCCTTCGTGATCGAAGGTGTTGATCTTGACGGTCACGTCCGGGTTGGCGGCCATGAAGCCCTTGGCCATCGAATCCCAGGCGGCCTTGGGGGCCGGGTCCGAGGCGTCGGTGTTGATGACGAGGGTGCCGGCGGCCTGGGCGGACCAGGCGGCTACGCCGAGGGCCGCGGCGGCCCAGAGCGTCTTGTGGTTGAACTGCGTTGTCACGGGGCGTCTCCTGTGGTTTTCATCTAGGTTCAGGGATTGCGGGTCTTCATCTGCCAGATCGTCACCCCGCATGGTGCGATGCTGTCGCTGCCGTCATGGTTGCCCATCAGGCAGCGCTGGGCATCCGGCGGCACGTAGGCCACCGTCTGCCGGGAGAAGTTGCAGGCCACGACGAGGGGCCCGACGCGGCTCACCCGCACGCCATGCGGCAGGGGCGAGGTTGCGAGGCCCGCATCCAGCGCGGCCTGATGGCACAGCGCGAGCCAGAAAGCGTCGTCCATCCAGCCCGCCACATAGCGGGTGCGGCCGTGGCGCACCACGGCGGGCTCGCCGCCCACGAAGCGTGCTTCGGCCTCGCCGCCGTGCAGATCCAGATGCTCGCGCCACCGGGTGCAGGCATGCGCCTGGCCTTGCCAATGCAGTTGATCGTGCACACCGGGCGGCAGTGATTCAACCAGCCGCACGCTGGCGCCCGCCAGCTCGGCCAGAGGCCCGGGCGCGAGATTCGGCGGGATGTGCAGGTGCTGCGTCTTGGCGCCGCTGCGCGGGCCGATCACGATCTGCGCCGTGCTGGCGCGCAGCTGCTCGAGCAGGGCGCTGCCCACCACCATCGTGGCCGGCAGCACGATCAGCCGATAAGCGGCCAGCGACGCCTGTGGCGAGACGATGTCCACATCCAGGCCGAGCTGCCGCAACGCGCTGTACAGGCGGAAGCTGAGTTCGAAGGTGTTCCAGCTCGCACCCTGGGGCTGGATGCGCGCCATCCATTCGGATTCGTAGTCGAACACGATGGCCACGCTGGCCGATACCTGCAGGCCTTTCAGCGCGGCGCCGCCGCCCAGGGCCGGCGATTCGCGCAGCAGCGCCAGCTCGCCGCCCACCTTGGCGGCCTCGAAGCCGCCGGGCGCCAGCTCGCGATCGGGCGTGTGCAGGCCGGCATGCATCTGCTCCTGGGCAAACGGCGCCTGCCGCCAGCGAAAGTAGCTCACCACCTCGGCACCGTGTGCAAAAGCCTGCCAGGTCCACAGGCGCACCATGCCCGGCAGCGGGGCCGGGTTCCAGCGCGCCCAGTTCACCGGGCCGGGCTGCTGCTCCATCACCCACCAGCGGCCGCCGGCGCACATGCCGCGATACAGGTCGTGGTGAAAGGCCGGCACATCGGGGTGGCCGGTGCGCGCCCATTCGGCCTTTTCGGCATCGGTGAGAAAGAAGCTGTTGGTGTGGCCCAGGGGGTAGCTGTCCCAGGTGGCGATGTCGAGGTCGGCGGCCACGTCGTGGTGGTTGAACTCGGCAAAGAAGCCCATGAAGTTGTGCGACACCGGACGGCCCGGTGAATGCTCGCGAATGATCTCGATCTGTTCGCGGTTGAAGCTCACCACTTCATCGGAGGCGAAGCGGCGCCAGTCGAGCCACGCGGAAGGGTTGGCCTCGGTGACGGTGCCGGCCGGCAGCTCGGCTTCGTCGAAACTGTTCAGGCGCATGCTCCAGAACACATTGCCCCAGGCGCTGTTGAGCGCGCCCACGGCACCGTAGCGGCGGGCGAGCCACTCGCGAAACCGCTGCCGCGCCGCGGGCGACGTGCTGAGCACGGTGTCGTGGCAACCGTATTCGTTGTCGGTCTGCCAGGCGGTCACGGCGCGGTGGTTGCCGTAACGCTCGGCCACCGCGTGCGTGATGCGGCGTGCGTGCTGGCGGTATTCGGGGCTTGAAAAACAGTAGTGGCGGCGCGAGCCGAACTGCCGCACCTGGCCGTGCACATCGCGCGCCAGGATCGCGGGTTCCTGGTCGACCAGCCATTTGGGCGGCGTGGCGGTGGGCGTGCACATCACGATCTCCAGCCCGGCCGTGGCCAGCACTTCGACCGCGTCATCCAGCCATTGCCAATCGAAGCGGCCGGGCGCGGGCTCGATCTCGCTCCAGGCGAATTCGGCGATGCGCACATGCGTGATGCCGATCTCGCGCATGCGCCGCGCATCCTCGGCCCACCACGCGCGCGGCCATTGCTCCGGGTAGTAGCACACGCCGAGTTTCATGCGGCCTCCGGCAGCATCGTGTCGGTGGTGGCAGCCAGCCGAGGCAGCGACAGGCCCTGGTCGTCGAACACATGCAGCGCGTCGCACGGCAGGCTGATCGCCACGCGGGCACCGGTGGTGGCGCGCAGTTCGCCGGGTGCGCGGGCGACGAAGGGATCGGTGGGGTTGTCGGTCTTCAGGTAGACAAACGTCGAATCACCCAGCCGCTCCTGCCACTGCACCTCGCGGATGATGTGCTGGGTGGCGTTGCCGAGGTCCACATGCTCGGGTCGCACACCCACCGTGACGGCGGCGCCCGGTGCGAGGCGGCTGCCGTCGACATGCGCATCGAGCGTTTCGCCGCTGTTGAGTTGCACGCGCACCTGCGTGGCCGACGCGCTGTGCACCCGGCCGGGCAGGAAGTTCATGCGCGGCGAACCGATGAAGCCGGCGACGAACAGATTGCGCGGATGGTGGTAGAGCTCCAGCGGTGAGCCGCACTGGGCCACCGAGCCCTCCTTGGCCACGGTGGGACCGCTGTTGAGCAGCAGGATGCGATCGGCCAGCGTCATCGCCTCGACCTGATCATGCGTGACATAGATGGTGCTGGCGTTGCCGAAGCTGCGATGCAGCCGGGCGATCTCGTAGCGCGTTTGCGCCCGCAGTGCGGCGTCGAGATTCGACAGCGGCTCGTCGAACAGAAACACCCCCGGGCTGCGCACGATCGCGCGGCCGATGGCCACCCGCTGGCGCTGCCCGCCCGACAGCGCCTTGGGCTTGCGATCGAGCAGGTGTTCGAGTTGCAGCACCTTGGCGGCGGCGCCCACCTTTTGCGCGATGACGGCCTTGTCGGTCTTGGCCAGCGAGAGGCCGAAGCCCATGTTCTCGCCGACGGTCATGTGCGGGAACAAGGCGTAGCTCTGGAACACCATGGCCACGCCGCGCTGTGCCGAGGGCACATCGTTCATGCGCTGGCCGCCAATCGAGAGCGTGCCGCCGCTGATCTCTTCCAGCCCCGCCACCATGCGCAGCAGGGTGGACTTGCCGCAGCCCGAGGGGCCGACAAACACGCAGAATTCGCCATCGGCGATGTGCAAGGTGACATCGCGTATCACCGGCACGTGGTTGCCATAAGCCTTGAACACGGATTCCAGGTCGATACGCGCCATGGGTTGCCTCGGGAGGTGACGATGCGAAGGGCGGTTGCCGGTCGGGTACTAATCGGGTACTAATCGGGTACTAATCGGGTACTGATCAGGTGCAAATCAGTATTGCTAATAGTATTAGCTGATTGCCAAACTGCCGCTAGGACAAACCCTCGTCCCCCGCCAACGAGCTTTTTTTCAGCGTGCGCCGAGCTGCCGCACGGTGTCGCGTTCAACGAGCGGGCAGTCCACCTTGACCAGTGGCCGCCGCGACGCCGTGGGACGATCGTTGCTCCGATCGTCGATCCATTGAAGCAGGGTTTGCACCGCTACCCGGCCCATTTCGTAGTTGGGCAACACCATGGTGGTGAGCGGCGGGCGGGTATGGCGCGAGATCTCCTGGTCGTCGTAGCCCACCAGCGCGATATCGGCCGGGATGCGCAAGCCCAGCTCGGCCAAGGCTTCCATCGCGCCGATGGCCATCAGATCGTTGGCGCAGAAGATGGCCGTGGGCGGGCGCTTCTCGCGCATCAACGAGATCGTGCCCTCGTAGCCGGAGCCCGACATCCAGTCGCCGTCGCGCACCAGCGCCGCATCGAAGGGCAGATCCGCGGTGGCCAGCGCGCGGCGGTAGCCCTTGAGCCGGTCTTGCGCTGCCTCCATCCACGGTTCGCCGTTGATGAAGCCGATGCGCGTGTGCCCGGCGCCGATGAGGCGTTCGGTGGCGGCATGGCCACCGCCCACCTCGCCCGGCACCACCGTGGGCAGCTTGCTGTTGTCGTCGTGACAGTTGAGCAGTACCACCGGCACGCCGTCCAGGCTCGCCGGCAGCGTGACGGCGCGGGTGAAGATGGTGGAGTAGATGAAGCCGAGCAGGCTCGGATTGGCCTTCATGGCGGCGATCGCGGCCGCCTCCTGCTCGGCATTGCTGCGGGTGACGGCCACGGTGACGAGGCAGTCGTGCTCCCAGGCTTCGTCGCGCGCGCCATCCACGCTCACCACCGGGTGCGGGCTGGTGGAGATTTCGTCGACCAGATAGGCGATCAGGTTGCGCCGCACCACGCTCGGCTCCGTGGCGGGTGAACCGTGGCGTGCCAATTGGTAGCCGATGGCTTCGGCGGCCTGGTGCACCTTGTCGCGCGTGGCGGCGGCCAGGCGCGCGCCGCTCATGTTGTTGAGCACCATCGAGACGGTGGATTGCGACACCCCCGCCGCCTTGGCGACGTCGGTCATGGTGGGGCGGCGCGTGGATGGCCGTGGGGGCGGCGATCGAAGAGGGGTCACGGGCATGTGCCTTGCGCGGCTGGTCGCCGCAACCTGTCAAGGCAATGCTAATCGATTGCTAATAATCTGCAATGGACTTTCGTGCCGATCTCATGGAGCCGAATCACAGCCCCGGCGTGCTCAGTGATCCGGCTTGCCGCTGCTGTGGTTGCTATCGGTGGCGGCGTTGGCCATCGCCGAGGCCAGAAAGGCGACGTGGATCAGCGTTTGCCACAGCAACACCTTGTCGGCGTAGTTTTCGGCGTTGATGAAGGTCTTGAGCAGGTGGATCGAGCTGATGCCGATGATCGCGGTGGCGAGCTTCACTTTCAGCACCGAGGCATTGACATGGCTCAACCACTCGGGCTGATCCGGGTGACCTTCGAGATCCATGCGCGATACGAAGGTTTCGTAGCCGCCCACGATGACCATGATGAGCAGGTTGCTGATCATCACCACATCGATCAGGCCCAGTACCACGAGCATGATCACCGTCTCGTTGAGCTTGGGCTCCCAGCCGGGGCTGGCCTTGTAGCCGATGCTCTCCACCAGGATATCGAGCGCGGCCCGGTTGCCGAAGGCGGCCTCGATCAGATGCACGAGTTCCACCCAGAAGTGAAAGACATACACACACTGCGCGAGGATGAGGCCGAGGTAGAGCGGCAGCTGCAGCCAGCGGCTGGCAAAGATCACGGCCGGCAAAGGCCGCATGCGGCGGGTGGTGGGATCAGGAAGTTCGTTCATCGGGGCGCATAGTAAGGGGTTCGTCAGTGAAAACCATCACAGTTCATGAAAATCAGTGTGGTGCCCCCAAGCATCCCGGCCTTTCATGAAACCAGGAGACAAGCAATGAGCGAAGAACTGAAGGTCTATTTACCGTCGCCGGCCGCCGTGGCATCGGCCCATATCTCGGGCATGGACGCGTATCTCGCGCTGTGCAAGGAGGCCGAAGACGACTACGAAGGCTATTGGTCTCGCCTTGCCCGCGAGACGCTGAGCTGGAAGACACCCTTCACCAAAGCGCTCGACGACAGCGAGGCGCCGTTCTTCAAGTGGTTCGAAGACGGCACGCTGAACGTCTCCTACAACTGCCTCGACCGCCAGGTATCGAAGGGCCTTGGCAACAAGACCGCCATCATCTTCGAAGCCGACGACGGCGCGGTGACGCAAGTCTCCTACAGCCAGTTGCTCGACAAGGTGTGCCAGCTCGCCAATGCGCTCAAGGAACGCGGCGTGAAGAAGGGCGACCGCGTCGTGCTCTACATGCCGATGTCGGTTGAAGGCGTGGTGGCGATGCAGGCCTGTGCGCGCATCGGCGCCACCCATTCGGTGGTGTTTGGCGGCTTCTCGGCACAAAGCCTGCGCGATCGCATCGAGGATGCCGGCGCGGTGATGGTGATCACCGCCGATGAACAGTTGCGGGGTGGCAAGCGCCTGCCGCTGAAGGCCATCGTCGACGAAGCCATCGCGCTCGGCGGCTGCGAAAAGATCAAGGATGTGATCGTGTATCGCCGCACCGGCGGCTCGGTGGCCTGGCACGCGCCGCGCGACCAGTGGATGCATGACGTGACCGATGGCATCAGCACGCACTGCGAGCCCGAGTGGGTGAGCGCCGAGCACCCGCTGTTCCTGCTCTACACCTCCGGCTCCACCGGCAAACCCAAGGGTGTGCAGCATTCCACCGGCGGTTATCTGCTGCACGCGGCGATCACCACCCAGTGGACGTTCGATCTGAAGGCCGACGATGTGTTCTGGTGCACCGCCGACATCGGCTGGGTGACCGGCCACACCTACATCGCCTACGGCCCGCTCGCGCTGGGCGCCACCGAGGTGGTGTTCGAGAGCGTGCCCACCTACCCGGATGCCGGCCGCTTCTGGCGCATGATCCAGGATCTCAAGGTGACCGTGTTCTACACCGCGCCCACCGCGATCCGCTCGCTCATCAAGGCGGCCGAAGGCAACGCGGCCATTCACCCGCGCAACTACGATCTGACGAGCCTGCGCCTGCTGGGCTCTGTGGGCGAGCCGATCAATCCGGCGGCCTGGGAGTGGTATCACCAGCACATCGGCGGCGGCCGCTGCCCGATCGTCGATACCTGGTGGCAAACCGAAACCGGCGGCCACATGATCACGCCGCTGCCGGGCGCCACGCCGCTGATCCCGGGCTCGTGCACCTTGCCGTTCCCGGGCATCACGGCGGCGATCGTCGACGAGACGGGTGGCGATCTGCCCAACGGCTCCTCCGGCATCCTCGTCATCAAGAAGCCGTGGCCCAGCATGATCCGCACCATCTGGGGCGATCCGGAGCGCTACAAATCGAGCTACTACCCGCCGGAGCTGAAGGGCTACTACCTGGCCGGCGACAGCGCCGGCCGCGATGTGCAACGCGGCTACTTCACCATCGGTGGCCGCATCGACGACGTGCTCAACGTGAGCGGCCACCGCATGGGCACGATGGAGATCGAGAGCGCGCTCGTCTCGCACACCGCGCTGGTGGCCGAAGCGGCCGTGGTGGGCCGCCCCGACGACACCACCGGCGAAGCGATCTGCGCCTTCGTGGTGCTCAAGCGCTCGCGCCCCACCGGCGAAGAGGCGAAGAAGATCGCCGCCGAACTGCGCAACTGGGTGGGCAAGGAAATCGGCCCGATCGCCAAGCCGAGAGACATCCGCTTTGGCGACAACCTGCCCAAGACGCGCTCCGGCAAGATCATGCGCCGCCTGCTGCGCTCCATCGCCAAGGGCGAAGCCATCACGCAAGACACCAGCACGCTGGAAAACCCGGCGATCCTGGATCAGTTGTCGGAGAACAACTGATGTGACGTGGAGGCCCGAAAGGGCCTCTACGTCACCGGCGCGACTACTTCAGCGACAGCACCCAGCTCACCAGCTTATTGGCTTCGGCGGCGTTCACCTGCGTGATCGCCGGCATCGGTGTCTGGCCCCACACGCCCACGCCACCCTTCAGGATCTTGGCCGCCAGCACCTTGGCGGCGGCGGCATCGCCCGCGTATTTGGCGGCTACCGCCTTGAAGGCCGGCCCCACCGAGGGCGAGTCGATCGCATGGCAACTCATGCAGATCTGCTTCTTGGCCGCCAGTTCGTCGGCGGCGAATGCCGGCAGGGCGGCGCAGGCCGCCAACAGCATCAATGAGCCTTTCATGAGTCTCCTTCCGGGCGTCAACGCGCCTCGAACAGCACTTGGGTTACAGTGGTTTTCAACGAATTATGCGACGCCGGGTTGACACACAGTAGCCACGGTCTGCTCATCCGCCCCGCCCCTGGCCCCCGCCTCGAAAGGCCCAAGATGTGGTTCGCGATCCTTGGTGTCATTCTTGTGCTGCTGAAGTTTTTCGGCTACGGGCCACCCGCGCAGTGGAATCTCGAGCTTTTTGGCGATCTGTGGAAGTTCATCCTGCCGTTTGTGTTGTCGGCGCTGTGGTGGGCATGGGCCGATTCAAGCGGCCTCAACCGGCGGCGCGAGATGGAAAAGCTCGATGCGCGCAAGGAACAACGCCGCCAACGCAGCCTGGAGGCACTCGGGATGGGCGCCGACAACAAGGATCGGCGCACCGGCGCTGATCGGCGCCGCTGAGCTGATCCTCGAACGACCGGCCGATCAGCCGTCGAAGCGATCCAGCACCGCGCCCAGGCTGGCACTCGAGGTGTTGCGCGCAAACTTGGCCAGCACACCGCGGGTGTAACGCGGCGCCGGTGCTTGCCATGCGGCACGGCGGCGGCCGATCTCCGCCTCATCCACGTTCAGGGTCAGCAGGAGTTTGTGGGCGTCGATGGTGATCGAATCACCCTCGTGCACCAGCGCGATCAGCCCGCCTTCGTAGGCCTCGGGCGCCACATGGCCCACCACCATGCCCCAGGTGCCACCTGAAAACCGGCCGTCGGTGATCAGGCCCACACTTTCGCCCAGGCCTTGCCCGATCAGAGCGGCGGTGGGCGCCAGCATCTCGGGCATGCCCGGTCCGCCTTTCGGGCCCAGGTAGCGCAGCACCATCACATCGCCGGCCTTGATCTGGTTGGCCATGATCGCGGCGAGCGCGGATTGTTCGTCTTCGAACACCCGCGCCGGGCCGGTCATCACCGGTGTTTTCAGGCCGGTGATCTTGGCCACGCAGCCTTCGGGCGACAGGTTGCCGCGCAGGATCGCCAGGTGGCCGTGGCCGTACATCGGGTTGCCGATCGGGCGGATGACGGTTTGGTCGGTGCGCGGTTGATCGGGGATTTCGGCCAGGGTTTCGGCCACCGTCTTGCCGGTGATGGTGATGCAGTCGCCGTGCAGCAGGCCGGCCACCAGCAGCGTTTTCATCACCTGCGGGATGCCGCCGGCGCGGTGCAGATCCACCGCCAGGAATTCACCGCTGGGCTTGAGGTTGCACAGCACCGGCGTGCGGCGACGGATGCGCTCGAAATCGTCGATCGTCCACGGCACCTCGGCGGCATGCGCGATGGCCAGGAAGTGCAGCACCGCATTGGTGGAGCCGCCGGTGGCCCATATAACGGCCACCCCGTTCTCGATCGCCGTCCAGGTCCCGAGGTCGCGCCGCGTGATGTCCTTGTTGATCGCCTCGATCAGCACCATGGGCGACTCCCGGGCCGAGTTGACCTTCTCGCCGTGCGGATTGGCCATGGTCGAGGAGTAGGGTAACGATATGCCCAGCGCCTCGAAAGCCGAACTCATGGTGTTGGCCGTGTACATGCCGCCGCAGGAGCCGGTGCCGGGAATCGCGCGCTTTTCGATTTCCTTCAGGTCCTCGTCGCTCATGTTGCCGGCGGCGTTCTGGCCCACCGCCTCGAACACGCTCACGATGTTCAGGTCCTGGCCCTTGTAGTGACCCGGCAGGATGGTGCCGCCGTAGACGTAGATGGCGGGCACGTTGGCGCGCAGCATTCCCATCAGGCCGCCGGGCATGTTCTTGTCGCAGCCGCCGATCACCAGCACGCCGTCCATCCATTGGCCGCCGACGCAGGTTTCGATGCAGTCCGAGATCACTTCACGGCTGACCAGCGAATACTTCATGCCCTCGGTGCCCATCGCCATGCCATCCGAGATGGTGGGCGTGCCGAACACTTGCGCGTTGCCGCCGGCTTCCTCGATGCCCGCGATGGCCGCATCCGCCAGCTTCTGCAGGCCCGAGTTGCAGGGCGTGATAGTGCTGTGGCCATTGGCGACACCGACCATCGGCTTGCGAAAGTCGCCTTCTTCGTAGCCCATCGCATAGAACATCGAGCGATTGGGTGCGCGCGACTTGCC